>JAIPEP010000011.1 GCA_021737085.1 Desulfohalobiaceae bacterium | reverse complement strand
ACCATCGGGTTCTTCTACGACCTGCGCGAGGATCTGAAAATGGAGAAGGAATTGGAGGAGACCCGGCTGGAGCTGTTCCAGTCCTCGAAGATGGCGGCATTGGGCAAGCTGGCCGCGGGTGTGGCCCATCAGATCAACAATCCCTTGGCCGGGATAAATCTCTTCGCCCAGCTGCTTATGGACGAATACGAGCTGCCTCCGGAGGCCAGAGAGGATGTGCAGCGTATCCTGGATGACACGAACCGCTGTCGCGAAACCGTCCGGGAGCTTTTGGAGTTCGCCAAGCAGTCTTCCTCCCAGGCCGCCCCCCAGGACATTAACAAAGCCCTGTCCCGCACGCTTTTCCTTCTGGAAAAACACGCCATCTTTCAGAATATAGAGATCAGACAGGATCTCGAGGAAAGCCTCCCCTATCCCAAGTGCGATCTGCAGCAGATAAGCCATGTGCTCATGAATATCATCCTCAATGCGGCCGAGGCCATGGAGGGCAACGGGGTGTTGCGTGTGGCCACCGAGAGCCTGACCAAGGATTGGATCCAAATTACCATCTCCGACACCGGCCCGGGTATCGATCCGCAGGTCCTGCCCTATATCTTCGATCCCTTCTTTAGCACCAAGGAGTCGGAGCGGGGAGGGGAAGGTCAGGAGAAAGGCGGAGGTACCGGTCTGGGGCTTAGCGTGGCCTACCAGATCGTCCGCAATCATGGCGGCAGGTTGCAAGTGGCCAATCGGGAGGAGGGAGGGACGAGTTTCTTTATCGATCTTCCGCTGGATCAATCCGGGAAAGGGGACTAATCGATGCAGTCCGGTCCTAAGGAACAGTTGAACGTCCTGGTGGTGGACGACGAGGAGAATATCCGCCTCGCCGTCGACCGGATCGTGCGTCGCCTTGACTGTGGCGTCCTGCACGCCCGGAACGGAGAGCAGGCCCTGGAGACACTGCAAAAGCAGGAGGTCGCCGTGGTCCTGCTCGATCTCAAGATGCCCGGGATGGACGGGATGGAAGTGCACCGCCGCATCAGGGAAGCGGGATACAATGTACAGGTTATCATCATAACCGGATACGCCACCATCGAAACTGCCATAGAGGCCATGAAGCAAGGGGCCTTCGACTTTATCCCCAAGCCCTTCGACAAGGAGCACCTAAGGCTGGTGGTGGACCGGGCCCTGAACACCATCCGTCTGGAGCGGGATCGTTTCAGGCTGGAGAAGGAGAGGCGGCGCGCTCTGCTCGATCTGGATACGGAGAAGAGCAGGATACGCACTATCCTTGAGTCTCTGCCCAACGGAGTGATTGTGACCAATACCGAGGGCAGTGTCGTTCTCATGAATCAGACTGCCAGACAGATCCTGGACAAGAAGGAGGACGACATCGGCTGCGAGATAGGAGAATGCCTCGAGGACGGTGAGTTGTGCGAGCTGATCCGCAGCCAGTCCCGGGAGGCTCAGCAGGATGACATCTCCTATGAGCTGCAGCTCGGAGGGGGGCATTTCTATATGGTCCGGACCAACCCGGTGCTCGGCGAGAACGGGGAGTGCCTTGGCTCTGTGGTCGTATTCGGGGACATCTCCGACCTTAAGGAAATGGATCGCCTGAAGTCCGAGTTTGTGGCCAAGGTATCCCATGAGCTGCGTTCCCCGCTGTCCACTATCCATGAACAGATGGCCCTTGTCCTGCAGGACATGTTGGAGCAGGAGCAGCCGGAGAAAGAACAGCGCATCCTGAGCCGGGCCAAGGAAAAGACCAAAGGAATGCTTTCCCTGATCGAGGACCTTCTGGACCTGTCCCGTGTGGAGGCGGGATCCGCGTACACGGAGGTGCAGAGGGTGGATCTTCGGGAGATGCTCAACTCTCAAGTGGACTTTTTCCGGGACAGGGCGGTGGAGAAGGATCAGGAGCTCTCCTTCGAGGCGAGTGGTGAAGAGCAGCCCATTGTGGAGGCCGACCCCAGGGCCCTGGAGAGTGTCTTGAGCAATCTCATCGGAAATGCGGTGAAGTATACCCCGGAGCAGGGCAGGATAGCGGTTCGGCTCGGTCCGGTACAGGACGGCCAGGTCCGGGTGGAGGTGGAGGACAACGGGATCGGGATCGAGGAGAAAGAGCAGTCCCGAATCTTTGAGCGCTTCTATCGGAGCAAGAACAAGCAGACCAGGAACATAAGCGGCACTGGACTGGGATTGCCCATTGTGAAAGGGATTTTGGACGACATGGGCGGCAGCATCTCCCTGCGTAGCCAATATGGCCAGGGCAGCACTTTCGTGGTCCAGCTTCCCGTCGCTAGCGGGAGCTGAAGGAGAGCCTTTCTTTCTCCAGGGCGTCGCGGAGCCAGACCTGGCAGTAGCGGCAGAAGCGATCCGTCTTGTGATCCACATCCGAAATCCTGCGGCAGTAGTGCATTAGGCAGCTCGGATCGGTGCAGTGCCTCAGACCAAGAGTATGTCCCAGCTCGTGCAGGGCCTCCTTGATGCTTCGCTGGGTTGTGATGCCGCTCTCCTGATAGGGGGGCTGGGAATGGGTGAGGCGGTAAAGAGAAATTATGCAGGCGGTCCCGTTCAATTGGGCCTCTCCATATACGTGGGTCAGGATGGGAATATACAGATCCCTGTCCGAAATGGCCAGAATCCGGAAGCAGCTGTCCGGGCGCAGCTCTGTGAGCTTGTCCAGAATGGCGGTGGAATGGTGCTGTTGCCGAGCCGTGGAGTAGGCGAAATCTATGCGCTGCAATAGGGGGGCGATCCTTGCCGGGAGGCCAAAGATTCTTGCGGTTGCCCTACGCAACGGTACAGTTATTGATGAGGGAATTTCCCCGATAGGGGAGATGATGATTTCCCGTTCCAAAATTACGTTGTAGTACTATCTTGCTTGCTAGTTGGGGGCATATAAAGGATCAGCGTATATTGTAGCGCCTTATCTTTTTGTACAGGGTGGAGCGGTCGATTCCCAAAATCTTGGCGCTGCGGGAGATGTTCCAGTCGTTTTGTTTGAGCACTTGTTGGATGTGGACCTTCTCCATTTCCTGCAGCGAGCCCTCTTTGTTAAGTCCTGGTTCTCGAGAGATGGGCAAATCCTCGGGCTGGATTTTCTTGCCCTTACCCACTACGACCGCCCTCTCGATGGCATTCTCCAACTCCCGTACGTTTCCGGGCCAGTCGTAGAGCATCATCAGATCCAGGGCCTGCCGGCTGATATGCTCGATCTCCTTCTTGGTTTCCTGCCGGAAGCGGCTCAGGAAATGTTCTGCCAGGAGGGGGATATCCTCTTTGCGCTTGCGCAGAGGGGGCATTTCCAGGCTGATAACGTTGAGGCGGTAGTAGAGGTCCTCCCGAAAATATCCCGCCCGAACCGCTTCGGGGAGATCCTTGTTCGATGCGGCGATTACCCGGATATCCGTTCCTATGGGGCGGGTTCCACCCAGACGGGTAAAGCTGCGCTCCTCTAAGACCCGGAGCAGGTCGATCTGCATCCTGGGCCCTATCTCGCCGACCTCATCCAAAAAGAGCGTCCCTGTGCCGGCTAGCTCTAGGCGGCCCTTTTTGCTCTGTTTGGCGTCGGTGAAAGCGCCCTGTTCGTACCCGAAGAGCTCGCTCTCCATGAGCTGTTCCGGGAGGGAGCCGCAGTTGACCGCAACGAAGGGGCCTTCGCAGCGGTGGCTCCTGGAGTGGATCGCTTTGGCTGCCAACTCCTTCCCTGTACCCGTTTCCCCAGTTATGAGCACCGTGGAGTCCGTGGGGGAGATATCCTCGATAAAACTGAAGATTTCCTGCATGGGCTCGGACTGGCCCAAGAGGCTTTCGAAGCGGGTTCGCTCCCGCTGCTCCGTGCGCAGAAAAATATTTTCCTGCTCGCGGGCCTTGTGAGTAATGATCTTCTCGATGAGGACGCTCAGCTCCTCCGGCTCGAAAGGCTTGAGCAGATAGTCTTCCGCTCCCTGCTTCATGGCCTCCACTGCGGAAGGAACGGAGCCGTAGGCGGTGATCATGACCACCGACGTGTCCGGATCATCTTCCTTGATCCGGGTCAGTACCTGAATGCCGTCGATGTCCTCCAGCTTCAGATCGAGGAAGACAAGATCGAAGCGGGTCTTAGCAATACGGTTCAGGCCTTGTCCACCGGAGGCTACGGCCTCAACGGAGTAGCCGTCCCGCTCCAGCCAAGCCTGCAGTGATTCCCGCAGGACAGGTTCGTCGTCTATGACCAGGATGCGTGTTTTTTGCCTCATAAGAGAAAAAGGTCCTATTGTTCTGTCTGTTGCCCGAATCCGGCGGTGGGGATGGAAGGTGCCTTAGTCCCCTGCAAAGCTTTTCTCGGTTCTAAGGATTGTAGGCAATTTTCCGTCCTGCACGGCGCATTTAACAAAAAATCCAGCATTTCCTGTTCCAGATAAAAGGGAAGGATTTATGTTCTTAGTAGCATGTTTACCTCAAGATGTCATCAGAGAATGATGGATGGCCGGGAGGATTTAGGGTAATCCAGAGTGGCCCGGAGGGGGACAGGCGTCACCGTAAGTAATGGGAACGCCTTTGTGGAGACGGCGATACAGGGGATTGAGGCTAACTCGTTATCTCTGGTGGAGTGTAGTTGGCGTTTCTTTTTCTCCCTAAAAGAGACAAAAAGATAACACTACAGGGAAACTTCGCTTATTTTAGGCCGCAGTAGGGGAGTTGCCTGTGCTCCTTTATTGCAAGGCGACCAGCCCGAGCAAAAGGCAACTCCCCGGCAAGGTCCAAAATTACGTTGTAGTAATAATGGTATACTTGTTTAATTCTTGTAATTATTCAGCACCTTGCGAAACCATAATCTTCAAGGGGGCCTTTTTTCATCTTGCACCTCCGACTCTGGATTTTCTAACGCTCGCCACGCGGGGGCATCCCTGCCCCCACCCGGCACTCACTTTTGATTGATACTTGCTCGTGGGGTGTTGAACTTCCAAAAAAAGTGAGTGCCGGGCTTCCCCCACGTGGCGAGCGAAGAAAATCGAACAGAGTCTTCGGAGAATTGATTCAAAAAGGCCCCCTTGAAGATTACGCTGAGGGCAGAGAAGTGGTGAATAGTTACTAATTCTTTACTTCTTCTTTTGTCAAAAGAAGAAGCGGGTCTAGGCTCCCGGAATAGTGGGCTTTCCGGACGGGATACCAACTAAAGAAATTCCTTGACGCTCTCAACCACTTTGCTGCTGCAGTCCGGTCCTTTGGGAATGTAGTCTTCTGCCTCCATGCTCATGGCGTCGTACTGGGAATAGGTGGTATCAGAGATGTGATCCGCTACCGCGGTGAGCATTATGACCGGTATGTCCTGGTAATTGGGATCCTGCTTTACTTCTCGGCACATCTGGAACCCGTCCTTCTCCGGCATCATCACGTCGAGGACGATAAGATCCGGTGTATTCTCCTTGACCTTGGCCATTCCCTCCACACCGTCGTAGGCGAGATCCACATCCACATCCAGGGGTTCCAGCTTACTTTGCACCACATCGCAGAAGTCCGGATCGTCGTCCACGACCAGGATCCGTCTTTTCTGGCTCATATCCCTGTCCTCCTTTGCTGTTACGAGTGGGGTCCTTTGCTATCCCCCGGCCGCTAGATTTCAGGCCTGGGATGCAGGCCCGCTCCCTCGACAAGTTCCGGCACCTTTTGCTCCCATTCGATGGCCATAATGTGGAATCCGCTAACACCCTCGATTTCCTTTAGGCGCTGCATGGATTCGGTGCAGATCTTGAGCCCTTCCTCGGGTTGCTTCTCCTTGGGTTGATCCGCCATGCGCTTGACCACGTGATCCGGAACATCCATGCCCGGCACCTTGTTTTTCATAAAACGTGCCATGCCCGCGGATTTGAAGGGTGTAAGGCCGGCCAGGATAGCAACCTCTTCGTGCAGACCACGATCCCGGATGCCCTTCATCCA
Source organism: Desulfohalobiaceae bacterium (assembly GCA_021737085.1). GTDB lineage: Bacteria > Desulfobacterota > Desulfovibrionia > Desulfovibrionales > Desulfothermaceae > JAIPDU01. The sequence goes on along the minus strand of JAIPEP010000011.1, from coordinate 28,210 downwards.
CTCTTCGAACTTGTCCAGGTTGTAGATGCACTGGGTCTGGATGAATTCGGCCCCTGCTTTGACCTTCTTGGCCAGCCTGGGAACACGGATCTCGAAAGGATCGGCGAAGGGATTGGCTGCCGCTCCAACAAACATCTGCGGGGGTCTCTGTATGGCGTCCCCGCCCAGAAAGGCGCCCTCGTCGCGCATATGGCGCGCTGTCTGGATAAGCTGCATAGAGTCCAGATCGTGCACATTCTGTCCTTGGGCATGGTCTCCGAAGCTCTGGTGATCTCCGGAAAGACAGAGGATATTGTGAATATCGAAGGCAGCGGCACCCAGGATGTCGCTTTGCAGGGCGATCCGGTTGCGGTCCCGGGTTACCATCTGCAGGATCGGCTCCAGACCCAGCTGCTTGAGATGGATGCAGCAGGAGAGGCTGCAGAGCCGGGTGACCGAGGTCTGGTTGTCCGTTACATTGATGGCGTCCACATGATTTTTCACGTATTCCGCTTTCTGGGTGATCACCCCGAGATCGCTTCCCCGAGGAGGACCGCACTCCGTGGTGACGGCGAAGTGTCCGTTGGCGAGAACCTTTTCCAGTCTGCTCGGCGTATTAGCGCTCATGACGTAACATCCTCCCTAACTACTTTTCGCGGTCCCCCTGCCCGATCAGGGGACCAGTCCTTGATCGGGACCAACTCCTCATAGTCGTCCAGCTTGTCCAGGGAACTGAGCCTGTCGATGATCAATTGCCAGGCGCAGTCCAGCTCCGGATTTATTTCGCATTTTCCCTGGGTAGAACCTCCGCAGGGACCGTTCAGCAGGCGTTTGGCGCAGCGGGAAACCGGACAGATCCCTCCGGTCTTGGCCAGAATGCATTGGCCGCAGGCCTGGCATCTCTCTGTCCAGTATCCCTGCTCTTCCGTCACTCCGATGAATTTGGTGTTGACCCCGGGATAGATGGCAGTAGAGGGGTACTTTTCCGCGGTGAACTGGACTCCCGCTCCGCAGGCCAGGGAGAGCACCGAATCGTAGCGGTCCACTTGAGCCCGCAGCTCTTCCAGGTATTCCGAGTCGCACTGCCTCTCCAGGGTCTTTTCCTCGATCTGTTTCTGATCCCCCTGTTGCATGAAGTGCATTCGCAGGGCGGAGGCCAGGACCGCCACCTCCTTTTTCCCTCCGGCCTCGCAGACAGTGACGCATTCGTTGCAGCCCAGGATAAGAACGCTGTGGTCGTCCTGGATTTCTTGGATGATTTCCTCGATGGGCTTTTGTTCGGCGACGATCATATTCACAGCCCCCTTTGTTAGAACATTGGGCCACCTAGCCGGACAGATAGGGACCACTATGGCATAGTCGGGATGCGGGTAAGCCAGCCCTGTCTCCAGAACTCAGGCCGCGGAGGAAAGCCCTTTTTTGATCGGATTGGGGCCGAGCTCCCGAATCCTTTCCTCCATTTCACGGGCATACTGCACGAACTTGGGCCCTTCTCCGGAGGAGAGATTGTACATCTGCACCCGCTCTCCCTCCAGCCCAATGCTGTTAAGAATCTCCTGTGCCTTCTGCACCCTTTTTTTAGCCCGGAGGTTGCCGTGAAGGAAATGGCAATCGCCCTCCAGGCAGCCCACCAGATAGACCCCGTCCGCACCTTTCTCCATGGCGTGCAGGATGTGGATCAGGTCCACCTTGCCCGTGCACGGTACCCGGATAAGCTTGATATCTGGGGAATACCCCAGCCGCATGGAACCTGCCAGGTCCGCTGCGCTATAGCCTCAATAGCTGCAGCAGAAGGCGATAATACGGGGATGGAATTCATTCATGATTAGCCCCCTGATTGGCACCTCTATTTAGTGCTTGGACGAAAACTCACCCACCTACTTCGTCGCTGCAAAATTTTGAAATCCTCATGTATTAATATACACTGCGGTTTTAAAATTTCGTCTCCTTGTATCTGGGCTAGTTTACGTCCAATCACGGTTTTCGGTCAGGCACTATTTAGTGGTTTGAGCAAGTGTTTCCTATGAGCTCTTCGTCCCTCAAGACGCGGGATAGGACCATGCAGCCCCTACCCGCTTTCCGCTATACGGGTTCATGCCTCCTCTAGCAAGGCGTCGATCTCTGCCAGGATCTGATTGTCCTCGAACCAGTTGAGCTCGATAGCCTTGGCCGGACATTCTGCTGCGCATATCCCGCAGCCCTGGCATTGGGCCGGATCGATCTCGCTAACACCTTCCTCGTTGATCCGGGGAACCCCGTAGGGGCAGTTGCGGACACAGACCAGGCAGGCGGCGCAAAGATCCTGGTTGACCCGGGCTGTCACCGCGGAGAGGGTAAGGCTCTCCTGGGACAGGATCGTCGCGGCCCGCGAAGCCGCCGCTCTAGCCTGGGATATGGACTCGGAGACCAGTTGCGGGCTGTGGGCGGTGCCGCAGACAAAGACTCCCTCCGTGGGCATGTCCACTGGCCGCAGCTTCACGTGCGCCTCGAGGAAGTGGCCCTCCTCGTTCCTGGGTTGCTTGAGCACAGAGGCCAATTCCTCGGTGTCCGCGGCCCGCATTCCGGCGCTCAGTGCCAGAAGGCCGGGCCGAAGCTCAATGTCCTGCCCCAGAATTCGATCCCGGAAAGTGAGGCTTAGCCCGTCATCATCCGTGGTTTCTACGCGGGGAGGATCCTCCGGTTGAAAATGGTGGAACATAACCCCGAGTTCCCGGGCCCTGGTGTAATAGTCCTCCAGCGCGCCGTAGGTCCTGATGTCCCGATAGAGGATATGTACTTGTGTTTCCGGGCTTTGTTCCTTGATGTGGATGGCGTTCTTGATAGCGGACTGACAGCAGATACGGGAGCAGTTGGGGTGTTCCTCGTTGCGCGAGCCCACGCACTGAATCATTGCCACTTGGTCCGTTGGGGATAAATTCCCGCTCTCCAGGCGCTGCCCCAGCTCCAACTGGGTCAGGACCCGCTCGTTTTGTCCGTAGAGGTATTCACCTGGCTGATATTCCGTGGCCCCAGTGGCCAGGATGGTGACCCCGTGCTCGATGGTGCGCTCGTACATGCCGGGTCCCACTATCAGCTCTGTCTGGAAGTTGCCTTTGAAGCCGGAGAAGTTTACCACCACGGAACGGGTGTAGACGGTAAGGTTGGGATGGTCAGCAGTGCGTTGTGCCAGCTCCCGCACGTAGGCAGGGATATCCTCGCCCTCGATGGTCCGGGTCAGCTGATTGGCCAGACCGCCCAGCTCCGTCTCCTTTTCCACCAGGGTAGTCTCGAATCCCTGATCCGCCAGGGAGAGGGCCGCGTTCATTCCGGCCACGCCACCACCGATGACCAGGGCCTTGGAAACCACAGGGATGCTCTTTTCCTGCAGGGGGGCCAGACGCCTGGCCCTGGCCACAGCCATGCGGACCAGATCCTTGGCCTTGTCCGTGGCCTCCCTGGGTGCGTTACCGTGCACCCAGGAGTCGTGGTTGCGGATGTTGGCCATCTCAAAAAGGTATTTGTTCAGGCCGCAGCTCTCCAGGGTGTCCATGAAGATGGGCTCGTGGGTCTGGGGCGAGCAGGAGGCCACCACCACGCGGTTTAGATCCTGCTCCTGGATGGCCTGCTTGATGCCGGACTGGGCGTCGTCGGAGCAGGTGAACAGGTTGGAGTCCGCGAAAACCACGTTGTCCAGCCCGGCTGAGTACTGGGTAACCTCGTTCACATCCACCACTCCGCCGATGTTGATGCCGCAGTTGCAGACGAAAACCCCGATACGCGGCTCCTGGCCGGACACATCCTTTTGCGGGGGATACTCCGGGGACCGGGTCAGACTGTGCCGGGCCTTGGCTAGCTCGCGGGACGCCTCGCTGGCTGCTGCGCTTCCCTCGCTTACAGAGGCGGGTATGTCCTTGGGGCCCCGAAAAGTCCCGCTGACGTAGACCCCGGGTCTGGAGGTCCGGCCCGGCTCGAAGACAGGGCTGTCCACAAAGTTGTGTTTGTCCAGCTCTATGCCCAGGCCCCGTGCGGTCTCTATCACACCGGAAGATGTTTCCAGGCCTACGGAGAGGACCACCATATCAAAGGCCTCTTCTTGCTTGACTCCCGACTCGTCCACGTAGCCAAGCAAGAGGTCGTCGCTGTCCGGGCGGGGAAGCACGGTATGGATCCGGCTCTTGATGAAGCGCACTCCAAAAGTGTCCGCGGCCCGCTGATAGTAATTTTCGTAGTCCTTGCCGAAGCTCCGGATATCCATGTTGAACACGGCGCAGTCCAGCTCGTGCTCCGCATGTTCCTTGGCCACGATTGCCTCTTTTATGGCGTACATGCAGCACACCGCGGAACAGTAACTGTTGCCGCACTGGTTCTGGTCCCGCGAGCCCACGCACTGCAGCCAGGCGATCTTGGAGGGCTCCCTCCCGTCGGAGCGTCTTTGCAGGTGACCGGCGCTAGGCCCGGTGGCGGAGAGGATGCGCTCGAATTCCAAACTGGTTACCACATTGGGGTGGCTGGAATAATTGTAGAACTGATCCAGCCGGGCTGGATCGAAGGCCTTTGCTCCGGGGCAGAGGATGACCGAGCCTACCTGGAGCTCCTTGGTTTCGGGGCGTTGGCTGTGGTCAATGGCCTGGGCCAGACAGGCGTTCACGCACTGATAGCACTCGCAGCAGTAGCCGCAGTTGAGACAGCGGTCCGCCTCGTTGCGGCCGGACTGGTCCTCCAGGCCCAGCTCCACTTCCTGGAAGGTGCAGGTCCTTTCTTCCAGATCGAGCTCGGGCATGTCCACGCGCTTGCGTACCGGCTCCTTCTCCGGAATGGGCCGGTAGTCCGGCTCCGAGGGCTGCTCCAGGGGCTCGCGGCCCGCGCTCAGATCGCGGCCGTCCAGATAGCGCACCATGGACTCCGCTGCCTCGCGGCCCGCGGCTACCGCGCCGATGGCCACCCAGGGACCGGTCTGCAGGTCGCCCCCGGCAAAGACACCGGGACGGCCTGTCTCGTAGGTGACGGAATCCACCTCCGTGGTGGCCCAGCGGGTGAACTCCAGGCCCTCTTCCTCCTCGATGGGCCCGATGTCCGGGCGCTGACCTATGGCGGGAAATACCTGGTCCACCTCCAGGTCGAATTCGCTTCCCGGAACCGGAACCGGACGCCTCCGGCCGGAAGAATCCGGCTCGCCCAGCTCCATCTCGATGAGACGGATCCCGGAGACCGCTCCGTCACGGTCCAGGATCTGCTGCGGGGCGCAGAGGTAGGCGATGCGGATGCCCTCGCATTCCGCGGCCTCTATCTCCTCCCGCAGGGCGGGCATCTCCTTCCGGGTGCGGCGATAGGCGATGGTCACCTCCTCCGCCCCCATGCGCAGGGCGCTTCGGGCCACGTCCACGGCTACGTTCCCGCCGCCGATAATGGCCACCTTGCGGCCCACCTGGGCGGTGCCGGAAAGATTCACCTCGCGCAGGAAATCCACTCCCTGCCGCACGCCATTGGACTTCTCTCCGGGAACGCCCAGCTCCATGCCCTTGTGGGCGCCCAGGGCCAGATAGACCGCGCTGTAGCCCTCCTGGAAGAGGCCGTCGAGGCTCACGTCTCGGCCCAGGGCGGTGCCCGTCCGGATCTCCGCGCCCAGGTTGGTCACCACCTCGATCTCCTGGTCCAACACCTCGCGGGGCAGCCGGTGGGCGGGGATGCCCGCGCGGAGCATGCCTCCAGGCTGGGGCAGGGCCTCGAATATGGTGGAGCGGATCCCGGAGCGACCCAGATGGTAGGCAGCAGATAAACCCGCGGGACCGGAGCCGATGATAGCCACTTTCTCCGGTCTCTCCGGGGCGCAAGGAATCTGAACCTGCCGCGCGTCGAACTGGTCCGCGGCAAGGCGCTTCAGATTGCGGATGGAAACGGGCTCGTCCACCTCGCAGCGGCGGCAGGCGTCCTCGCATCCGCGGGGGCAGATGCGGCCCAGCACACCGGGCAGGGGCAGATCCTCCATGATGATCTCCAAGGCCCGCTCATAATTACCCTGCCTGACCATCTGCACATACCCCTGGACATTGAGCCCGGCGGGGCAGGTCATGCGACAGGGGGCGGGATCGCCCTTGCGGATGGCGTAGGCCGCAGGAATGGCTTGATCGTATTTTTTGTACACCGCCTTGTTCTGGGACAGGCCTTCGTTGTACTCGTTGGGCAGCTCCACGGGGCAGGCCCCGGCGCAGTCCCCGCAGCTGGTGCAGTTGTCCAGGTCCACGTAGCGGGGACGCTGCAGCACCTTTGCGGTGAAGTTCCCCGGCTCTCCCCGGAGGTCCCGGATCTCGCTCGTGGGCAGGAGCTCAATGTTTAGATGTCTGCCCACTTCCACCAGCTTGGGGGAAATAATGCACAGGGAGCAGTCGTTTGTGGGGAATGTCTTGTCCAGTTGGGACATGATTCCCCCGATGGCAGGAGATGACTCTACCAGATACACGTAGTTTCCGGAATTGGCCAGATCCAGCGCGGCCTGCATTCCGGTCACCCCGCCACCGACGATCATGACTGCTCCGACGGGTCCCTTCCTGTCCTGATCGGGCATAGGTCTCTCCCCGTTTTGTATTAGGATGCCCCGGATGCGAACCGGTTACCTTTTACCCCGGAGGCGGGCTGTAGCCGCCCGGGAAATGTCCGGTTCCTCCGGCTTATTTGATGCGGTTGACGATTTCCGGTAAACGGCGCTCCCAGCCCATGGTGGAGAGCATGGCCCCTCCGAAACCCCTTTCCCTGATTGCGTGAACCGTTTCTGCGGCGATTTTTATGCCTTCATTTGCCTTATCCGGGGACTTCTTGATCCGGGTGATCAGATCGGGAGGCATAAAGAGGCTGTCGATGTTCATATCTATGTACCGGGCCATGCCCAGCGATTTGAGTAACAGGACAGAAGGCACGACATAGGGGGTCAAGGGGCCGATTGCTTCCTGCAGGGCGTCCAGCAGGGCAGGGTCGAATACGGGTCGGGTCACGAAATATTGCGCCCCCTGGTTGAGCCGTTTCTCCATATCCTGTTTGATCCAGTCCATATTATGCGGGTCGGTTCCGATGTCCAGGGGCTGTCCCACAAAAAAAGAAGGGGAACCGAGGAGCTCGGCACCGGCAAGATCCCTTCCGTTGCGCATCTTGACCACCACGTCCTGCAGCCCGGCTAGGTCCAGGTCGTCCACCGCCCGGGTCTCCGGATGGTCCCCGTAGTCTGGGGGGTCCCCCTGCACCAGCATCAGGTTGGTTATCCCCAGGGAGCCAGCGGCCAAAAGGTCACCCTGCAAAGCCAGCCGATTGCGATCTCGGCAGCAGACCTGCATGACCACCTCGAATCCCTTCTGTTGGAGCAGGAGGGATCCGCCCAGCGAGCTGAGCCGCATGACCGAGTTGTTCATCTCGCTCACTACGATGGCGTCCACTTGCCCCTTGATCCGGGAGGCGGAGTGCAGCATGGAGCTGGTGTCGATGCCCTTGGGGGGGTCGAATTCGGCCAACAAGGCGAATTCTCCGCTTGCGATCTTGTTTTGGAGCACGGCATCCTCCTTTTGGGGACCTTTTTGGGGACTCGCTTCCCCTAGGGAAGGCTGGGATATACTACCACAATGCTTTGCGAGATATGGCAAAAGGATAATACAAGTATAGTTCTAAGTATCAATGCTGTTCATCAGTGTCAATTTCCCGGGGAGTTAAATAGTATAGTTTCCTACAGCAGGGCTTGGCCCCAAATATGGCCAGTTTACCTCTTCAAGCTTCGCCTTGCTCCCAGGAGAGTTTTTATCTAGAATGCGCTTGGCAAGTGAATCGCCTCGGAAATCGGAGAAGGAGCGCCTGATGAAGATCGCTGTAGCGGGCAAGGGCGGCGTGGGCAAGACCACGCTCACGGTCTGGCTCGGTGACTATCTCGCCGGACAACAGAAGGATGTCTGGCTAGTGGATGCGGATACTGCCCTGTCCCTGGGGCCGGCCCTGGGTCTGGGTGAGGAGGACCTCCCTGCTCCCCTGGTGCAGCAGCAACAACTCATTCAGGAAAGGGTGGGCAGCGGTGGATTCATTAACATGAATCCCAAGGTCGATGATCTCCTGGGGGGCCTCTCCCGCGAGGTCAGGGGAATGCACCTCCTGCTCATGGGCACGGTGGCCGGAGCGGGAAGCGGGTGCGGTTGCGCCCCGAACACCCTGCTCAAGGCTACCTTGGCCCATCTGCTAGTCTGGAGGGCCCAGCGGGTGCTAGTGGATCTCGAGGCCGGGGTGGAGCATCTGGGCCGGGGGACCATCTCCAGCGTGGACGGTCTGGTGGTTGTGAGCGAGCCTAGCATCCGCGGGCTGCAGACCGCATCCCGGATCAGCTCTATGGCCAAGGATCTCGGGCTGCAACAGCAGGCCCTGGTCCTGAACAGGGCGGCGGAAGGATTTCAGCCTCCCCAAGATATGCACCTGCCCCCCCTGGCTGCGCGCATCCCCTATCTCCAGTCCCTGGAAGAGCGCCAGCAGCATAGCTCCAGTGTGCTGGACCTGCCGGAGCAGAACCGCATCAATGAGCTTTGCGAGTCGGTTCTTACCCGATTTGACAGTTAACACAGGATAGATGCCACAAAGCGGAAGGCAGAGGCTGGAAATGGGAAGCGGATGATTGTATAACCATGCCCATCGGCAGAGCTAATATCTGATCTCTGTCTTCTGTCCTCTGGCATCTGTCTTCTTAAAAGGAGCCACATATGAGCTTGTCCATAGCCTTTTCCGGCAAGGGCGGAACGGGAAAGACCACTATCGCCGGGATGCTGATCCGGTATCTCCTCCGCAAGGAGGCCACCCCCATCCTGGCCGTAGACGCGGATTCCAACTACAATCTCAACGAGGTGCTGGGGGTGGAAGTGGACACCACCCTGGGCGAAGTCAGGGAGCGGATGAAGACAGGAGAGATGCCCTCGGGGATGACCAAGGACCGCTACATGGCCACCAAGCTGGAGGAGGCCGTAGTGGAGACCGATTATTTCGATCTGGTGGTCATGGGCCAGCCCGAGGGACAGGGCTGTTACTGCGCCGCGAACACCCTTTTGAGCGACTTCCTGCAGAAGCTCACCAAGAACTACTCCTCCATTGTCATGGATAACGAGGCGGGCATGGAGCACATCAGTCGCTTGACCACGAGCAACGTGGACGAGCTGCTGGTGGTCTCCGATCCCTCCCGTAGAGGCCTGCAGGCAGCGGGACGGATCAAGGACCTGGCCCATAACCTTAATATCGGGGTGGGAAGCGTCTATTTGGTCCTGAACAATGTAAGAGAAGAGCCCTCTGAGCGCATGCAGGGGATCATAGCGGATATGGGTCTGGATCTGCTGGGCACTGTGCGGGAGGACGAAACCCTACAGGAATACGACCTGGAAGGCAGGCCCAGTGTTGAGCTGCCAGAGGACAATCCCGCGGTCCAGGACGCTTTTGCCCTCTTCCAGAGGCTGATTGGATGACACAGGCGGGAGCAGCTGCAGCAGACCCGGAGAACAGTCGCCGGGGGAGCTCTCTCCTTAGCCACGCAGCCTGTGGTCCGCCGGAGGAGCTCTTTATCTACTATCTGCGGGGCATGGCAGACGATACGGACCTGAGGGAGGGCGAAGACTTTCTGGGCAACTGGCTGGAAGGCGGCTGCAGCTTCCTTTTCTTCAAGCGCCCAGCACACGGCGCAATACAGGAATTGCTTCGCCATCAACCGGGTCTGGAGCTTATCCAGGAGCATCGTGTCCCCTACATAGAGTGGCTGGGCGGCGAGATCACCGCCTTCCGGGAAGGGCGTATCCGTGTGGTACCGGTATGGGAACCACCCGGAGCCGATCCGGACTCTGTGGACGTGCGGCTGGATCCCGGCGTGGTTTTTGGAGCTGGAAACCATCCCACCACGCGGGGCTGCCTGCGGGAGCTGGCCCGCATATTCGCCACGGAGCCGGTGAATACCGTTATTGATCTGGGCTCGGGTACAGGCCTGCTAAGCCTAGCCGCAGCCAAGCTGGGGGCGGGCAAATTATTGGGTGTGGACAGCAATCCCCTGGCTGTTCGAACCATGCGGGGGAACATCCTGCGAAACGGTGTGCAGGATCGGGTCCTGGCAGCTTGCGGCCGTGCCGAGAGCGCAGCCCTAGGAAAGTCAGACCTGGTTCTGGCAAATATCCATTACCATGTAATGAGCGAGATCGCCGCTGGTTCGGACATTGTTCGCGCAGGCCGGGCGGTTGTAGCGGGGCTTTTTCCCTCTCAGGCGGAGGAGATCGCCTCAGTCCTTTGCTCCCGCGGCATGCATGTCCGCGTGAAAGAAGGGCTGGAAGAGGGATGGCCCATACTCACGGCCCGAGGTGTGCCCGGAAGGACGGATAGGGGTTGATTTGGCTAACTGTAGGGCCAGAAGCAAACGGACAGGGATATGCAGGAGCAGGGCAACTGGGTGCACAGCGTGGAGATGGCGGAGCCCTCCTTTGGGGACAATACCGCTGATGCGGACCGGCTGCGGCGGGCCCTTGCCCCATGGGGCGAGGGCCCGCCCCTCCTTCTGGACCTGGACTTGATCCGTCGCCTTCCGGATCTCTTCCGCAAATCCGGCTATGGCGCGAGCTGCTGCCTTTTCCGGGACAGACAGGTCCAGGTGGTGACTGGGGTGAAGGGCCTGGAGGAGGAAGGCGGCTGGCTGGGCCTGGCCGTGGATCTGGGGACCACGAGATATGTGCTCGCCCTTATCCATCTGGAGAGTGGCCGCGAGCTGGCCAGGCTTTCCCGGGACAACCCCCAAGTGGAGCTGGGGACGGACATACTGAGCCGGATCCACTATGTGGGCGACAGCCGAGAGCGCTTGCGCACCATACAAAGGCTCGTGCTGGAGGATTTGCGGGAAGCGAGCGGAGAGCTCTGTCGCGAGGCCGGGGAGCGGCCGGAGCGCATCGCGAATGTGGCCCTCTCCGGGAATACGGCCATGACCCATTTTTTCCTGGGCCTTCCTCCCAAGTGGATTATACGGGAGCCCTATATCCCCGCCCTGAACTTCCCGGATCTGGTCTCCGCTACCGAGCTGGGGCTCGATTTTGCCCCCCAGGCCAGGGTGATGTGCTTTCCAGGTGTGGGGAGCTATTTCGGAGGCGATGTCCTGGCGGGAATCATCTCCAGCGGAATGAACGAAAGCGAGGAGATCTCCATCCTGGTTGATGTGGGCACCAATGCGGAGGTGGTCCTGGGGTGCCGGGACTGGCTCATCGCCTGCGCCGGAGCCGCGGGACCGGCCCTGGAAGAGGGTATGAGCGACATAGGCAGGCAGGCCGGTCCCGGAATTATTGACAGGGTCCGGTTCGATGAAGAGGCGAGGGATTTCCGGGTGGGAACCATAGACGATGGCCCGCCAGCAGGGATCTGCGGCTCCGGGGTCATCGATTTGGCGGCGCAGCTGTTCCGCAACGGACTGCTGGATTTCCGCGGCAAATTCGACCCGGAGGTGATGCCGGAGAGGTTCAAGACAATCGACGGGATTGTCCATTTCGTCCTGGTCTCCGGCAGAGACTCCGCCACCGGAGAGGATCTTCTCCTGGGCCAACCCGAGATCGACAGCCTTATTCGCTCCAAGGCGGCCATGTTCACTATACTGGAGACTATCACCAGCAGCGTGGGCCTGAATATGGAAGATATATCCCGTTTCTACGTGGCTGGTACCTTCGGGAGCTACATCGACCCGGAGTCCGCCATAGCTATAGGGATGCTTCCAGATCTGCCCCTGGAGCGCTATATTCCCCTGGGCAACAGCTCGCTTGCCGGGTCTGTCCGGGTCCTGCAAAGCCCTGAGGCACTCCAGGAAGTATACGCGGTCACCCGGAAAGTGACCTATCTGGAGCTCAACGTGAACCAGGAGTTCATGAACCGATTCAGCGCGGCCAAGTTCCTGCCCCATACGGATCGGTCCAGGTTTCCCTCCCAGACCAACTGAATAAAGTCCCGATCCGGTTAGCGGTGGGAACAGACAAAAAGGAGAGATGCTTATGCCCCGGGTCAAATTTTATCCGCACGGGCGTGAGGCGGAGGTTCCAGAGGGCACCCTGTTGCTACGGGCTGCACTGGATGCCGGCGTGCATATCAACGCCTCCTGCGGAGGCAACGGGGTCTGCGGCAAGTGCCGGGTCCTGCTCCAGGAGGGGGAGGTGGAGAACGGGGTCAGCGAGAAGCTGTCCCAGCAGGACAGGGAGGCGGGATACCGCCTGGCCTGCCTCTCCCGGGTAACCCAGGATCTCAGTGTTCAGGTCCCTGTGGAGTCCGAGCTGGATCCCAGCGTGCTCAATCTCCAGGCCACTCCGCGCAAGACTGCGGCGATCAGGCAGGTCTCTCTGGAGGACTTCAAGGTTCATGGCTTTTTCCTGCCCCCCATCGAGAAGAAGAACCTTCAGCTTCCCCCTCCCAGCAGCCAGGACAACTGCTCCGACGTGACCCGGGTGGTGGACAATCTGAAATTTCATCACGAGGAGCACAATCTGGAAGTGGATTTCAGCGTTATCCGCAAGATAACCGACGTTATCCGGGAGCAGGATTTCCAGACTACTGCCACCCTGGGCCGGCCGGTGCATGAAGAGAGCGGCAAGAACACTATTCTCAACGTCCAACCCGGGGACACAACCGACCGCAACTTCGCCCTGGCCCTGGACGTGGGAACCACCACTGTCTTCGGGCAGGTGCTGGACCTTAACAGCGGGGAGGTACTTGCCGAATACGGGGACTTCAATCAGCAGATGACCTATGGGGAGGACATCATCAATCGCATCGTGTATGCGGAGAAGGGCGACGGCCTGCAGGAGCTGTGTCAGGCCGTGCTGGAGACAATAAACCGGATTCTGGCGAAGATCCTCAACGAAGCCGGTGTGGACAAGGACGAGGTCTCCACCATCACTATAGCCGGCAACACTACAATGACCCAGCTCCTTCTCAAGCTCAATCCGCGCTACATCCGCCGCTCTCCTTATGTGCCGACCTGCACCCTTTTTCCCCCGATTAAAGCGCGGAATATCGGTATCGATCTCGAGGAGCACGCCCTGGCCCTGGTCTTTCCCTCCATCTCCAGCTATGTGGGCGGTGATATCGTCGCCGGCATCATGGGCTCGCTCATGTATCAGAGCGAGGAGGTGACCCTGTATGTGGATATCGGGACCAACGCAGAGGTGGTTATCGGGAACAAGGACTGGATGGTTTGCGCCGCCTGCTCCGCGGGCCCCGCCTTCGAGGGCGGGGGCATGAAGCTGGGCATGCGTGCCAAGAAGGGAGCGATCGAGGACTTTTCCATCGATCCCTTCACCTTTGAACCCATGGTCCTGACCATCGGCGAGGCGAAGCCGGTGGGCATCTGCGGATCCGGCCTGATCACCATGGTGGCCAGCCTTTTCGAAACAGGTGTGCTCGACAATCAGGGCAAGTTCAACCGGGAGCTGGACACTCCGCGGATCAGAGAGGCTGAGGAGGGCATCTGGGAGTACGTTCTGGTCTGGGCGGAAGAGTCGGGCGTGGACAGGGATATTGTGCTCCAGGAACCGGATATCGACAACCTCATCCGGGCCAAGGGGGCTATCTATAGCGGGTGCATGACTCTTTTGGACGAGATCGGGCTTACCTTGTCCGAATTGGACCGCGTCCTGCTCGCGGGTGGATTCGGCAGTTACATAGATCTGGAGAAGGCCCTGACCATCGGTCTGCTGCCGGAGATGGACCCGGAGCGGATTAGCTTCGTGGGCAATGGATCCCTCATGGGGGCCAAGATGAGCTCGCTGAACAACCACATCCGGCAAAACGTGGTGGAAGTGACCAAGAAGATGACCAATTTCGAGCTCTCCGAGACCACTTCCTATATGGACAAATACATGGCCTCGCTCTTTTTGCCCCACACCGATCTGGACAAGTTCCCCAGGGTCCAGTCCCGGCTGAACGAGCGGAAAAAAATCCTTTCCGGAACCTGAGGCAAATCCGGGAGCAGTGCCCTGTATTGCTTCGGCTCCATTGACAAATCTGGCCTGTACAGCTACAGGAGCGTAAACTGAATGTTCCCTGGATTGTCCGGGATGATGCTTTTACGGATAGCTTCCCGTAAGGAGGAGATCATACATGGGAATAGGTACGGCTACGGTGGGAGTGGGATGTCAATGCATCAAGAATAAGGAGTGCTTATGAGTTTCGAGATGATCAAGGAGAAGTATACCGGGCCTATAAAGGAAATCGAGCTGGGCAAGGGGGATAACACCGTCAAGGTCGGCGGGGAGACCTGCCTGCCCTTTTATCAGTTCGAGGGAGAGGTGACCAATAGGCCCAAGATCGCCATGGAAATCTGGGATATGGATCCCGAGGAGTGGCCCGCTGCTGCGCGCGAGCCCTTCAAAGACGTTATCGGCGATCCGGCGGCCTGGGCCAAGAAATGCGTCCAGGACTACGGGGCGGACCTCATCTGTCTCCATCTGCGGAGCACAGATCCCAACGAGCACGACGTCAGCGCCGAGGACGCGGTGGCCAAGGTGAAGAAGGTCAACGAGGCCATCGATGTGCCCTTGATCGTTTGGGGCACGGCGAATCCGGACAAGGATTCCGTGGTCCTGAAGAAGGTGGCAGAGGATTGCTCCGGAGAGAATCTCATCATTGGCCCCATCGAGGACGTGACCCACAAGAGCATCGGCGCTGCGGTCATGGGCTACGGCCATACCGCGGTGGCCTCCTCCCCCATCGATATTAACCTGGCCAAGCAGATCAATATCCTGCTGGAGAACCTGGGCCTGCCCCTGAACAAGATCGTTGTCGATCCCACTACCGGGGGTCTGGGCTACGGGCTGGAATACAGCTATTCGGTCATGGAGCGGATCAAGCTGGCCGCCATGACCTTTGGCGATGACAAGTTGCAGCTTCCCCTTATCAACTACATTGCCTTCGACGTATGGAAGTGCAAGGAGGCCAAGCAGCCGGTGGAGGAGGATCCCCGCATCGGCGATCCCGAGCGCAGGGCGATCATGATGGAGACCATTGCGGCCACCACCTACCTTATGGCCGGCTCCAACATCTTGATCCTGCGTCATCCGGAAACAGTCCGTCTGGTGCGGCAGTACATCGAGCTTCTTCTGGAGGGCGGCACCGCCCAGGATGTGGCGCCCATTCAGAAGAATCTCTCCCAGCCCGAGATCGACTACGTTTCCATGTCTCCGGAGCCCGATCTGACCATCGAGGAGGCCAAAGAGGCCCCCAAGGCCGAGGCCAAGAAGGAGGAGGCTCCCAAAGAGGAGACCAAGAAGGAGGAAGCCCCCAAAGAAGAGGCCAAGGAAAAAGCTCCCAAGGAGGAGGCCCCCAAGGAAGAAGCCAAGGCAGAGGCTCCCAAGGAAGAGCCGCCTAAAGAGGAGGCCAAGGCCGAGCCTGCCCAGGAGGCGGCCCAGCCCTCTGTGGACGAGAGCAAGCTCCGGGCGGAGATAGAGGATAAGCTCCGCAAGGAAATGGAGGAGAAGCTCCGGCGCGAGACGGAGAGCAAGGCCAAGGCCGAGGCCGCGGAGGAGAGCGCCGAGCAGAAGGAGGAAAAAGCGAAGAAGGCTGCCGAGGAAAAGGCCAGGCAGGAAGCCGAGGCCAGGGAGAAGGAAAAAGAGAAGCTGAAGGCCCAGCTGGAGAAAGACGAGAAAGAGATACGGGAGAAGGTCAAGAAGGCCAGGAAGGGTCAGGCCGGGCAAGAAGCCCCCTCTTTTCCGGAGAAGCCTGAAGAGGAGGGCCCGGAAAGGATTCTCCGCGTACTCCGGCAGATCCACAGCCAGGCTGCCTGATCGGCAGTGGGCGCATGCTTTTCCTATAATGATCAGCTAAGCGGGCTGGCACGGCGTTTCCCGGTTTGTCCGCCGCGAGAGGCGGATCCCGCTTCTTTGCGGATCTGGAGACAATGCTACCGCGGACATCGCCGCACTGCTCGCCCAAGACGCAAAGGAGTGCTCTATGGGTTTGACAGGGATTCAGATATTCAAGATGCTTCCTCAGACCAACTGTAAGGAGTGCGGGGCGGCCACCTGCCTTGCTTTCGCTATGAATCTGGCTGCAGGCAAGGCGGAGCTAGATCAGTGCCCCTATGTCTCTGATGAGGCCAGGGAGAAGCTGGCCGAGGCCTCGGCCCCTCCCATCCGTGCGGTCAAGATCGGCAAAGGCGTGCGAGCGGTGACCGTAGGAGGGGAGACGGTGGAGTATCGACACGAGAAGACCTTCTTCAATCAGCCTCCTATAGCCGGAGTGATCTCCTCCGATATGCCGGAGGAGGAAATGAAGAACAAGTTGACTGTCTGGAACGCCTTCCAGTTCGAGCGGGTGGGATACATCCTCCGGCCGGAGCTGGTGGCTTTGAAGGACGCCAACGGGGACAAGGAGGCTTTCGCGGCAAAGGCCAAATACGTAGCGGAGAATACGGAGTTCAACCTGGTTCTCATGAGCCAGGACAAGGAGGTCATGCAGGCGGGCATCGAGGCCTGCGGCTTCAAGCGCCCCCTGATCTACGCCGCGACCAAGGACAATGTGGATGACTTCGGGCAGCTCGCCCTGGACAACAGCCTTCCCCTGGCGGTCAAGGCGGATTCCGTGGAGGAGCTTCCGGAGCTGACGGACAAGCTCATGGAGAAGGGGCTCAAGGATCTGGTGCTCGATCCCGGCTCCCGTGACATGCAGAAGAGCTTTCAGGATACGGTGGGCATCAGAAGGGCCGCTCTCCGGGCCAAGAATCGTTCCGTGGGCTTTCCCACCATTACCTTCCCCTGCGAAATGGCCTCCAATCTGGACATGGAGACGGTGATCGCCTCCATGTTCATTGCCAAGTACGGGGGCATCATGGTCCTATCCGACTTCATCTCGGAAAACCTCTTTTCTCTCCTGCTGGAGCGGTTGAACATCTACACCGATCCGCAGCGGCCGATGACGGTCCAGCAGGGCATCTTCGAGATCGGCAAGCCTGATGAGAACTCCCCTGTGCTCGTAACCACGAACTTCGCCCTGACCTACTTCATTGTTGCCGGGGAGATCGAGTCGAGTAAAGTGCCTTCCTGGCTTTTGGTCAAGGACTCGGAGGGTCTTTCGGTGCTTACCGCCTGGGCCGCGGGCAATTTCGCCGGAGACGATGTGGGGGCTTTTGTTAAGAAGAGCGGCATAGCGGATAAGGTCAGCAATAAGGAGCTGATTATTCCTGGTTACGCCGCGGCCATCGTCGGGGAGATGGAGGACGAGATCCCGGATTGGACGGTGACTGTCGGGCCCAGGGAGGCAGCCCATATCCCTGCCTTTTTGAAGTCCAAGGTGAGCGCCTGAAGGTGAAGGGCTCCCGCATAGAGAGCGAATTATATCAAACAAAAGGACGTGTAATATGGTAATGTTATGTTTTGGCGAGAGCCTGAACGTGATGGGGACCAAAATCGGCAAGGCCTTCAAGGAATGGGATCCGGAGCCGATCAAGGAGGAGGCGAAATATCAACAGGAAATGGGGATGGATTATATCGACATCAACCTGGGGCCGGCGAAGAAGACGGGTCACGAGCTCATGCCCTGGGTGGTGGAGACGGTCCAGGAAGTGGTGGATCTGCCCCTTCTCTTGGACACCTCCAATACAACGGCTATCGAGGAGGGCCTCAAGGTCTGTAAGCGGACACCCATCATAAACTCCATCATGTGCCGGGCGGAGAACTACGAAAAGATGCTCCCTGTCGCGGCCAAGTATAATGCGGATTTTGTGGCCCTGATGTGGGGCCCGGAGGGTCTGCCCCGGGACGAGAACGAGCGGGCCGCCCTCTGCGTGGAGCTGCTCCAGGCAGCCAACGATCAGGGCATCCCTAACGAGAAGATCTGGGTCGACGGCGTGGTCCCCCCGGTCAACGTTCAGCAGGAGCACGCCCCCACACTCCTTGCCTTTTACGACATGCTCCAGGATATAGCTCCGGGTGCCAAGAGCACCTGTGGGCTGTCCAACATCTCCAACGGGATTCCCGATCACCTGCGGCCCATTATGAACCAGACCTATGCGGTCATGCTCAAACGGTCCGGGATGGCCTCAATAATCACCGATCCCAAGGACGAGAAGATGACCCAGATTGCCAAGGACAAGCGTTCGGATATCGAGGAGACGATCCACGCTGTCATGGACGGGAATCAGCCCGACCTGAACAGCATCTCCCAGGAGATGGTGGACTATGTCAAAACTGCCAGGGTCCTGATGGGCTTCGCCCTGTATTCCGATTCCTGGCTGGAACTGTAGAGCCCTGTCCCTAGCCCCTTTCTATGCTTTTGAGCGTATTGCGGGCGGTTTTCATGGAACCGCCCGCACAAGAAAGGGGCTTTTTTATGTACTTCTGGGGTGCGAGCTCACGTTTCCAGGGCCTTGTTTGCTGGATCAAGTGATCAGCTAGCTCCCGGCCGGAAGTTAGCTGTCTCCCGGATGGAAATTGGATATTAGCTTTTCCAGCTCGTTTTCCTCTCCCTCGGTGTAGTCATCCGGATAGAGCAGCATAGACATGAAGAAGGGGCTGTCCACCTCCAGGGCCTGGCTGGCGCGTATGCCCATGTTTTCCAGGGCTGACTCCAACTGGTCCTGTTCTTCCTCCGGGAGGCCCTCCAGAGCCTCCTGGACCTCATACAGCAGGGAGTGGATGGTCCGGGCCTTTTCCCGGAGCAGCCGGTTGTAGGCCTCCTGATCCTGTTCCTCTTGTAGCTTCCTCTTGGCTTCCGCCTCCAGATCGCGTATAATTTTTGCCTTTGCGCGCAATGCCTCTGCCGCTTGTTCGCGACTTGTATCAATTCTCATGCCTATGCTCCGTAGAAGTAAGGGTTGCTGTTTTTTCCCTGGACGGCTGCCCTCATTCTATTTGAATCTTGGGAGGGCATTGTACAATCAGGGCTCTTACTGTGCAAGGCGTTTACATCCCGGAAGACAGTAACATTACGCCATGTGCTAGGAAATGGATAAGGGTAACAATTATCACCCCAGCAAGGAGCGAATATGGAATCTAGGACGGTCTATTACCTCGAGGGGGACGGTATAGGGCCCGAGGTCTCCGCTGCGGCGCGGCCCGTTCTGGACGAGGCGGTTCGATCCGCCTATTCCGGTGAAAAGGAGCTGACCTGGCAGGAGCTATTGGCCGGGGAAAAGGCCTATTCCGCGACTGGCTCCTACCTGCCCCGGGAGACCCTGAACGCGCTGCGCGATGATGCGGAGGTGGCCTTGAAAGGGCCCTTGACCACTCCTGTGGGCTCCGGGTTCCGCAGTCTGAACGTCACCCTGCGGCAGACCTTCGACCTTTATGCCTGCATCCGGCCGGTACGATACTTTAAGGGTATCCAGACTCCTGTGAAACGGCCCCAGGACGTGGACATCGTCGTGTTTCGGGAGAACACGGAGGATGTCTACGCAGGCATAGAATGGGAGGCGGGCAGCCCGGAGGCCAAGGGGCTCATCGAGTTCATGCGGGAGCGCTACCAGACGGATGTGGACCCGGAGAGCGCCATCGGGATCAAGCCCATCACCGAGCAGGGGAGCAAGCGCCTGGTGCGCAGGGCCATCCGGTTCGCCCTGCAACAGAAGCGCCCCAGCGTGACCCTGATGCACAAGGGCAACATAATGAAGTTCACCGAGGGGGCCTTTTGTTCCTGGGGCTTCGAGCTGGCCAGGGAGGAGTTCGGCGACTCCTGCGTCAGCGAGGATGAGGCCCGCGGGGAGGGCGAGGACAGGATTCTGATCAAGGACCGTATTGCGGACAACATGTTTCAGCAGGTGCTTACCAGGCCCTCGGAATACAGCGTCGTGGCCACGACCAATCTCAACGGGGACTACATCTCCGATGCCCTGGCCGCGCAGGTCGGCGGCCTGGGCTTGGCACCGGGGGCCAATGTGGGGGATGATTTGGCCGTGTTCGAGGCCACCCACGGCTCGGTCCCCAAAAGGGCCGGAACGAACAGCGCCAATCCCTCCAGCCTGATCCTTTCTGGTGCTCTCATGCTGGAGCATCTGGGCTGGTTCGAGGCCTCGGCCAAGATTTATCGCGCCCTGGAGCGCACTATCCAGAAGGGCAGGGTAACCTACGACCTGGCCCGTCTGATGCAGGGGGCGGAAACAGTGGGCTGCAAGGAATTCGCCGAGCTGATCGCGGAGAACATGGACGGAAACTAGCTAGTGCTTGGACGAAAACTCACCCATCTACTTCGTCGCTGCAAAATTTTGAAATCCTCATGTATTAATATACACTGCGGTTTCAAAATTTCGTCTCCTCGTATCTGGGCTAGTTTACGTCCAATCACAGTTTTCGGTCAGGCACCCGCCGGTTACTCCGAGCCCCGCTTTTTGCTGCCCGAGCGCAGCTTCTGTTTCAGCCAGAGGAAAAGGCGGGGCTCCCGACCTTGGTCCTTGGGCTGATAGAAGGTCTTGCCCCTGACCTCCTCCGGGAGGTACTCCTGCTTTACCCAGGCTCCGGGGTAGGCGTGCGGATATTTGTAATCCTGCCCGTAGCCCCACTTGCGCTGCAGCCCGGATGCGGGGTTGCGCAGATGCAGGGGCACGGGCTTGATCCCGTTCTTGCGGATCTCCTTCTGGGCTGCGAGGTATGCGGAATAGGCGGAGTTGCTCTTGGGGGCCAGGGCGAGATAGGTGACCGTTTCCGCCAGGGGGATGAACCCTTCCGGCATGCCCACGGTTTCCACCGCCTGGAGGCAGGAGACCGCCAGGTTGAGCCCCTCCGGATCGGCTAGGCCTACGTCCTCAGAGGCGGAGAGGATGAGCCTGCGGCAGATGAAGCGCGGGTCCTCGCCCCGCTCCAGCATACTGGCCAGATAGTACAGGGAGGCATCGGGGTCGCTGCCCCGGATGGATTTGATCAGGGCGGAGGCGAGCTCGTAGTGGCTGTCCCCGTCGCGATCGCCCCGTTGCACGATTTCGGGTAGCACCTTGGCGATGTTTTCCGGCTCCAGGCTTTCGGGTGGCAGATTCCGGCAGTATTCCAGAAAGTTGAGGAAGGTTCTGGCGTCTCCCATGGAGACGGAGATGATCTGATCCAGGCTGTTCTGGGGCAGATTCAGCTGGAGGTATTGCCGGGCCCGTTCGCCAATGGAGCGCAGTTCCTCCTTGCTCAGGGGGTTGAGGCGTAAAAGGAGCAGGCGGGAGAGGAGCTGATTGGTCACGGAGAAGGACGGATTTTCCGTCGTGGAGGCCAGCAGGGTGATGCGGCCGGCCTCCAGATGGGGAAGAAAGAAATCCTGCTGTGTCTTGCTGAAGCGGTGGATTTCGTCCAAGATCAGGGTGTCGCTCTGCGCCAGCTGAGCCCGCAGATCGGAGAGTCCGGTCTCCGGCGCACTGACTCGCACGAAATCCTTGTTCAGTTTCCGGGCCAAAAGGAGGGCAGCGGTGGACTTCCCGCTGCCCGGGGGACCGTAGAAGAGGATGCTGGGCAACCGCTTCTGTTCCAGGAGGTTGGTCAGCTTATTCTGGACCTCCTGTTGGCCGATGAACTCGGAGAATTCCGTGGGCCGCAGGATTTCCGCCAGGGGTTTGTCTTCGCTCAAGTCCTTGAGCCTCCTTCAGCGCCTTGGCGGATTGAGGCGCTTGTTCCCCGCTGTGCTGAACGCAGAAGGCAATCCGGTTATGCGAAGGGAAAAGGGGATTTCTGGACTTTCCGGTGTAGGGAAAAGCTCCCGAGAATTCCGGTCTAGGACTGCTTTTTTTTGCCGGACTTGTTTTCCCCCTCTTCGCCTTCAATATCGTCGAGTATGGAGGTGAGGTCTAGATCGAGGTCGTCCTGATCCACGGCTTCGCTGTCTGCGGTGGCCTCTTCCTCTGCAGAGCCAAGCTCGTCGATCTCGATATCCAAAACCGGCTCCTCCTCTTCGCCCTCTAAGGATATCTCCTCTTCCGACGAAGTTTCAGCTCCAAGGCTCGGATCGGAGAAAACCCCCTCCAACTCCGAGGATTCGATCTCTTCATCTACATCGCTCTGCTCGCCGTCTGTTCCCGACAGGGAAGCCTCGCCCTGCAAGGGCTCCAGATCCGATTCCTCGAGAGAGATTTCTTCCTCCGAAGCTTGTGTCCCGGAGACCTGCGCGGCAGAGCCTTTAGGCGACCCTTCGGGCTGCTCTGTGGTTTCCGCTTTTCCTGGTGTCGAGGGCTTGAAAATGTTTATTCCCTCCGTGGCCGCAGGCACCATCCACTCCATGTTGAAAATCTTTTTCTGTTCGCTCCAGTCGAAAGCGCATTTGGGGCAGGTGGGAAGATGGTCGAAGCTGGTGTAGTTGCATTTGGGGCAAAACATAGGGCAACCTTCCTTGGTAAGGATTGCACAGTAATACAGAACAGTTTCCCTCCGGAAACTATTCCTCACCCACTATTTGAGACAGAACTTATAAGACACGGCACTAGTTAGTGCCTGACCGCAAACCGTGATTGGACGTAAACTTGCCCAGATACAAGGAGACGAAATTTTGAAACCGCAGTGTATATTAATACATGAGGATTTCAAAATTTTGCAGCGACGAAGTAGGTGGGTGAGTTTTCGTCCAAGCACTAGTTGGGCCCCTTGTCGGATATGGCTTTGTTCCTTTGGGTATTCCGGATAGAACGGAAGTCGTCCAGCAGACTCACTACCCTGCCGTAGAGCTTGCGAATGGATTGTCCGTAAGGAGTAAGAGTTTCTGGATTCGGGTAAATGTATTTCTTTTGCAGATAGCGGTCGTTGAGCATTCGTTCCACAATGTTTATGAGCTGATCCACGATATTGGGGAAGTAGCGGGCCACCTCAAACTTGAGATCGTGGAGTATCTGGCAGGCGTTCGTGAGCATTTGCTTGTAGTTGAGTCGAGTGCCTTTATAGTATCTGCGCGAGATGTCTTCCAGTAGTTTGATCTTGCGTGCCAGCTGGATATAACTGTACTGTTCGCAAACTTCCTTATACAGAGGATAGAGCGACAGGAAGTCGTTTTGATAATCCTTGTTCTGCAGGTAGTTGTTCAGGACTTTGGTTACGCCGTGATAGAATTCCTCCGAGTAACTGAGGATCCGGCGCTGATGCTTCTTGAGCCAGGAGGAGAGGAATTTGAGCCTTTTTTCGTGGGTGTCGGTATTCTCCACAATCTCGTTGCGCTTGTAGCGGACCCGTCCCTGATACTCCCCTTTGACGATATCATTGAGGATATAGGTCATCAGGGTGGTGTCCTTGATGATGTTCACGTTGGACCACACAGCCCCGGTCACTGGGTGCACTACCTGTTGTTTGCTAATGGAAAGTGCCCTGTCCGTCCGGATGTTGTTGGGATCATACTTATGTTGCTTGTAGGAGACCTTGAGGATGACAGCGGGCTGATCTCCTTCGATGAGGAAGCCGCCCCTTCTTAGTTGACGTAGCTGATCCTTTTGGCTCTTGTCCAGACGGACAAGGGCCGTCTTTTCCAGTTGGGGATATTGTGTGGCCTCCGGTGTGGAGTACAAGGTGGTCAAGGTCCTGTCCGACTTTCCCAGGACCCTGATCAAAAAGTCCTCGCCACTTTTGAACAGGCGTCTGGCGAAGAGGGCGGCGGAAGTGCGCCGCTCCGAGGCGATGGGAAAGCCGTAGAGCTCCATCAGGAACTGATAGACGAAATGGCGGTTGACCTCGTAGAGTTTGTTGTCCCCGGACTTGAATTTGCCTATCCGCAGGCCGAAGCGTTTCAGCTCGGTATCGAGGTCCGAGGGGAAGGAGGCATAAATTCCGGAGAGATAGAAGTCTCCCGCGGCGTTCTTGGCCATGACATGGCCTCTGTCCATATTGAGGATAAAGGGCAGTATCTGCGGGTAGTTCTGGATATCGGTGATACGTTCGCCCTCCAGATCCTTTTTGACCCTGTCCTGCAGGTGTTTGGGTAGCCTGCTCTCCAGAATGGACTTGTTGTACTGGATAATGCTCGGCTCGAAGGCGGAGGCCGGACCGTTGACGTTGCGCAGGGCGTCTTCCACACAGTGGAGCAGATCGAATTGAAAGATTTCCTGGAAATAATCGATGGCCCGATCCAGGACCACGAGGCTGAATCCGGAAATGGAAGGGTACTCGTAGAGATTGGACTCAAAAGAGGGTAAAAGCTCCTGGGGCGCGACCAAGGGGAAGTCTGGGATCTCCCAGTATGGTTTCAGCAGGCAGTGCTTGATGTGAACAATGTCCAGATATTGTTTCAGGTTTTCCAGCACACTGAATGAGGAGGGGAAAGCGAGCTTGGTCCTCTCCTTCCACAGGTAGCCCGGGGCTTGCGAGAATGCATCTTGCCAGGAAAAGGCCATTACCTAATATCAAGGAATGAAAGTTGAGCGGCTCTACAATTGGGAAAAGGCCGTCTATGCCAAAAAGGGGGCGTCCCGGCTGATCATACCCCAATACAACGAGTTATCAGCCTGTCTGCGTCTAGCCGCGATACATAACCAAGTAAACAGGTTTCATTCAATCATAGAAATTGTACACCATTTTTGCGGATATAGCAAATTACGCGCTGGGAGGCTCGACAGGTAAGGAAAAGGGGAAGAGGAAAGAGGCGCTATCCGGGTCTGCGGGGTCATTTGTTCCCGGAGCGTGGATGCGTGTCGTCGTATATCCGGGTAAGGCGGGCCAGGCTCAGATGGGTGTAGCGCTGGGTTGCGGAGAGCCTGGCGTGGCCCAGGAGCTCTTGTACGGAACGAAGATCCGCCCCTCCCTCCAAGAGATGGGTGGCGAAGCTGTGCCTCAGTGTGTGGGGACTGATAGACTCCTGCACCCCGGCGGAGCTTGAGAGCCGGGAAATGATCCGGTTGGCCTGACGGCGTTGCAACCGCTTGCCCCTCTGGCCGAGGAAGAGCGCGGTCTCCCCGGAATCGGGTCCGAAGGCCTGTCTGATTTCCAGGTAGGCGCGCAGGCGTTCAAGGCTCTTGTTTGTCAAGGGGACCAGGCGCTCCTTTTTGCCCTTGCCTTGAACACGGAGGATTCCCCTGCCGGGATCCACATCGCCCAGATCCAGCCCGAGTGCCTCGCTAATCCGAAGGCCCGAGCCGTAGAGGAGCTCGCTGAGGGCGAGGTCCCGCTGGCTCCGCGGATCCGGTTCGACATCCGAATCCAGCAGGGCCTTGGCTTGATCGGGATTGAGAAATCGGGGCTGCGGCTGTTTTTGTCGGGGATTGGGGACGCCGCTGGAGGGGTCTTCGGAAATGAGCTCGTTGCGGCGGCAGTAGCGGAAGAAGCTGCGCAGGCTGGAGAGCTTTCTCCCTATGGAGCGTCGGCTTAGCCTTTTGCGGTGCAGATCGCGAATGAAGCCGTAGATGTGCTTGCGCCGGATTCGATGCGGGTGGTGCAGATCGGGCTCATCCTGTTGGCGGAGATAGTCGCGGAATTGAGCCAGATCGAGGCCGTAAGCGGAGAGGCTGGAAGGGGAGAGCCCCTTTTGGGCCGAGAGGAAGTCCAGAAAGGACTGTACCGCTTGGGGTTCATTCTCTTTAGCCCGGGTCATGACAGTCATCCTCTTGTTGAAGCAACACAGCAAGGGAAAGATTTTTCCCGCCTTGCTAGCGTAGCAGGGTATAATGCATTCCGTCCTGCCGGCTCACTACGCCCTTGAGCTCCAGACCGAGCAAGGTCTGGCTGGTGCGGCTGCTGCTCCAGTCCAGATTCCGGGTTAAGGAGTCGATATGCATCGGATTACCCGGGCTCATGGCCTGAATCAGCTCCTGCTCCCGGTCTGAGAGATCGGGTATCTCTGGCGCGGCATCCCAGCTGTCTTCGGGTTCCGGATCGGTCAGTTCTGGGCCGGAGACCCATTCCTCGAGCATGGGCTCGATTTCCCGGAAAATGTCCTCCGCGGAGCGGGTGAGCACGGCTCCTCGCTTAATCAGGTCGTTGCATCCGGCAAAGGAGCGCTGTTTCGGGGAGCCGGGGACGGCGAAGACTTCTCTGTTCTGTTCCAGGGCATACTGGGCGGTAATAAGGCTCCCGCTGTTCTTGGCAGCCTCAGCCACGAGCACGCCCAGACAGAGGCCGCTTATGATCCGGTTTCTGCGGGGGAAATTGTGGGCCTCGGGCCGCGTTCCAGGGCTGAACTCAGTCAGGATCAAGCCGGTGGAGCGCATGCTCTGCCAGAGGTCCTCGTTGCGGGCCGGGTAGATCAGGTCGAGCCCTGTGCCTAGCACTGCGGCTGTTCCGCCCTTTTCGGCCAGAGCGCTTTTATGGGCTATGCGGTCGATTCCCCAGGCAAAGCCCGAAACAATCCCCATCCCTTGGGAGGAAAGCTCTCGGCAGATTTCTCCCGTTATTTCCGCCCCTTGGGGGCTGTAGTTCCTGGAGCCGACTACAGCAATGCAGGGCGCGTGGAAAAGTTCAGTATTACCCGTATAATAGAGATATAGGGGTGGATCGGAGATGTGCCGCAGGCGGTCCGGATAGCGGGGGTCGGAATAGGTGATTACCGACATGTTCCCGCGCAGGGCAAGCTCCCATTCGGCTTCCGCACCCTCGCGCCACTTTTCTTGCCGGAAATTGTCTGCTACATTGCGCTCCGCTATTGCCCGGGAGGGCCAGCCATCGACGTTGTGCGCCGCATGCTCGGCAGTCCCGTAGTGCTCGAGCAGGCGCTTGCCTGCTGCCGGCCCCAAGCCGGGAGTATGGGCCAACATCAGACTGGCCCAGAAATCGTTATCTGTGGATGGACGCTTTGCCTCGTTCACGGCACTTCCCTTTAGCTATTTTCCATTCGGGCACTAGCTAGGCCGGTGAGCCCCGGAAAGGCGGCTCCATTCAGGATTAACTGCAATATCATATTGGAGAAGCCCCCTTTTTGCAATGCCCTGAGCCTTAAGGTATTCCTTTCGAAGAGGGGTAAACAAGGGATATGCGGATGGAGTGCTGACATGGAGGCGACAACCCTCGCACTAAGCGGATACCTCGGAATACTGATATTCGTGGGTAGCCTTGTACCCGGAGCCGCAGTCACGGCTTGCCTGGCAGAGGCGATCTGCGGGCTGGGCGGAAAAAAATTCTGGGATAAGTTCGGGCAGCAGCAAAGCGCTATGGGAGCCAAGGCCCTCATCCTCTTCCTGATCTTGATTGTCCCCGGGATTTTCTGGGGCTCCATACAGGCCGGATATTCCCTGGGCTGGGACTTCTACCCGGGCTGCCGTGTTTTTGGGGTGGTCCTTTTCCCCCTTCTGGGCGGATTGCTGGGAATGGCTGTTTATTCTGCTTCCTGGGTCTCGCTTGGTCACAACAAGCCCCTGCGTCGTTTCCTGGGAGCGGTGAGCCTGCTTGGCCTGCTAGGGGGGCTCTATGGCTGCCTGAATATCTTTCTGGCCTGGACCCTTTTCGCCTGGCCCCAAACCGCTCCACTCTGGGGCGGAGCATGGGTACCGGCCACATGGGCTGTATGGCCGGCGTGGGCCGGAGTGGTCCTGAACGGCATCGGCGCGGCCGGAGCCGCGGGAATGGGGTATCTCCTCCTGCGCAGGGAGAAGGACGACTTCGGCAGGGACTACTATCGCTTCGCACTGCGAGGGGCGGCCAAATGGGCTATGGTGCTGCCTCTGCCGGCGGCGCTGGGGATCGGATGGGCTGTATTGCATCCACAGGACCTGTCTGGCTATGTCCTGATCGCCATGGCTGTGGCTGCTTTTGCAGCTTTGGCCCTGGTCTGGCTCAGTAGCCGCGTTCTTCGGAACCCGCATCCACTCCGTCTCAAGGGTAGCGTGATCACTGTCTGTATCCTTACCTGGATACTTGATTCCGCTCTGGGGCTGTATCTTTTCTGCGGGCTATTGAGCGCGTAGGACAAGGGGCGGCTTTAGCTATCCCCGTTCTCGCTGCCTCCGAGAACGTCCGCCAGGATATAGCCCACCACAGCTGGGGCGTAGGAGAAGGCCAGGATCATCACGTTCTGCATATTCAGGGGATTGAAGGATCGGGCCAAGTGGAGAAAGCCTTCGCTCAGCCAGAGAGTTATGGCTCCTATAGCGAAGGAGAGGGTGATAAGCACCGCCCAGACGGCGGCAAAGATCTTCAGGCCTTTGATCAGTCGGGTCATGGATACGGGCTCGCGGTGATCTTTTTTTCCGGCCAAGGGGTTGGATTCTGAGTCTGTCCGGGCATCAGTTGTCCTGCCCGGGGAACAGATCCTGTATGCACCCCTGAATCCGTTCCGCCTCGGCGCGCGGGTTTGCGGCGGCTATGACTGGCCTGCCCACAACGATGTAGTCCGCTCCCCTGGTAAAGGCCTCCTTCACGTTCACGGCCCGTTTCTGGTGGTCGCT
>JAIPEP010000010.1 GCA_021737085.1 Desulfohalobiaceae bacterium | reverse complement strand
GATCCCGGCCAGCGGCTTCTTTGAGTGGAAGCGAGGTGAGCGTGGAAAGCAGCCCTACCTGGTCCAGGTTCGAGACGGGGAGCTGTTCGGCATGGCGGGTTTGTGGGAGCGCTGGGAAAGCTCGGAGACTGGCGAAGTGCTCGAATCCTGCGCCATCCTGACCACACGGCCCAACAGCGTGGTGGGCGAGCTCCACGACAGGATGCCGGTTATCATACCACCGGAGTCTTACGCTTTCTGGCTTGATCCCGGAGTGACGAGCCAGGAGGAATTAGCCCCCCTCATGGTGCCCTACCCTGAGGAGAAGACGGTGATCCGGCCGGTCAGCAAAGAGGTGAACAATCCCGCCAATGACAGCCCTTCCGTGATCCAGCCCGAGGAAAGATGATCGGTTTCTCTGGGGAGAAAACCGTAGTCTGTCCCGAGTCTAGACGTAGGTTCCCAGCAGTGCCGTGGTCAGGATCTTGGCCAGCATGTCAGTCCACCACGTCTCCGATTCGGGACCAGCGGATGTCCGTCCAGCTCTTCCAGGACCAGTAGATGATCCAGGCCTCGCCCAGGATCTTGTTTTCCTCCACGAAGCCCCAGAAGCGTGAGTCGTAGGATTCGCCGCGATTGTCGCCCATGACGAAGTACTTGTTCTCCGGCACCTCTATGGGTCCCAGGTTGTTGCGCACCCTGGGATCGAAGCTGTGCGGAGGCCACTTATTCTTGGGAAAGGTGCCGACGACATTGGACCGGTTGGGTCTGATGTAGGGCTCCTTGAGGCGTTTGCCGTTGCGATAGACCTGCTGGTCCCTGATGCGGATGGTGTCCCCGGGAGTGCCGATGACCCGCTTGATGAAGTCCTTGGATTCGTTCTCCGGGAAGCGGAAGACGACAATATCCTGAAATTCCGGGTCGGAAAAGTCCGTGATGAACACGTCAGTAAAGGGGATGCGCAGGCCGTAGAGAAACTTGTTCACCAGCAGATGGTCCCCGATCTTCAGGGTGGGGAGCATGGAGCCGGAAGGGATCTTGAAGGCCTGGACCACAAAGGAACGAATAACAAAGGCCAGCAGCAGGGCGATGGCCAGGGCCTCGGCGTACTCCCGAAAGGCCCCTTTCTGTTTCTTTTTCTGACTCTCGCTCATAAGTGCTTCTCCGGAGCTGGTGGGTTCGTGCGGGCGCTGTCCCGTAGCAAGGGGCGGTAGCGCGACAGGGAATGTATCAGGGCCTCTGGGCCGGATCAATCCTCCTCGTCCTTTTTCATCGCCGCCAGAAAGGCCTCCTGGGGAATATCGATGTTGCCCATCTTTTTCATCCGCTTCTTGCCCTCCTTCTGCTTCTCCAAGAGCTTGCGTTTGCGGGTGATGTCGCCCCCGTAGCATTTGGCGGTCACGTTTTTGCGCAGGGGAGGAATTCGCTCCCTAGCGATGACCTTGTTCCCGATGCAGGCCTGGAGAACCACCTCGAAGAGCTGTCTGGGGATGAGCTTGCGCATCCTCTGGGCGATGCTCCGGCCGTGGTGGTAGGCCTTGTCCCGGTGCACCATGGAGGACAGGGCGTCCACCTGCTCGTGGTTGATGAGCATGTCCAGCTTGACCACGTCCGAGGTGAAGAAGCCCAAGATGTCGTAGTCCAGGGAGGCGTAGCCCCGGGTCACGGACTTGAGCTGGTCGAAGAAATCGTACACGATCTCGGCGAAGGGAAGATCGTAGGTGATGATCACCCTGGCGGAGCTTAAGTAGCGCATGTCCTTGTGCACGCCCCGCTTCTCCTCGCACAGCTTCAGCACGTTGCCCACGTATTCGCTGGGCACGTGGATCTCCATGCGGGCGAAGGGCTCGCGGATCTCAGCGATCTGCGCCGGATCGGGCAGCTCGGAGGGGTTCTCCATGCGCAGGACCTCCCCGTCCTGCTTGTAAACCTCGTAGATCACCGAGGGCGCGGTGGCGATGAGCTCGGCCTGGAACTCCCGCTCCAGGCGCTCCTGGATGATCTCCATGTGCAACAGCCCCAGAAAGCCGCAGCGGAAGCCGAATCCCAGGGCCTGTGAGGCCTCCGGCTCGAAGGTGAAGGCGGTGTCGTTTAGCTGCAGCCTCTCTAAGGCCTTCTTTAAGGGGTCGAACTTGGCCGGCTCCGTGGGATACAGGCCGCAGAAGACCATGGGCCGGACCTTCTTGAAGCCGGGACAGGGCTCTGGCGTGGGGTTGTCCGCGGAGGTGATGGTATCGCCCACCCTCGCGTTGCGCAGGTCCTTGATGTTGGCGAAGAGAAAGCCCACCTCCCCCGGGCCGAGGCGCTCGCAGTGCTCCGGATTGGGGGCGAAGACGCCCAGCTTGTTCACCTCGAAGCGCTTCCGGTTGGAAACGATCTGGATGGTCTGGTTTACGCGGATGGAGCCGTCGAAGACGCGGAAGAGGACCACCACCCCCTGATAGGGGTCGTACCAGGAGTCGAAGATCAGGGACTTGAGCGGTCCTTCAGAATCGCCGCTGGGCGGGGGGACGTCCTCCACGATCCGGGGCAGGAGAAACTCTACGTTCTCCCCGGTCTTGGCGCTCACCTGCAGCACCCGAGAGCAATCCAGGCCGATGGCCTCCTCGATTTCCCGGGAGATCCGCTCCGGTTCCGCGCTGGGCAGATCCACCTTGTTCAATACGGGGATGATCTCCAGGTCGTGATCCAGGGCCAGGTAGACGTTGGCCAGGGTCTGAGCCTCGATGCCCTGGGTGGCGTCCACCAGGAGGATGGCCCCTTCGCAGGCGGCCAGGCTGCGGGAGACCTCGTAGTTGAAGTCCACATGCCCCGGGGTGTCGATGAGGTTGAGGATGTAGTCCGTGCCTTGCCATGTGTAGGGAATGCGCACGGTCTGGGACTTGATGGTGATGCCCCGCTCCCGCTCCAGCTCCATGCGGTCCAGGAACTGCTCCTTTTTGTCCCGGTCCTGGATGATCCCGGTCAGCTCCATGACGCGATCCGCCAGGGTGGACTTGCCGTGGTCGATGTGGGCGATGATGCTGAAGTTGCGGATTCTTTCCTGTTCCGGTCGCATAGGGGATGCGCTTACCTCCCGTGCCCTTCGGTGCCGTACACGAAGCGCAGATAGTCCTTGATCATCCGTCTGGCGGAGAAGTGAGGGGCCACGCTCTTGATGGATTCTTTCATGATCCTGGTCCAGTCGTGAGGGACCCCGTCTTCGGACGTGGTGTAGTAGGCCGGAATGAGGTCCTGTTCGATGAGGCGGTAGAGCTCAGCCGCGTCCAGATTGTCCCTGGTTTCCTGGTCGGAGCCTTCCTCCGCCCTGGAATCAATAGTCCAGCCGTTGGTGGGTGTAGCCCCTTCCAGCCACCAGCCGTCCGGAATGCTCAGATTGGGCACCCCGTTGATCGCGGCCTTCATCCCGCTGGTTCCGCTGGCCTCCAGGGGGGGCTTGGGCGTGTTGAGCCAGACATCCACGCCGTGGACCATATACTGGGCCA
This sequence comes from Desulfohalobiaceae bacterium, assembly GCA_021737085.1. Taxonomy (GTDB): domain Bacteria; phylum Desulfobacterota; class Desulfovibrionia; order Desulfovibrionales; family Desulfothermaceae; genus JAIPDU01. The sequence goes on along the minus strand of JAIPEP010000010.1, from coordinate 30,859 downwards.
GCTGTTCGTTGTAGTTCTCCACAAAGGCGATGCGGCCGTTCATCTCCGGATCCTGGGCCATGCGGACCACGCTCTGCAGGAGGCGCTTGCCCTCGTCGTCCGCGGGGTGTGCCTTGCCGGCGAAGATGATCTGAACTGGACGCCAGTTGTCGTTGACCAGGCGCTTGATCCGGTCCGGGTCCCGGAGAACGAGATCCGCCCGTTTGTACATGGCGAAGCGTCGCGCGAAGCCTATGGTGAGCACGGAAGGGTCGAGCATGGTCCCCAGAGCGGGCAGAAGGTCCGCGCTGCGGCGCATGGTCCAGTCCCTCCGGGCAAGCTGGCGGATGTAGTTGAGGAGCTTTATCTTGAGCCAGAAGTGGTTCCGCCACAGCTCGAAATCGGGGATCTCCTCCACGAATTCCCATACGGCAGGATTTTCCTGCTCCTTGATCCAGCCGTCGCTGAAATAGCGGTGGAACAGGAGGCGCATCTTGGGCTCGAGCCAAGTGGGCAGATGCACCCCGTTGGTGACGTGGCCCACCGGCACCTCCTCCGGGTTCCTGTCCGGCCAGAGGGGCTGCCACATCTGCCGGGTGACCTCTCCGTGGCGTCTGCTCACCGCGTTGCACTTGCCGGTCAGGTTGAGGGCGAGCACGGTCATGTTGAATCCGGCCTGGGGATGCTCCGGATGGCGTCCCAGCTCCAGGAAGGTCTCCCGGTCCAGGCCCAGGGCCTCGCGATAGGGAGCGAAGTACTTCTCCACCATCTCCTCGGGGAAGATGTCGTGACCGGCAGGCACCGGAGTGTGGGTAGTGAGCAGGCTCGAGCCCCGGACGCGCTCTCTGGCGGTGTCAAAACTAAGGCCCTGCTGCATCAGGCCCCGAATGGCCTCGAGAAGGGCAAAGGCAGGGTGCCCCTCGTTCAGGTGGAGAAGGGAGGGGGCCACCTCCATCTCCTTGAGCACGGTATACCCACCCAGCCCGAGAATGATTTCCTGGAGCAGGCGCTGCTCCTTGTCGCTGGTGTAGAGCTGCTTGGCGATGTCCCGGATCCAGGGCGGATTGTCCTCGATCTCCGTGTCCATGAGGAGCAGGGAGACGCGGCCCACGGCAACCTTCCACAGGGCAGCCCGGAGGACGGGCCGTATGTGCGGCACCTGCACCACGATCTGATTGCCCTCCGTATCCAGGATCTGGTTGATGGAGGCGGACTCGCGGTCCACGGTCTGGGTCAGGCCCTGTTGCCAGCCGTGGTTGTCCACGGTTTGCTGCAGGTATCCGGAAGGGTACATGAAGCCCACCGCTACCAGGGGCACTCCCATGTCGCTGCATTCCTTGAGGTGATCCCCGGCTAGGAAGCCGAGCCCCCCGGCGTAGAAGGGAAGGGAGTGGTGCAGGCCGTATTCTGCGCTGAAATAGGCGATAGGGCTCCCGAGGTAGTCCCCGGGATAGGCTTCCGCGTCGAACTGGGAGAGGACCAGGTCATAGTGCCGCAGGTAGTTCCGATCTCTGGAGGCCCAGATCAGGGCGTCCCTGGGGAGGGACTTGAGCATGCGGTCCGGGTTGTGCCCGCTGTCCTTCCAGGCCTGGCGGTCCAGCATCTTGAAGAGCATCCGGGCCTGGGGGTTCCAGGACCACCAGAGGTTCTCCGCAAGCTCGCCAAGCCTGTCGATGCGGGCGGGAATATTGGAAAAGGAGTTGTTGGAAACCGTGTAACGACGCAAGCTCTTGCCTCCGTAATAAGTCATCTGTATGCGGGCGTCCCGCTCGGTCCGGGCGAGCCAGCGATTGCCCTGTTCCTACCGAACGGCGCGGTCCCATCGGGGTCGGGTATGCGGATATCGGGCGCAGCGGGTCTTTGGCCCGAACCCGGGAAGGATGTCGGTCAAATCCGGCATCAAAGCGGAGGGTGGGACAAATTGCATCCAGGCGGCGGATCCGTTGGCAATCTACAGGCTCAATCCAAGACAATAGGAGTTAAGTACCTGCTATTTGCTCTCGCGTCAAGCTAGGACGTTCCCCGTTCAGGGTTTTCAGTAGTCACTAGTCACGTTGGTGAGCTCTTCTCGGATCCGGGGGCCTGGCGCAGGATTTCCATCCAGCGGCTGCGTTCCTCCCAGCTGAAACCGCCCGGATAGCAGGGCCAGATGGCCCGGTTCTGAAACAGGGGGTCCTGTTCCAGGGGATAGGGCGTGTACTGTTTGGCCCGGGGGAACATGGCAGTGCCCGGAATGGGGGAGTAATAGGCCAACTGCGGCCTGAGGCCGTGGACCTTGGCGAAGGCGATGGCCCGGCGGATCTCCTCTTCGCTCTGGCCGGGGAGGCCGAAGAGGATGTAAGCGCCCATTTGGTCCGGGTTGAATCCGGCCTGCAGGAGATTGCTCACTCCGTAGTCCCACTCCTCGTGGGTCAGCTTGCTATCCGGCCTGGAGTCGAAGCGGTGTGTCTCCAGGCCGAGGCGGACCGTGGTTAGCCCTGCCCTGTAGAGCAGCCTGCAGACATCCGGCCGCAGGTACTTGGCGTGCATCCCGTTGGGCGTATGCAAGCGGACGGAGAGGCCACTCCGGATGAGGCCCTCCAGAAAGGGAATGAGCCAGCTCTCCGGCTGCACCAGCAGGGCGTCGTCGTAGAAGGCGAAGTCCCGGATACCCCTCTTGTGCTCCTGATGCACCTGGTGCAGCAGTCTTTTCCAGGAGCCCTGATGGTAGGAGGGGTAGAGCAGGCTGCTGGAGCAGTAAGCGCAGTGGAAGGGGCATCCGCGCGAGCCGAGCAGCACGGAAAAGCGGGCCTCGGGGTAGAGGAGGGGAAGCAGGGTTTCTGCCTCTGTCTGGGGCCCGGGTGCAGGTGGGGTGGTTTCACCCAGTAGCCCCCAGAGTCTGGACCAGTTGTCCCCGTTTTCCGCCGGCCCCTGGATGATGCTGTCCACAGGGGCAACGGAAGAGGCGTGTTCCGGACAGAGGGTGGCATAGACTCCGCCCAGGGCGAGGGGAGTGCGGGGCCAGAGGCGGCGCACCAGCCTGGCCGCGGCAACAGCCCCGGGATACCAGTAGGTCATAATCGAGGTAATGAGCACCAGATCCGGAGGCGGATCCAGGCGGGCCAGGGCTTGGGAGACGGCTGCATAGGAGAGGCCGTAGCGGCAGAAGCGTCTGGGGATGTGTTCAAGGCTAGCTGGAGGGGGAATCTCGGTGCGGGGATAGCGGCCGCAGCCGTAGTGCTGCTGCTCCGGCCAGTCCACATCCCTCCAGGTGCGGTCCATGCAGTCCAGGAGGGTCACGTGGCAGCCGCTGCAGTAAAACGCCTGTAGCGTATTGATCAGGCCAAGGGGACGGGACCAGAGATTGTACGCTGCGAAGTCGTAGACCCAGGGATTAATCCCCAGGATGCTGGGAGCGCTTTCGGGAGCGGAGCCGATAGGCTCAGGATTCGGGGAGATCCAGGTAATCTCGGGCCACCTTGGCCGAGTTGGAGTCCGGGGCAATTTCGAGCACTCTCTGAAAAGATTGTGTGGCTTGTTCCTTATCCCCAATTCTGAGCTGGGTCTTCCCGTACTTGAGCCAGAGCCGCTCATGGTCCGGGAAGGCTTCCACTCCCCGCTTTAGAGTTTTCTTGGCCTTCTCCGGCTGGCCTTGTTCCGTGTAGAGATCCGCTAGCAGGAAGTATCCGGGCAGATAGCGCCAGTTCTCCCTCAAGGCCTTGTTCGCGTAACGGATCGCCTTTTCCGGCTGGTTTCGGTCCCGGTAGAGCCGGCTGAGATTGTATGCGGCGTATTCCGGAGTAAGGTAGGTGGAGATGGACAGGGCCTTTTTCAGGGCCTGCTCCGCATCGTCCATGCGACCGGCTCGTATATAGGCTAGGCCCAGGTTGTTCCAGGCCATGCCCAGCTTTGGCGCAAGCTCCACTGCAGTGTTCAGCTCGCGGATGGCTTGCTCCTTGTGGCCGTCGAGCCGGAGGTAGGTCATGCCCAGCAGAAAGTGGTATTCCGGCACATCCTGTGCCTTGTCCTTCAGGGGTTCCAGCTCCTGGAGGCTGCGTCTGGGATGGCCGCTCTGCAGTTGGGAATTGGCCAGCTCGATCCGGGCCCGAGTGTTATCGGATACAGAGGGCGAGGTCGAGGCGCAGCCCCAGGCGGTCAAGCAAAGGGCGGCTAGGGCGAGCAGAAACAGGGATTTTCTGGAGCTCATGTGTCCCCTCGAGGTTTTACTTGCCTGTTTAGGCAGTTTCCATCCGGAACTAGATAACCTTGTTCAGCGGGTACTCGATTATGCCCTCCACGCCTCCGGAGCGGAGCCTGGGGATCAGGTCCCGGACAATGGATTCCTCGACCACGATCTCCACCGAGAGCCAGTCCTCCTGGTAGAGGTCCGCCACTGTGGGAGAGGTGAGGCTGGGCAGCATCTGCATTACCTTCTGCAGGCTGTCACGGGGCACGTTCATCTTGAGGCCGACAAGTCGCTCCGCTCGGAGGGCCCCCTGCAAAAGGGTGCTCATCTGATCGATCTTGGAGCGCTTCCACTCCTGTTGCATGGCTTCCTTGTTGGCGATGAGCTGGGTGGAGGTCTGCATAAGCTCGGCTATTATCCGCAGGCCGTGGGCCTTGATTGTGGTACCGGTCTCCGTGACCTCCACGATGGCGTCGGCCAGTCCCGAGGCGACCTTGGCCTCGGTCGCTCCCCAGGAGAACTCCACTTCTACTGGGATATCGGCGTCCTGAAAGTACTTCCGGGTATAGTTCTCCAATTCGGTAGCGATCTTTTTGCCCTGCAGGTCTTCCGGCCGCCGGAAAGGGGAGTCGCTGGCTACGGCCAGGACCCAGCGGGCCGGACGATTGCTCGTCTTGGAGTAGACCAGCTCGCACACCTTGGCCACGTCCGCCTCGTTTTCCAGGATCCAGTCCTTGCCCGTCAGACCCACGTCCAGGGTTCCGTCCTCGATGTATACGGGCATTTCCTGGGCTCGGCACAGGGTGCACTCTACGTCCGGATCGTCGATGTCCGGAAAATAGTTGCGGTGGTGTAGGCGGATTTTCCACCCGGAGTTGGCGAAGAGCTTGATGGTGGAGTCCTGCAGGGACCCTTTGGGAATGCCGAGTCGCAAAGGCTTTCCGCGCGCCATTTAGCTGTAGACCTCCTTGGGATCGAAGATTTGTTCGGAGCAGGTCCTGGTTCCCTCGGGGGTGATCTCACGGTAGAAACAACTGCGGTAGCCAGTGTGACAGGCGGCGCCACCCACCTGGTGCACCTGGAGCAAAACGGTGTCCGCATCGCAGTCCAGGCGAACCGCTTTCACCTGCTGTACGTTACCCGAGGATTCACCTTTTTGCCATATCTTGTCCCGGCTGCGGCTGTAGAAATGGGCCACTCCGCTCTCCAGGGTTTTCTCCCAGGCCTGGGCGTCCATGTAGGCCAGCATGAGGACCTCCCCGGATTCCCGGTCCTGAACCACCGCAGGAACAAGTCCGCCTGTCTTCTCGAAGTCGGGTGCTAGCATGGGGCAACCCCCGGATAGAGTTACTCGCCTTTGATGCAAAAACCCTCGAGGTTAGCAGATGCCCGGAGTGTACTTGCACCTCTTGGGAATAAAACAGACTAGCCCGAGAACGCGTGGTTTGTAAACCGATTCGCCGCGAGCGGTCCGGGCTGCGTGGAGAAAAGATTCAGGGGCCCTTGCTCAGGGCCTTGTTTCTGAGCTGACCGCAGGCCGCCTCGATGTCCAGCCCTTTGCTCTTGCGGAGGAAAACCGACTTGTCCTTTTTGCGCAGGAATTCTTCGAACTGGAGGACGCGCTCCATGCTGGGAGCCCGATAGGGGAGCTCCTGGTCCGGATTGAAGGCGATGAGATTGACCTTGCAGCGCAGAGAGGAAATAATTTTATTCAACTGCCCGGCATGTTTCAAGTCGTCATTGACCCCGCCGATGAGGGCGTATTCCAGAGTTATCCGCTGCCTGGGCCTGAGAGGCAATTCCTCAAGTATGCGGATCAGTTGGGGCAGGGATACCAGGGAGGCGGCCTTGGGCATGAGCCTGGCACGCAACTCCTGATTCGGGGCGTGCAGGGAGACCGCAAGGGAGCCCTGGCCGGAATGCGCGAAACGGCGCAGGGGACCGGGAACTCCCACAGTGGACAGGGTGGTCCGTCTGTAGGAAAAGTCCAGCCCCTGCTGGTCCCGGATAACCTGGAGGGCTTTTCTCACCTGGGGCCAGTTGAGCAGGGGCTCGCCCATGCCCATGAAAACGAGATTGCGCAAGGGTAGGGGGGCCTCGCTCCGGGCGAGGTAGCCCCGGGCAGCCAGGACCTGACCCAGGATCTCGCCGGAGGAGAGGTTGCGGGTGAAGCCCATGCGGCCGGTGCTACAGAAGGTGCAGCCCAGGGGACAGCCCACTTGGGAGGAAAGGCACTGGGTATAGTGATCTTCCTCCGGGATGAGCACGGTTTCGATCAGATCGTCCCCTCCCACCCGGAGCAGGAACTTGATGGTGCCGTCCTCGCTGTGGCGAATCTCTCGCAGCTCGGGGTGCTCCAGGCGGAAGCTCTCCTGCAGCCGGGTGCGGATCCGTTTGTTCAGATCGCTCATCCGGCTGAAGTTGTCGCAGCCTTTGCGCCAGATCCACTGCCAGATCTGCCTGGCCCGGAAGGGTTTCCATCCCTGTTCTTCCACCCATTGCTGGAGCTGGGGATAGGAGTAGTCGAGCAGGTTGGGCATGTGTGTTCCGGGTTCAGCGTTCACCGTTCTGGGTTCCCCGTTCGGCGTTCAGCGTTGGTTGTTCTGGATTCACTGGTTTGAGGTGAGAGGCGACGTATCAGTAAGTCGGTGAATCGGTGAGTCAGTAAGTCGGTTGATTATAGAGCCCGATCTCAGATCACTGACTTCCGATCTCCGGAAAGTGCCAGTCACCAGTAACCGATAATCAGCCAGGGGTTCCGCACCGGAACCCGACTAGCTGGCTCAGGAAAAGCCCCCGCTGGGCGCGCAGGCGGAACCCAGGGCATCCGGGTCCGCGTTGCCGCCAGTGCGCTTCACCGCGCACAGCAGGCGCTTGACTTCCTCGCTGTCGCAAGCGGGACAACGCACCGTCTCCTCGCCGGTGGACACCATTTCCTCGAACTGTCTGCCGCATTGGGTGCAATGGAACTCGTGCAGGATCATGGGATTTCCTCCGTTTTTTTGGGATAAGGGAAAATGAGCCGGGTCCGGGTTCGCGACCGGGCTGCTCAATACCCTAACTGCGGTGTTTTCAGGCCGCAAAAATTCTGGCACAGAGAAAAAGTGGCCTCCTTTCTGTCCAAACGCCCTTATAGTAATGGTTATTCCTGTGAATCAGTCAAGAGGCTCAGCCGGCAGCCCTTGCGTGATTGGGGTGTTGCAGTGTGAGGCAGGGGCGGGCCCGGTGCCGGAGGGAAATGCCTCTGCTAACAAAAACGGGAGGATTCAAGCGGGTCTTCGCTATTCTCCTTCTGGGTCTGGCGGGGTATCTTTTCTTTAGCAGCAGCTGATCAACGTCTCCTGGCCTGCTGGGAGATCTCCTCCTTGTAGGCCAATATCCCCTGGGTGATGCCCCAGGCCAGGCGTTTGAGATAGGCGTAGTTCTGCAGGCGCTTACGTTCCGTGGGGTTGCTGAGATAGCCGAGCTCCACCAGGATGGCAGGCATCTTGGCACCCATAAGCACATAGAACGGGGCCTGGCGTGTTTCACACCTTTTCAGGTTGTAGAACTGCTCCCCGTACTGGACTGTCTCCTGCAGCACATCCCGGCCCAGGTTGGAGGACTCCCGGATCTTAGACTTTAGCATGAGGTCGGTGAGGATGAGTTCCAGGTCACTGATTTTCTTCTGCGACACCGAGTTTTCCCGGGCCGCCACCTCTGCGGCGTCCTCGGAAGTGGCCAGGTTGAGGTTGTAGATCTCCAGACCGCGCACTCTGTGGTTATCGTGGGCATTGCAGTGCAGGGAGATGAACAGGTCCACATCCTTGGAGTTGGCCAGGGCGGTTCGTTCTTCCAGGGGGATGTGCTGGTCTTTCTTCCGGGTATAGAGGACCCGGAAGCCCTTTTCTTCCAGGGTCTTGCCCAGGATCTTGCCCATGCGGAGATTTATGTCTTTCTCCAAAATCCCCTTGACCACTGCGCCCGGCATTTTGCCTCCGTGGCCGGGATCGATCATCACTGTTTCCACACCCAGGCCGAGCTGCTTGACCAGGTCGCTGCGGACATCCTCCTCTTTCAGCTCCAGGGGGAGTTTCGCTGCCTGTTTGCGGGATTTTTTGCCTTCAGGTTCCGAGGCGTAGACATCCACTACCACCCTGTAGGGGTTTTGCAGGGAGAAGACGCGATAGTCCTTCAGATCCTGGACGTCCAGGACTACGCGGCTTATGGACTTTCGGAACTGGCTGGCCCGGACCCGCTGCAGGAGCCCGTCGTTTATCTGCAAGGGGCTGTTCAGGTTTTTTGGTATCCAAGATTTCGTAAGATCGATAACCAAGCGATAGGGCTTGTTCTGTTTGGGGTTTTGCTTCAGCAGGAAGTCGTTGTACTGGGTTTGCTCTTCCAGGTCCAGGACCACGCGGGTGTATTCCTCGCTGCTCCAGTGCCGGATGTCCTGGAGCTTGCTCATCTCGCGCAGGGTCAGCTTGGAGGAATCCCGGGGCCTTTCCTCGCTCCCCTCCTTTCTCTCCGGGGGTGACTCCTCCCGCTCCACGTACTCCTTGTCCATTCTGCGAAGCAAATCCTTGGCCTCGTCCGTCATGTCCCCGTCAGGGTAGTCATGCAGCACGGAGAGCAGATCCAGATAGGCCTGGTCCCTTTTTTGCAGATGATTCAAGCGTATCTTGGCGATGTAGAGCTTCGCGTCGTCGGACCAGCCGTGCTCCGGGAAGCGGCGGAGCTGTTTCTGGAAGTAGGTGATTGCCTGGCGATAGTCCTTTGCCAGATAGGAACGCTTGCCCAGCTCCTGGTAGGTGCGCCCCAGATAGTACAGGGATTTCGGCGCGAAGGGCCCGTCCGTGTCCTGCCTGTAGGCCTGTTTGAAGTAGCGTTTAACTTCCAGCCAGTGGGAGCGGTATTTCCCCTTTTCCTGGTCCTTGCGCAGCTCGTGGAACCGGTTCCAGCCCTGCTGGAAGGCGGAAGCCGGGGAGGAGGCCGCGGCGGGAAGCGCCGCGCCACAGAAGGCGGCAAGCAGCATGAGGCAGAAAAAAGGGCGGAGGTAGGGCATAGGCTCCCTATTCCACGGTTACGCTCTTGGCCAGGTTCCTGGGCTGGTCCACGTCCTTGCCCAGATAGACCGCCATTTCGTAGGCGAACAGCTGTAGGGCGGTCAAAAAGAGAAAACCGTTCATGGGTTCCGGACAGGAAGGAATCTCCCAGACATCGTTCGCATCCTGCTCCAGGCCGGGAGGTGTGAGGCAGATCACCGGACCGCCCCTTGTGCGCACTTCCTGAAGGTTGGCCAGTAGCTTGTTGCGCAGCCCGTTGTCCGGGGCGAGGGCAAAAGTGGGGAACTCCGGGTCCACCAGGGCGATGGGCCCGTGTTTCATCTCCCCGGCGGTGTAGCCCTCGGCGTGGATATAGGAGATCTCCTTCAGCTTGAGCGCCCCCTCCAGGGCCAGGGGGAAGTAGGTTCCCCTGGCCAGGAAGAAGCAGCTCCTGCTCCAGGAATACTTTCGGGCCAGCTTCTGGGCCTTCTCCCGCATGCCCGGAAGCTCTGCATCCAAGAGCTCCGGGAGCTCGTTCAGCCCCTGCAGGAGGTCGCGGCAGTCGGAATCGCCGAGTTTGCCCCCTTTGCGGCCCCAGTGCAGGGCCAGCAGGAGCAGGGCCGTCATCTGGCTGCACATGGCCTTAGTGGAGGCCACGCTGATCTCCGGGCCGGCCTGGGTGTAGACCACGCCGTCCGCCTCTCTGGCTATGGAGGACCCCAGCACGTTGCACAGCCCCAGGACCTGTTGTCCCTGCTGCTTGGCCTGGCGCAGGCCGGCAAGGGTGTCCGCGGTTTCCCCGGATTGGCTTATGGCCAGGACCAGGTCCCCGTCCTGGATGATGCGGGGGTTGTAGCGGAACTCGGAGGCGATCTCTATCTCCGCGGGAATACCGGCCCACTCCTGGAAGAGGTTCCGGGCCCAGAGCCCCGCGTGGTAAGAGGTCCCGCAGGCTACTACGTGCAGCCTGCGCGGCAGGGGGAGGTGATCCAGCTCAGGGAGCACGGTTTGGCCGCTGGCGAGATCCACCCTGCCACTCATGCAGTCCTGGATTACCCGGGGCTGCTCCATGATCTCCTTGAGCATGAAATGCCTGTACCCGGATTTCTGCGCGGACTGGACATCCCAGGAGATATGTACCTTTTCTTTGTCCAGATCCTTGAGGCTCCAGGCGTCCAGGACGCGGTATTTGGAAGAGGAGACCTGCACGATCTCGTTATCCTCCAGGAAGATAACTTCCCGGGTGTAGGGCAGGAAAGCGGGTATATCCGAGGCCACGAAGTTCTCTCCCTGTCCCAGGCCCAGTATGAGCGGGCTGGAATGGCGTGTGGCCCAGACCTGCCCCTCGCCGTTCAGGCTGACCAGGGCCAGGGCGTAGGAGCCTTCCACTTTCTGCAGAGCGGCGCTCATGGCCCGGGGGATATCCCAGCAGTGTTCCAGTTCCAGCCCGATAAGGTGGGACAGGACCTCGCTGTCGGTGTCGGAGCGAAAGCTATATCCCTGCTCTCGCAGGTCTCGCTTTAGCAGGGAGTGGTTCTCGATAATCCCGTTGTGCACCAGGGCCAATTTCTGCTCGTAGTCTGGATGGGGGTGGGCGTTTTCCTCCGAGGGCAGGCCGTGGGTAGCCCAGCGGGTATGTCCGATTCCGGAGGTGGCGTGGTAGGGATCGCACTGGGCGATCTTGTCCTCCAGCTCCCGGATCTTACCCTTGGCTCGCAACAGGTTGAGCTCTTTGTTCTGGATCAGGGCCATGCCGGCTGAGTCGTACCCCCTGTACTCCAGCCGTTTCAAACCTTCCAGGATGACTGTGGCTGCCGGCCGGTGGCCAGCGTATCCGATAATCCCGCACATATTTCGAGTCCTTGCGTGGGTGCGTTCCCCGTTCTGCGTTCCCCGTTCCGGGTTCGGGGGTATCGGGGTTCAACTTGGAGTGGTCTTCGCTTTCAGGAGAAAACGTCTTCCTCTTCACGTAACCACATAACTACAGAATACGTTTACCATTGGCGAACACCTCGCCACACATTACGAATCGGGGGATATCGGGTTCCCCTTTAGCAGGGCGCCTTCAGTTTTGCAAAATGTGGACCAAGACTTGGGCGCGTCAGGAAAGGGATTCCGCGAAATCCGGCCACTTGCCCGCGAAGTCGCGCAGGGCCCTGCCCCTGTGGCTCCGCTCGTTCTTCTGGGCCATGGTCATCTCCGCTGCGGCCAGGTCCAGGTCCGGATCGTAGAATACCGGATCGTACCCGAAGCCGCGGTCTCCGCGACGCTGCAGGGTGATTATCCCCTCCCAGACTCCCCTGGCCAAGAAATGTTTTCCCTGGAGGGTGCACACGGCGAGCACGCAGCGGAACCTGGCCGTTCTTCTGTAGAAGGAAACCCCCTCCAGCCGGTCCAGGAGCTTGGCCATGTTCCCTTCGTCCGTGGCCTCCGGGCCGCTGTAGCGGGCGGAATAGACCCCGGGCTCGCCGCCCAGGGCGTCGACCTCCAGGCCGGAGTCGTCCGCCAGGCTGACCCGACCGGTGTGCCAGGCCACGGTGCGGGCCTTGTGCAGGGCGTTCTCCTCGAAGGTGCGTCCGGGTTCGGGAATGTTTTGCAAATCAGGGAAGCTGTCCAGCCCCAGGATCCGGAATTGCGTGCCCATCTCATTGAACAGGGCGCGTATTTCCTCTAGCTTGCCCTTGTTGCCGGTTCCCACCACGATGTCCATTGTACCCCTCCGAAAGGTCCACGGTCCTTCGCCTGCAGACGGGCTTAACAGCGGGACGGGCCATAGACCCTTTACTGCGGAATACACCGTCCGGGCTACAGAGGTCAACAAGGCACTGTCGGACTGGGAAGCGGTCAGGTCAGTCCGGGGCTTTCTCCGGGCTGCAGCAGTAGCAGCCCCTTGCTTGAGCTCGGGCTGTATTTCAACTATGTTGTCGGTCCTGTTTGGGTGGCAGAAGGTAAGAACGGGCGATTTCGGCAAGTAACAATTATACGCCTTTCCTGCGGGGAATTCAACTCCAGGACACGTAATATGGCCGGAAAAATACCAATTCACACCATCAGTCTGGGCTGCCCCAAGAACCTGGTGGACACGGAAACCATGCTGGGAACAATTGCGGACAGCTTCGAGCCGGTGGAATCCCTGCAGGAGGCCGCTGTGGTGCTCATCAACACCTGCGGCTTTATTCAGCCCGCTGTGGAGGAGTCTGTCCAGACCATTCTGGAGACGGCACAAGACATCGAGGATATCCCAGATCGGCCCCTGCTCGCGGTGACCGGCTGCATGCTGGCCCGCTACGGAGAGGAGATGAAACAGGAGCTGCCGGAGGTGGATGTCTGGGTGCCTCTCTCCCGGCAGCGGGAGGCGGGCAGCTACCTGCTGCAGGCCCTGGGTCGGAAGGAAAGTGAGGCGGGCTCGGCTTTCGAGCCCGGGGCGCACGCCTCTCCGCCCCGGGTGATCAGCACCGGTTCCTCCTATGCCTATCTCAAGATCAGCGAGGGCTGCGACCGCTCCTGCAGCTTCTGCCTTATCCCCCGGATCCGGGGCCGCATGCGCTCCCGCACTGTGGCCTCCCTGAAGGAGGAGGCCCGGTCCCTGCTGGATCGCGGGGTTCGAGAGCTCGTTTTGGTGGGCCAGGACGTGACGGAGTACGGCCGCGACCTGGGTCCCGGACAGGACCTGTTCGCCCTGCTACGGGAGCTGGCCTCTCTGCCCGGTCTTTCCTGGCTAAGGCTGATGTACCTCTATCCTTCGGGGATCAACAAGGAGCTGCTTAACTTTCTGCGCGAGATCACGCCGCCTTTCCTCCCCTATTTCGACATCCCGCTGCAGCACGCCCATCCGGATATGCTAAAGGCCATGGGCAGGCCCTTCGCGACACAGCCGGACCGGGTGGTGGATCTGGTGCGCAGCCACTTTCCCCGGGCCAACCTGCGGACCACGCTTCTGACCGGCTTCCCCGGTGAGGGGGAGGAACATTTCCGGGCCCTGTACGATTTTGTGCGCAGGGTGCGCTTTCAGCACGTGGGCGTTTTCGCCTTTTATGCGGAAGAGGGGGTCCGGGCGGCGGAATATACTGGCCAGGTGGACGAGGAGAGGAAAGAGGCCCGCAGGCAGGAGATTATGAGCCTTCAGGCCGGTATCAGCCGAGAGCTTCTTGCCGCCTACCAAGGGCAGGAGATGCCGGTGCTTGTGGACAGGTCCCATCCGGAATGGCCTACCCTGTACGAGGGGCGCATCTGGTGCCAGGCCCCGGAGGTGGACGGCATATGCTACGTGAGCGGGGAGAGCCTTTTTCCTGGGGATATGGTCACCGCCCGGATAGAGGAGACGTGGACCTACGACCTTGTTGCCCTGGCTTGAGCCGGGCTGAGGGGTCGAGGGGAAAATTTTTTTGGGAAATATGGCCAAAATCGTCTTCTGAAGCCCTTTTGCGTATTGTCAAGAGGGCTACGATCTGGTAAAAAGCATCAAATTTATTTTGTCGAGGGGGAAATTATTGATGCAAAACAACGAGGAATCCATGCAAGACAATTCTAACCAGGCAGCAGCAGAGTACGAAGATTTCGAGACAGCTCTGGAGAACTATCTCCAGAAAGATTTTGCTGACCTGGAAGAAGGCAGCCTGATCAAGGGCAAGGTGGTTCGTATCGGTTCGGAGGTGGTCCTGATCGACGTGAACTTCAAGTCCGAGGGACAGGTCCCTCTGGAGGAGTTTCAGGACAGCGAAGGGAATGTTACCGTGTCCGAGGGCGACGACGTGGACGTTTTCGTGGTGCACAAGGACGACCAGGAGGGAACCATCGCCCTTTCCCACAAGCGAGCCAAGCGGATGCGGGTCCTGGATGAGCTGGAGGAATTCCAGAGTAACGAGGACAATGTCCCCGGCCGGATCGTCAAACGGATCAAAGGCGGATACACCGTGGAGATCAAGGGGATCGAGGCCTTCCTCCCCGGATCCCATGTGGACCTGCGCCCTGTTCCGGATATGGACGCCCTGGTAGGGCAGGACTTCGATTTCCGCATTCTCAAGATCAACCGCAAGCGGACCAACGTGATCGTCTCCCGCAGGGTCATTCTGGAGGAAGAGCGGGAGAAGAATCGCCAGGAGCTGATGGAGACCCTGGAGGAGGGCCAGGTGGTTCCGGGCAAGGTCAAGAACATCACCGACTACGGGGTGTTTATCGATCTGGGCGGACTGGACGGTCTGCTCCACATCACGGATATGTCCTGGAGGCGGATCAAGCATCCCAAGGAAATGGTCCAGATGGGAGACAATCTGGAGCTGAAGGTGCTCTCCTTCGACCAGGAATCGCAGAAGGTCTCTCTCGGTCTGAAGCAGCTGGTCCCCAATCCTTGGGAGAATATACACGAGAAGTACCCCGAGGGGCAGAAGGTTACCGGAAGGGTGACCAATATTATGGACTACGGCGCCTTTGTCGAGCTCGAGCCCGGAGTGGAGGGTTTGGTGCACATCTCCGAGATGTCCTGGACCCGGAAGCTGAAGCACCCCTCTCAGATGGTCAAGAACGGGGACGAGGTGGATGTGGTCGTCCTCGGGGTGGACTCGGAGAAGAAGCGGATCTCCCTGGGGATGAAACAGGTCAAGCCCAACCCCTGGGACCTGGTGGAGGAGAAGTATCCCGAAGGGACCATCCTGGAGGCCCCGATCAAGAACATAACGGACTTCGGCCTGTTTATCGGGATCGAGGACGGTATCGACGGCCTGATCCACGTTTCCGACCTGTCCTGGACCAAGAAGGTCCATCACCCGCAGGAGCTTTATCAAGTAGGCGACACAGTGCGGGCCAAGGTGCTCACCGTGGATCGTCAGAACGAGAAGTTCACCCTGGGGGTCAAGCAGCTTCACGAGGATCCTTGGACGCGCATCCCGGAGAAGTATCCCGAGGGGAGCACGGTGCAGGGAAAGGTCACCAACATCACCGACTTCGGTCTCTTCGTGGAGGTGGAGGAAGGGATCGAGGGCCTGGTGCACCAGTCCGAGATCAGCAGGGAGAAAGGGGAGAAGAACCCCACAGAGACCTTTGAGGTGGGTCAGGATATCGCGGCCAAAGTGATCCGGGTTAGCGCCGAGGAACGCAAGCTCGGGCTCTCCGTAAGGCAGCATCTGGAGGAAGAGGAGAAACGCCAAGCCCAGGAGCAGAAGAAGGGCTCCTCCGAGACGCCAGGGAGCAACCTGGGCGACATGATCAGACAAAAACTGGAAGATGCCGAATAGGGTGAAATTTAGTCAGAAACATCCCTTCCTTTTCGGATTGTTCCTGCTTATTGCGGCCGTGGTCCTCTCTATGGGGACCATGGCCTTTTTTCGTATGTGGCCGGGTGGCGCCATCTTTCCGGGTCAGCCCCGGCTGGGCCTGGTGCGGGTGCAGGGGAGCATCGACAGCTCCCAGCGGGTGGTGCAGTGGATGGAGAAGCTGCAAAAGGACAGCCAGGTGCAGGGAGTGCTAGTCAGGATCGATTCTCCGGGAGGTCTTGTCGCTCCCTCCCAGGAAATCCACGCTGCAGTGAACAGATTGACCAAGCCGTTGGTGGTCTCCATGGGCCAGGTGGCAGCATCGGGTGGGTACTACGTGGCCTGCGGCGCGGACAAAATTGTGGCCAATCCGGGCACGATCACCGGCAGCATCGGGGTCAAGGCAAATGTGCCCAATGTTCGTGAGCTGATGGACCGTATCGGGATCCAGCAACAGGTCATAGTGAGCGGAGAGTACAAGGATGCGGGCTCGCCGAGCAAGCCGCTCACGGAGAAGGAGAGGCGCTATTTTCAACAGATGGTGGACGATCTTTTCCGTCAGTTCGTGGAGGCTGTCGCAGAGGGCAGGGACATGGGGCCCGAGGCCGTGCGGAAGTTGGCGGACGGAAGGGCCTTCACCGGCAGCCAGGCCAAGAAGAAAGGGTTGGTGGACAAGCTGGGAGGCAGGCGGACCGCTGAGTCGATTCTCAAGGATTTGTGCGGAATAAGCGGGGCTGTCACCTTTGTGGAGGGCCCGGAAAAAAAGCGTTCCCTGCTCGGCGTCCTTCTGGACTGGCTCGGTCTGGATCTGGCGCAAGAGGTTAGCCGCGGGCGGGATTGGGTGGTTCGTTACTGACGGATCTGGACCGGCTTTTGCTGTCGCTCTGGGCTTTTTGTATAACAGGATAGAGAAAGGGGAGAAGCAATGGAGACCATTCTCCAGCTCCTGAAAAACATGAGCCATAGCTCTGCCGCGGGCTTTCTGGGCGTTAGCGGCATATTCCTCTTTTTGGCCGTGCTACTCTGGGCGGGCATCTATCGGGTGAGACAGGCTCTGGACAGGGAAGAGCATCACTAGAAAAAACCTAACTGGTTCCCGGGGGAAAACTAGCTGGAGCGCTCCGAGTCCTCCAGGATTTCCTGTTCCCTGGCCCGCTTTTTCTGATCCGCGAGTTCGAGCACGGGAGTGAAACCTTCCCTGAGGAAGAGGGTGTGATAGTAGCACCCGTATTCCCCCTCTTCGTGCAACCTGAAATTGAATGGGGTGATGATCACCTCGCTCTCGATTCCCTCCTCATCCAACACCTGGCTGATGCGCTCCTGCATATCCAGGCCCCAGAGATAGCCCTCGTCGTTGTAGCGCTCCAGGTCGTTGCTAATATCGTGGTCCGCAAGGTGGCAGACCAGATGGATCTCGTCGTTATCCAGGGGATCCCTGGGCAAGTCGGAGTGGATGAATATCTCCAGCACACGCTCGTCTAGGCGAGCTATATGCCGGGCCACATTGGCTAACCGCTCCAGGCTTTGTCTGGATTTGGATCGTCGTTTCATGGGAAACGTCTCCCGTGATGCTTAGGATACTCTGGCAGGAGATCACGGAAACTCCTCCTCGCCCTCCTGTTCCTGATTGAGCCTTGACTGTTCCTGAATGGCGTCCTCAACGCTGTCCACCATGTCCTCTTGCGTGGCAACGCCCGCTTCGTGCAAGGAGATCTGTAGGTTCACAGCCCGCTGAATCGCCGGGTGATTGATGTTGAAATACTCCCTCCAGCAAGCTACGGCCTGATCCGTGCGTCCCTGTTTAGCCAGGGCGAGGCCGAGGTAAAGGTTGGTAAAATTGTCCTGATGCCGTTGCCGGAGGATGGTGCGGAATTCTTCGATGCTAGACTCGAGCTCTCCCTGTTGGAGATAGGAGTAGGCCAGTTTCTGGCGGGCCTGCAGGTTGTCCGGGCTCTTGGCCACATGCTGCCGCAGGATTTCCGCTGCCCGAGGGTAATCTCCGCTACGGAGGTGAGGATCGGCCTCCCTGGAGGAGGGATCGAAACCGGTATCCTCCGCCCAGGAATCATCCCTGCGGAACCGATTGAGAATACCGAAGAGGAAATCCCTGCGTGTGTACTTCTGTCTGCGGATGGGGGAGGCCATTCTTTATCAGAGCCGGGTTCGCTTTGTTCGCCGAATACAGGGGCTGCCTGCCAGCGTTTTCATGAACTAACCCATTGTAGGACAGATTTGCTTCTGTGGCAAGAAGGGTTGCCTTGCAATAGCCTTGTGTTAGGTTGTTTTTTTACCGTGCGTATACCCACTGCATGGCTAAATCTGTGTGGGCAAGTAGTTTTGAGAAGAAGAGGAACACGCTTATGGGGATCTACCCGTGGATGGATGCTAGGAATAGAGACAATTCCCGTGGGAAAATGCAGGCCTAATCCGATTATGCGGCATAGGCATCTTATCCAAGTGGCGGTGCTTCCTATTGCGGAGATTGAGAATATGGCCTGTTGTGCGAAGTCTTTAGTAATTGGGCATACGGGTTGGTAGCATGGTCGCGAGGCAAAGTTATGTTGACACAGGGCCTTGGGCAGCAGTAACATTAAAATAAATATATTCCTAAATTTTCACTGTATCCTACGGATCCGGAAAAAAAGGGTGTGGAAGCAGCATATTCGGGTAGGTGCCTATGGATTTGCGTAGCGGCGACATCTCTCGGGTTGTCTTGCGCCCCAATGTTCGTCAGGACATGGAGGCCTTCAAATTGAGCAGTGCAATGCTAAATGTACTGGCCGCTTTGGACGGCTATCGGGACGTTTCGGATGTGGTTGAAATGTTGGGCATGGGCTGGGGGGAGATACGGCAAGTGCTGATCAAGCTGCAGGACAGGGACCTGATCGCTCTGGTCAAGGAGAGGGAACAGGCGCTCAGCTCCCGTTTTTTCGAAATCCTGGAGGAACGTCTCGCCGCGTATATGGGGCCTGTGGCGGGGATGCTCATAGACGATACCGTGCAGTCCATGGGCGAGAAGAAGGGACAATTTCCCAGCCGCAGGGCGGTGGAGCTGGTGGATAGTCTGGCTGGGGAGATTTCTTCTGTGGGGAAAAAGCAGGAGTTTCGCCGGAGCCTCGACGAGATCCTGGAGCAATTCACCTAACCCCTGTGCCACCGTCTGTATACCTGACCGAAGCGGTCTGGCTGCTCCGGTCCAGGCAGAGATAAACTGCTTAACGCACTGGAGAGGACAGTATGATCGTGACCTGCCAGCACTGCGGGAAAAAGCTCAAAGTGGACCTTTCCGTGGTCCAAGGGGATCAGGCCAAAGTCAGGTGCAAGCACTGTCGACAGCTTTTCACTGTGAAAAAACCGCCCGAGGAGCAGGAGGAGGCAGAAGGACCCGCCGCAGGCGCAGGCGGCGCAGGCCAGGGCCCTGCCGCTCCGGCGGAGGGAGAGGAGCTGCGAACCGAGGGCTGGTCGCTCAAGAGCAAGCTCACAGTGATCATTGTCCTGATCATGTTCGTGTCCCTGTCTATTACCGGTCTCATTGTGGGCTATTACAGCCGGACCACCTTGGCGAGCCAGGCCGAGACCCATCTCATGCGCATTGCCCAGGAGAAGTCGCAACAGTACACTGGTATCTTTAATCGGATCAGCGACGAGGTCCGGGGTGTGGCCGGCTATGTAAGCCACCTCTACCAAAGGGGAGATTTCCAGTCCGACATTGGCTTTAGTGTCCTCATGCCCTGGGACGGTGACAGCTACGGCAACGAGGAGCTAAACGAGCGCTACGCCCAGGAGCGGCTCCTCATGCAACGGGCGGGCATCACCCTAAGAAGCATCGTCTCCGAAAATCCCTTCCTCAGTCTGGGCTACTACGGCTCGGCAAACGACCTCCTGGTTTTGCACTCCAAAAAAGTGCATGAGACCATTAAAGAGCTGGAGGGATTCACTCCCACAGAACGGCCGTGGTACACGAAAGCCGCGGAGCAGGGGGAAGTGATCTGGACCGATCCCTATGTGGACGCGAACAGCAAGAACCTGGTGGTGACCTGCGCCGCCCCGGTCAAGGGACCGGACGGGGCATTCCTTGGCGCAGTCGGCTTCGACGTCCTGTTGGAGACAATCCAGAAGGACATCCTGGAGATGGATATCGGGTATTCCAGCTACGCCTTTTTGGTGAACCAAGAGGGAAAGGTCCTGGTGCAGCCGGGCATGGTCGCTGAGGGTCAAAGCTGGGACGAGCGCTACGCAACGGACAATCTGCGGGAAACGGAGAACGAGGAGTTCAACAGCATTGTCACGGACATGGTCCGGGGAGGCACGGGATTCGATTCCTTTACCCGCGAGGGGGAAGAACAGTTTGTCGCCTATACCTTCCTTCCCTCGATCAAGGCCGGAATGGCCATCGTGAGCCCCAAAAAGTCCGTCATGGAACCGGCAGCGCAGATGCAGAAAATTGTCCTGGCGGTTTGGGGGCTCATGATATTGATCACCATCTGGATCTGCCTTTACGTAGGGCGTTGGATCACACGGCCCATTAACAACCTAACCCGCATGGCCAATCTGATCAGCCAGGGCAAGACCGATCTGGAAGAGCTGCCGGAGGACCGCAAGGACGAGCTCGGACTGCTCACCCGGTCTTTCAACCGCTTGGTGGCCAGCCTGCGTGTCGTCCTGTCCAGAAGGCGCTGATCCGTATATATCCGCCCGGCTGAGGGACAAAGTCGCTCGGCCGGGCGAGCCTGTCGGCTTGCCTGATCATGGTCCCGCGGCATTTGTCCGTTCTCCTGCGGTGGACCTTTGGCTGGCAAATGCAGCAAAGGGGTGCCGGACCAGGTGGGCGCCCCTTAGGGAAGGTATATGTCCGAGGACGCGATCCGGAGCCTGGGGAATGTAGAGCTCTTCCGGGAGCTAAGCGATGATCAGCTACGCGAGCTGGAATCCACGGGCCAGCGCGGCACCTATCCGGCCGGAGGAGCGATCTTCTCCCAGGGGGATCCGGCGCAGGGCTTCTATGTGATACTTTCCGGCAGGGTCAAGGTATACAAGCTCTCCCCCGAGGGACGAGAGCAGATACTGCACCTCTTCGGCGCGGGAGAGCCCATCGGAGAGGTCCCCGTGTTTGCCGGGGAGACCTTCCCCGCACACGCAGAAACCCTGGAGCGCTCCGAGCTCTGGTTCCTGCCCCGGAACCGTCTGCGCCATCTCTTCGCCCAGGATCCCTCCCTAGCCCTGAACATGCTTGCCATCCTTTCCAAAAGGCTGCGCCGCTTCACGAACCTCATTGAGGACCTGTCCCTCAAGGAGATTCCGGCCAGGCTGGCCGCCTATCTCATGCACCTCCAGGACGGGCAGGGGGGCGCAGAGACGCTCCACCTGGATGTATCCAAGGGGGTCCTGGCCAAGATCCTGGGCACGAGCCAGGAGACTTTGTCCAGGGTTTTGCGCCGCATGTCCGAGGCGGGTGTTTTGGAGATGCAGAGCAAGACGATCACCATTCTGGACGACGGCATGCTGGAGGACCTTGCCGAGGGACACACGAACCTGTCCTGACAGGGCTGTGACCTGGATATAAAGGGGGCCGCCGCCCATGTTGGAGAGTACATTCTGCCACCTGCCGGGCATAGGCCTGAAAACGGAGCGGCGGCTGTGGGCCGAGGGTTTCGCCGACTGGCTGGGCCTGCTAAGGGGGATGGACGCAGGCGAGGCCCCGATTCGCTGCGGTCCTGGCGTCCGAGTTCGCCTCGAGGAATCACTGCACCATCTGCAGCAGCAGGAGGCCGGATTCTTCGCCCAACTGCTCCCTGCGGACCAGATGTGGCGTCTCTTCCATCCTTTTTGCGGGAGAGTGGCCTATGTGGACATTGAAACCACCGGCCTTGGCCGAGGTATGGACCACATCACCAGCATCGCCCTCTACGACGGGCTGCGGGTCGCTACCTACGTCCACGGCCGCAATCTGGAGCAGTTCGAGGAGGATATCTCCGCGTATCAACTGGTAGTCACCTTCAACGGTAGCCTCTTCGATCTGCCATTTTTACGGCGGCAGTTGAGGCCGGATCTGCCCAGGGCCCACATCGATCTGCGCTTTGTACTGAAGAGCCTGGGCGTGACCGGGGGACTCAAGCGCTGTGAAGAGCGCTTCGGCCTTGGCCGCGCCACATTGGGCGGGATGGACGGATACGCTGCGGTGTTGCTCTGGCAGGCGTACGAGGCCACAGGCAGGGAGGAGGTCCTGGAGACCCTTTTGGCCTACAATGTCCAGGATGTGCTTAGCCTGGAGGTGCTTTTGCACCTAGCCTACAACATGAAGCTGGATCAGATGGGATCGCAGCAAAGCAGACTCCACGTGCCCGCGCTCCACGGCAATCCCTATCGGGTCCATCCGGAGGTGCTTCGCGAGCTGAGGCTGTGGCGGTGAACGGCGAAGGGGGCGAGGATGCTCTTTCCCGTGGTGGGCGAGTTCGACCGCAAGTACGTTCCCTGGGTCACCGTTTTTTTGATCCTGGTCAACCTGGTGGTGTTTTTTACCCTGCAGGCCCATGACTCGCGTTACCGGCGCGAGGCGATGCGCTTCTACCTCAATTCCGATCTGGCCGGGATCGAGTACGCCTATTACCAGAAGTTCACCGGCGAAGGATCCGTGAGCGAGGCACTGCAGCGCGTGGAGGATCCGCAGAGCGAGGTGCCCGCCCCGGAGACAGTGCATAGCATGTTGGGGGACGGGAGTTTCCGTAAGGCCATGCGCAGCGGTGGCCTGATAGGTCCCGGAGACCCCAAGTTCGAGAAATGGAGCGAGCTGCACAGTACCTTCCAGGACAAGCGGTCCCGCATAGCCTCCCGCAGCTACGGACTGATACCCGCTAGCCCCCGGCCCTGGAGCTGGGTGACGCACATGTTTTTACACGGGGGCCTGGGACATTTGCTGGGCAACATGCTCTTTTTGTGGCTGGTGGGGTATGTGCTGGAGACCGGGGCGGGGCATTTCCGCTTCGCCGGGACCTACCTGGTCGGGGGGCTCCTGGCCGCGGCCATGTTCTGGGCCTGCAACCGCCATATGGCCTTCCCTCTTATCGGCGCCTCCGGGGCCATCTCCGGGGTCATGGGGGCCATGACCCTGATGTACGGCCTCTATCGGATCAAGGTCTTTATCAACCTGGGCTTCTTTTTCCACTACGTAAGTATCCCGGCTCTGGCATTGCTCCCGGTCTGGTTGGGCAAAGAGGGATATCACCTGCTCCGCTCTCCGGAGAGCAGCGTGGCCTTTACCGCACATATCGGGGGGTTGCTCGGCGGGGCCCTCATAGGCTGGATTAACAGGCGATTTTTGAGTTTCGATCCGGCAAGGATCTTTGAGCGGGAGCCGGACAGGGTGAGCCCCCTCTTGGAGGAGGCCATGGCCTCCGTCCGGAGCATGGACTTTTCTACCGCACGGGCCCGGCTGCGGCAGGTGCTGAACGAGGATCCGGGCCACAGCATCGCCCTGAAGCAGCTCTTTTTCCTGCAGGCCCAGGACCCCTCGGTTTCCGATCTCTCCCAGCTGGCCAACAGGACCTTTCGGGCCCTGCTGCGCACAGGCGCGCCCTATGAGGAGGTGGAGCGGATCTATGCGGACTATTGCCACAGGGATTCGCGCGTTGTGCTGGAGCCGGATATTGCCCTCGGGCTTGCCTCCCAGTTCCTGCAGGGGGACAGGGCCGATCTGGGCGAGCCCCTCCTGGTCCAGACCATGAAGAGCTCAGTTCCTCTGCAGGACGCCCCAACTGTCCTTTTCCGCTACGGCCGGCATTATGGGGACAGGGGACAGGAGCGCAAGAGCCGGGCCTGTTTCCAGGCCCTGCTACGTCGCTTTCCGGATTCACTGGAGGCCCGTATGGTGCAAAGCGGGGAGGATGGGACTCAGGGGACCGAGTGACGCAGGTAGTTCTCGATCCTGTTCCGCAGCGGGTCCTCTGGGTAGCGGGCGATCACTTTCTCCAGGACCTGTCGGGCCTTGTCCGGGGCAAGCAAGCGCTCGTTGAGGATGTACCCCATGCGGAAGATCGCCTCCACCGCGCGGCCGTGTCGGGGATGGTTTTGATACAGTCTCTGGTAGAGCTTAAGGGCGCGCTTGTGTTCCCCGGCCTCGTCGTGGATCTCGGCAATCTGGAAAAGGGAGTCCGCATCCGGGAGAAAGGAGCTGTCGCTCTCCAGGCACTGCTCGAACACCCGCCTGGCCTCCTGCCGCTCGCCCCGCTCCAGGAGTCCGGGGAGCAGATGCCGCCCCACCCGGAGGGTTTCCTTGTCGGTTCCCTTCATTTGCAGGAGCTTGAAATATTTGCGGCAGAGCTCTGTCGCGGGCTGGGTTGCGGCCCGGAAACGTCGGCCCAGGAAATCCAGGACTTCGTCATAGCGGCCGTTCTGGATCAGGCTGTCCGCGTGCCGCTCCTCGGACCAGATCGGGGATGCTTCCCTGTCGGAGACCGCTTCGTGGGCGACATCCGGGGCCCGGAAGTCCTCATAGCTGACGTCGTATCCGATTTCCAGGTGGTATTGCAAAAGGACATAGCCGATGAGGTGAAAGCTGACGAACATATAGTAGTATTCCGCGGCAACCGATAGAAAGGGCTGCAGAAAGCCGGGCAGGTGTATGACCACGGTCTGCACCAGGATGCCCGGGGCGGCACCGAGCAAAAGGAGGAAGAAGTACATGAGCAGATAAGCGGGGCCGATCCGCCAGGCCAGGGGGACGAAGATCATAGGATTCAGAGCCCGGATCAGGCTGTTCGTGCTGATCAGGACCATGAGCAGGGCGGGGATGAAGATGAGGATGAAGAGGATGTAGGCAAAGACGAGCGGCCCGGCTGCGCTTGCCACCAGAAAGGCGCCTACAACGAGGAGGAAGAAGAGGAAAAATTGTTTGAGCACCGGTGTGAGGTCGTGGACCAGGACCTCGGTGCTCAAGGGGGGCGGATAAAGATCGCCCTCGGCCGTGGTCTTGAGGATCTCATAGGCGTAGCGGAGCATCACGAAATAGGTGCCCACCCGCACCATCAGACCCAGGACGGGGATATGGCCCAGCAAGACATTGGCTGCGGAGATGGCTACAAGGAAAAGCAGGACGCGGCGATGGAAGGGGTAGACGAAAAAGCGGTGCAAACGCTCCCAAAAAGGGGGCAGGAGATTCGCCGCGCCGATCCATTGCAGCTGCTGATTGCAGCTCGGACAGAAGGCCTTGGGCTTTTTCCCCCGCTCCCACCCGGTATCCTTCCAAATGACGCACTGCTCGCAGAAGGATGCCCCGCAGTGCTGGCAAGTCCACTCCCCAGGGGCTGAAGGGTGGAAAAGGCAGGTATCGTGCATGCGCTGCTCTCCGGGGTTGCCGGTTGCGAATAGGCTCGAGGGAAGAGGCCGGGCAGTTGCTCCGGAGAAGAGCCGGAAAAGGTCGCCGGAGGGGCAGGGCCGCTTCCCTGTGGCGATTATCAAGGACTAGCAAAGAAGCGGACGGGTGTAAACTTGGGCCGGCCCAAGGTAATCCTTCACAAGGCAGTTTTTCACTTCGAACCTACGGTTCTGGATTTTCTAACGCCCGTCACGCGGGGGCATCCCTGCCCCCACCCGACTCTCCGTTGTTGCGGATTTCCTTGGTAATTTTGAGTTCCGTAAATATGAGCTTTTTCTCAGGGCGTGAGCATTGTCCCGGTCGGGTTTCCCCCACGTGACGAGCGAAGAAAATCGACAGAACCTCCGCTAAGTCGTTCAAAAATACCCTGTGAAGGATTAGGGCCCAAGAATTACTCCCTTGTATTGCGGACTTGCCTCTGTGGGGTGTGTGCCGTAGAATTCTTCGGACACGGAGGATCCTTCCTCGGCGCCTTCTACGTTTTTTTTGCTGTAGGCTCAGGTGACTGTTTACTTCAGGCAGGAGGGAAATACATGCAGGTGGTCAGTTTAAAGGGAAGCCCCAGAACCCGTGGAAACAGCTCCGCCCTGGCGGATGCCCTGTGTGAACGGATGCAAGACAAGGGGGCCGAAGTCCGCTCCTGGAATCTGAACGAGCTCGCTTTTCGGGGATGCCAGGCTTGTTACCTGTGCAAGACCGAGTTGGAAACCTGTGCCCTTGAGGACGACCTGACCCCGGTGCTGGACGCGGTCCGGTCCTGCGACGTTCTCGTTCTGGCCACGCCGGTGTATTTCAGCGATGTCTCCGCGCAGACCAAGGCCTTTATAGATCGGACCTTCTCCTTTCTCCATGCGGACTATCAAAGCGCTGAACGGCCGGGGCGACTGGAGCCTGGCAAGCGTCTCGTCTTCGTCCAGGCCCAGGCTCATCCGGACCGGAATCAGTTTCGGGATATCTATTCCCGTTATTCCACCTTCTTCATCTGGAACGGGTTTCGGGAGTCCGAGTTCCTGCGGGCCTGCGGATTCCAGGAGCCAGGAGAGGCCGCCCGCGACCCCGAGCTGTTGCAGCATGTGGAGGAACTGGCGGAGAAGATGACCGCCCCATAAGGGCATCCAGACGGATAATCCGGAGGCAGGTTATGACTCAGGAGGGGGAAGAAGCGCAAGGAACGGGTGATAGCCGGGACCAGTTCCGTATTATGGTGGTGCAGCAGGGAGATTCCGGCCGGCCCAAGATCGAAGGGATCCGGGAGCACGGGGGCGGCCGCTTCGATCTGTCCACCTGGTCCGTGCCCCGGGATCTGCCCCGGATCCTGGACGAGACCGAGGCCTATCTGCCGGACAATCCCCAGGCCGATCTAGTGCTCGACTTCGTCAGCCATCCGGATGTGTCCCAGGACCTTATGCAGATGTGCAAGGATAAGGGGATCCCCGTGGTGGCTCCGGGGAAGAAGGCTGGACTGAACTGGGCCCACACTCCGCCTGTCTGATGCGCCCTGCGGCCCAGACGCCAGTTGGGCGTCTACGGACAGTGCTTTGGCTATCCTGAATTCTCCGTGAGCCTGAAGGAGGGCAAAATCAGCCAGGTGCGTGTCCTGCGCGGGGCGCCCTGCGGGGCGAGCTGGAACGCCGCCTCGCGTGTGGTGGGCCAGACACCGGAGGAAGCAGAGGTGAACATGGGCCTGGCGGTACAGTTCGGATGCACCGCGGATCCGGCCAACTGGGAGCCCCTGGGAGGGCAGAGCCCGGTCCACCTGGCGGCCAAGGTGCATCAGACAGCCATGCGCAAGGCCCTGCAGCAGGCGGAACAGGAGGATTCGAGCGGGAAACGAGGATATGGTCATTCATATCGATAGCGCGCGATCCTACGCAGTTGTCACCGGGGACGTGATCGGCTCCTCCGACTTGTCCGGGGAGGCCAGGAGGAGGCTCCACGCGGTCATGGTCCAGGGGTCCAGGGCCTTGCGGGCGGCCTTCGGGGAGTTCCTTCCTCTGGAGGTGGACATATTCCGCGGGGACAGTTGGCAGATGCTCGTGAGCAGCCCGGAGAAGTCCCTGCGCCTGGGGCTCCTGTACAGGCTCCACCTTAAAACCGCCTTGGACGGGGCCGTGGACAGCCGCATGGCCGTGGGCCTGGGCGCGGTTTCCTTTGTGCCCGGCGACCGCGCGGGCGAGGGGGAGGGTCCGGCCTTTCGCCTCTCCGGCCGGGCCCTGGAGAGAATGCCCGCGTACACCGCCATGTGGCTCGAGGCGGATCAGGACCAGGACCTGGACTGCGAGCTGCTCCGGTCCGCCGTGATCCTGCTCGACGCCCTTGCCGGGGAGTGGACCGCAAAGCGGGCCCTGGCTGTGTACGGGGCCCTGCACGACATGCGGCAGCAGGACATCGCCAGGCTCTGGGATCCGCCCATAACCCAGCAGACCGTGGCCGAATACCTGACCCGGGCCCGTTGGCAGAGTGTTCGCCAATTCCTTCTCCTGTTCGAGCACAGGGTCTCCTGCCGATAGGAACTGTATACAGGTCTATTTTCCTGTATCATCAGAAAACAGGTCTTAGAGCCTGTTAAATCCATCCGATTCCGAGGGCGCATGGAACTGCAGGTCCTCATCTGTCTCTTCGCGGCGCACATCCTGGCCGACTTCCTGCTGCAATCGGGCAGCGAGGCCGCGAACAAGACCCGGAAGGGTCCTCTCCTGAGGCATGCCGCTGTGCACGCCGGGCTGGTCTATCTCCTGCTGGGGATGTGGGCCGCGGTATGGGTGCCTGGCGCGGTCTTCGTCGCCCACGCCCTGATCGACTGGGGCAAGGCCGTGAAGGGAGGGGAAACGGCTCGCGCCCTGCTCGCGGATCAGGCCGCGCACGCGGTAGTGCTACTTGTCCTGGCGGCCTGTATTGAAGTCCTTGCCCCCGGGGACACACCCTTCTGGGTGCGCTGGCTGGGGATGCCCTATCTCCGGGGTCTTGTCCTGGTGGCCGGCTTTGTCCTGAGCGTGCAGGCCGTGGGAGTGCTGGTGGGCAGGACGGTGCGGTCCTTTCCGGACCGGATGGCTGAGGCGGGGCAGACCGCTGCCAGGGGTCTGCAAGGGGCCGGCAGGACGATCGGCCAGCTGGAGCGGAGCCTGGTTTTTCTGTTCCTGCTTATGGGCCACCCCGGCGGGATCGGCTTTTTGGTTGCCGCCAAGTCCATCTTCCGCATCGCCGAGCTCAAGGATCCCGGAGAGCGGATGCAGGCGGAGTACATCATCCTGGGGACCCTGATGAGCTTTGCCCTGGGCGTGGCAGGGGCCTACGGGACCATGCAGTGTCTGGCCCTTTTGTGATCCTCTTGTCGTTGTCCGGTCCATACGGCGACATGCCCGGAAACAGCTTTCCCCATAATGAATTGACCCTGGAGCGGCCTTTTGCTAAGGCTTACGCAAATTGAGCTGCCGGAGGAGGGGCGGATCCACCGCAGTGTGGACCAGGATCCGGAGAACGGGGACGTGACCTGGCGAAGTTGTGCTCGTCACCGGCACCCCCGGTATAACAAGGCAAGGAATTATTTTCGGCCGCGAGCCGGGAGCAAACCATGCATGTGCCCCTATACTTGTGGGCCTTGATCGCGATCGCCTTCCTGGCGATAGTCGCCGGAGCAATTGCTCTGAAGGCGTTTTCCCGCCGAGTCGGAGAATCCTATCCCTACAAAAAGCGAAGGAGTCTTTTTACCGAGAGCGAGATCTCCTTCCTGCAAACCCTGGAACAGGCCGCGGGGGAAGACTGCCGGGTGTATGCCAAGGTGCGGGCCGATGACGTCCTGAGTGTCCGTCCTCTCCCGGATCGTAAGGAATGGCTGGGCGCCTGGAACCGACTCCGCGGGAAGCACTTCGACTTCCTGCTCTGCGACCCGGGGAGCTTCGCTCCGGTTGCCGCAGTGGAGCTGGACGATGGCTCGCAGGACGACCCGCATCGGAGTGTCCGGGACGATTTTCTGGAGAGGGCCTGCATGGCGGCAGGTCTTCCTCTGGTGCGGATCCCGAAGGAAAACAGGCATTCCGTGAGCGGGGTCCGGCAACAGATCCTGGAAGATCTGGACGAGCTGGATGTGGACCAGCCCGTGGCGGATTCCCCCGGCGAAGAGGGGCGGGAGACGGACAGCACGCCTGTCTGTCCCAAATGCTCCTCGGTCATGGTGCGCAGGCGCATCAACAAAGGGCCGCGGACCGGAAGAATGTACTGGAGCTGCAGCCGCTTTCCTAGGTGCTTGGGAGCCCTGCCCATAAATAACAGCTGAGGATCAGCCGGAAAGTATTGCGAAGAAAAAAGCCCTCCTGCACCGTTTCCAGCTTTGATCAGCCCCCGAAATAGAGGATTGTCCCTGTTCTACGGGCAAAGAAAGATTCCCCTCCGGACTATTCCAGGATCCATCTGCTGCAGTGTGGCCCCGCCTTCCAGGCCAGCAGCGCCGGGACCCCGGCCTTGCTCTCCGCAATAATAATTTCCCTTTTCATGTGTATTGACGCTTTTTGCAGCCCCGTAGTAATTTATAATGGTTATACCTGTTTAAAAAGCGTTGTTCGGCCTGTGCCCATGGTTGGGGCATGTTGAACCGAGGGGAAAGGCTCGCCGGCGTGCGGGCGGGAGAGCTGTTCATGTCCATCCCCGATTTTAGAAGCATTATGCCGGTAATGCTGGAGCACCTGGCGGATTTGCGGGAACGTAGCGACCGGGAGATATCCCGGGCAATGGCGGAGCATTTCGGCTTGGACCAAGAGGAGCGGACCAGATACCTGCCGGGTAGCGACCGCAATGTCTTTGTGGACAGGGTAGGCTGGGCCAAGGCGGAGCTTGCCATGGCCGGCTTAATTGAGATTCCCAAGCGGGGGAAGGCGGTTATCACGGAGCGCGGTCTGGACGTTCTAAAGGGGGGCAACTTGAGCCTGAAACAAAATCTTTTCCAGAAGTTCCTGGAGAGCCACAAAAAAATCGGAAAGGTCAGCAATGATCCGGAGACCTTCAGCGTCCGGAATCTCGAGCAATATCCGCAGGAGGTGATGGAGGAAGCTTATGAGGGCCACAGACGGAAGCTGTGCGCTGAGCTCCTGACCCGGCTCCATGCAGGGCCCCCAGATTTTTTCCGGACTCTGGTTATCGATCTGTTGGTGGCTATGGGCTACGGCGGGAGCCTACAGGATGCGCTCCGATCCATAGGAACAACCGGGAACGGAGGGCTTGAGGGCACGGTTCGGGTGGATCGCCTGGGAGTGGAGAATATCCATGTGCAGGCCAAGCGGGTGGAGGAACCGCTGGGTAGACGGGAGATCCAGTTGTTCCTGAGGGCCATGCAGGGCAAACAGGTCCCCAGGGGCATCTTCATTACCACCTCCAGCTTCAGCCAGGAGGCGGTATGGAGCGCTATCGGCCTGGATTACTCCATGGTGCTCCTGAACGGGAAGGATCTGGCCGAGTTGATGATCGACTATGACATCGGGGTGACCACCACCGCGGTATACAGGGTCAAGGACATCGACACGGAGGCCTGCTGGGATGCCTGAGATCGGAGGCCGAAGATCGGAAGTCGGAGTTCAGAAATCGGATTTACTGACCCACCGATTCCCCGATTTACCGACCCACCGGCTTACCGACTCACTGACTCACTGACCCACCGACTCACCGACTCGCCGCACACCCGGTGCCTATTCCAAGCCGGCTAGCGCTTGTCTCGCCGCTTCCGCGAATCCGCGGACATCATCCTCAGTTGTATCGTAATTGGCTACCAGCCGCACTTCCCCTCGCTTTTCATCAAAAACATAGAAGAGGTAGCGCCGCCTGATCAGCTTCACCGCCTCCGGTGGAATGAGGGCAAAGACCATGTTGGTCTGGACTTCGCGGCTCAGCTCCAGGCCGGGAATCTGCCGCAGCTCCTCCGCAAGCATTCGGGCCATGGCGTTGGCGTGCCTGGCCAGTCTCAGCCATAGCTCATCCTGGAAAAGCGTCTCCATCTGGACCGCCAGGAAGCGCATCTTGCTGGCCAGCTGTGTCCCCTGCTTGCGGATGTAGTAAAACTCCGCTGCCAGCTCCGGCCGAAAGAACA
>JAIPEP010000097.1 GCA_021737085.1 Desulfohalobiaceae bacterium | reverse complement strand
GGGGATTTTACCCCGAGTCCGGCCGGATCCGTGGGGTCCCAGCTCTATGTCGTGGTCACCACCCTGTCCCCTCCGAGCGAGGACGCTCTGGAGCAGGGATGCAGCCTGGGCACGAGCGGCCTGTCTGTGCAATCCGGCATACTTGCGGATGCGAAATTTCGGGGTGCCCTGAAGAATGTGCTCCTTGCGCGAGAGGCCCGGGACCGGGGACTGGATTTCATCATCTCCGAAGACGAAGAAGGAGGCCTAGGCGAAGGGGCGGAGGTGAGCTTCGGGATCATTACCGATCAAGAGGAGCTCGTGCTACCCGCCTTGGGCCGCGGGTCCCAGGGCATCACCGTGTCCCGGGTCATGGAGCTGGCCCGCGAGCTCGGTCCGGACGGAGGGTTCACGGCGGTCGAGGAGCGGCGGCTACATAAAGAGGATTTTATGGCCGCCAGGGAGGTCCTTGTCTTGGGCACCCGCTTGGACGTTCTGCCCGTGGTGGAGCTCGACGGCCACAGCCTCGGCGACGGCCGGCCGGGCCCGTGGAGCCGATGTTTCCTCGAGCTTCTGCAGAGGGACCTGGAGCCGGGCAGTGAGTCCCTGACTCCAGTGAAACGCGGGGCATGAGCAATGTAGCTGATTCCACGGGGTATGATTCGAGTGACGAGGCCCTTTGAATCAACCAAAACAAGGGACCCGGAGCTGTAATAGGTTGGGGCCCTTGTTTTGGTGCTTGTCGGATTGTCAGTGTGGAGTCAGGTCTTCTGCTCAGCCGGGGTGAAGATGGGCAAATAGGTCACGATCAGCTTATACAGGAAGAGCCCGGCGGAGACGAGGCCCACGGTAATGGCGAACTCCTGCCAAGATGGGAAGTAGGCCGCTGCTCCCATGTTGGACTCTGTAAGGAAGACCACGTTGAAACGATTGAGCACCACCCCGAAGATGACCATGCCGTGCGAGGCCAGAAGCGCCGGGATGGAGGCGCGGATGCTCTTGCTGGCGAGCAGGAGCATGGGAATGACCACGCCTACGCCCATCTCCACTAGGAAGAGGCCGCTCTGTAGGCTCCCCTCGAACATAGCCCCAAGGTTGCCCTTGATCGCGAGATCGCCGATCCGGAACAGGAAGTAGACCAGCAGGGCGATGGACGTTCCCCTAGCCAGGCCGTCCAGGATGCCGGTCTCGTGCTCCTTGTTCCGCATGTTGGCGCTGACGATGGTCTCGCAGGAGACCATGGACAGGCCCACGCACACTGCGGAGAGGAAGAAGAGGTGATGGATGAACTGGGTGTACCACAGCGGATGGAGCTTGGCCGGAGTGATCAGGAACAACCCGCCCAGGGAGGACTGGTGGCCGTAGGAGAGCATGATGCCCAGAATGACCAGGGTGAACAGCACGGAGCGTTTCTCCAGGAAGTCCCGCACTCCGGTGAGCACGTTGAGCCGGTTCAGGAGCCAGGGCAGAAACTCCAGAAAGAGCACCAGGGTGTAGAGGCTGATGCAGATGACGATTTCGAACATGACCGACCCGGGCTGCCAGAAGAAGATGGGGTGCCAGATGGCAAAGGGCTTGCCGATATCCAGGAACACCCCGAAGACCACCAGGAGATAGCCCAGAAAGGCCGTTAGGGTGGCCGCTCTGGCGATGGGCTTGAACTTGTCCCAATTGGCCACGTATGCGGCGAAGGTTACGGTAAAGCCTCCAGCGGCCAAGGCGACTCCGGTGGTGACGTCAAAGGCGATCCAGAGCCCCCATGGGGTGGAGTCGCTCAGGTTGGTCGCAGGGCCCAGACCCACGGCCAGTCTGTACAGGGCCACGATGGCGCCGAATACGGCCAGGCCGAGGAGTATCCATGTCCTTAGGGTGAAGAAGCGATAGTGCTCGCTGCCTTTTCCGTTCATTTCTTGCCCTCCTCATGATTGCGCCGGTTTCTGAGGTAGAGGATCCCGCCCAGCACGGCCAGGAGACCGGCTTCCTCCCACAGGATCTTGGAAAGGCTCGGTTTCCAGGTCAGGGCGGGATAGGGCTTATCGGAAACGTCCGTATTGAATCCGAGCTTCCGGAAGGGCCGGTCCGCGATATACATCCAGGAGGTTCCGCCCGCTTCCCGGAAGCCGTAGATGTGATTCACGTACTTGCCAGGAAAGTTGTTGATCCGCCGTTCGGCCTCTTGGGCGATCTTGTCATAGTCGTCGAAGTACATCACGTCCATGGGACAGGCCTTGACGCAAGCCGGCGCCATATCCGAGGCTACTCGGCTTGCGCAAAAGTTGCACTTCTGCACCCAAGGATTGGTGGTGTCCCATTCGTATTTGGGGATTTGAAAGGGGCAGGCCAGCATGCAGTAGCGGCATCCGATGCAGAGCCACTGGTCGTAGATTACCGGGCCCTCCGGAGTCTTTTTCAAAGCCCCCACGGGACAGGCCGAGGCGCAGGCCGGGTCCTGACAGTGCAGGCACTGTTCCTTGACGAATTTCCAGCTGGGCTGATCTCCGGTCTTTTTGTCGAAGAACTCAATAAGGGTATAGCAGTCCGCGCTCAGCTTCTCCGGACTGGTATAGGTCCCGTTCGAGGGTTTGTACCTGGCCTCCAGGTCGTGCCAGGCCTTGCAGGCGATCTGGCACGACCGGCAGCCGATGCATCGTGTTGTATCCACGAGAACGCCTTTGGACATGGCGGAATTCCTCCCTGATTAGATCTTCTGCACATTGACCATAAATACCTTGGTTTCGGGAATCAGCGTGTTGGGACAGCCGGTGGTGGAGGTGAGCAGGTTGGCGCTGTCCCCTGCCTGTCCGCCCTCGGGATATTGCCAGCCGAAACACCACAGGGTGCCCACCTGATGGATCTTCTGGCCCATTATCCTGAAGGGCTGCAGGCGGCTGGTGACCACGGCGACCGCCTCGACCCTGCCGCGCGCGGATTCGACCTCCACTCTGTCTCCGTCCCGGATGCCCTTGAGCTCGCCGAGCTCCTCGCTCATCTCCAGAATGAGCGTGGGCATGAGCTCGAGGAGCCAGGGGACGTGACGGGTGAGCACCCCGGTTTGCCAGTGTTCGGTTACCCTATAGGTGGAGCAGATGTAGGGAAACCTGGGGTCCGCCAGGGCAAAGACATCCAATCCCTTTTTCTGCTCTTCGTACGGGCTACAGAAAAAAGGCAGCACCGGGTTCACCCGCTGGCTGTTCTTGGGGATGGGATTCATGGTCAGCGGGCTCTCCAGGGGCTCGTAGTACTCCGGGAAGGGCCCGTCGGGGCGGCCCGGGCCGAAGATGCTGGCCACTCCGGCCGGCTTCATGATGAAGGCCTTTCTGCTGTTTTCGTTCTCCGAGCCGCCAGGATTCTTCAGCGGCGGCCAGCCACCGTCGGGCACGTCTCCGACCCACTGGCCGCGGTCCCATTGGATCACCGGTTGCTCGAGGTCCCAAGGGCGTCCGTAGGCGTCCACAGAGGCCCGGTTGTACAGGATGCGGCGATTCACAGGCCAGCACCAGGCCCATTTTGGATAGAGCCCGATTCCGCTGGGGTCCTTGAGGGAGCGGCGGGCCATCTTGTTGCCCTCTTCGGTGTAGGAGTTGCAGTAGAGCCAGTTCCCGGAGGAGGTGGCCCCGTCGGCCTGAAGGTAGGCGAAGCTGGGCACCAGAGTGCCCTTCTTGTAGGTCTTCCCGTCGATCACTGTGTCCCGCATGAAGTAGCCGTTGATTTCCTTGGCCAAGAGGTGGGTGTCCATCTCCTTGACCTTGCCCTGGGAGTCCCTTTCCCCGTATTCCCAACTTAGCTTGGTTATCGGGTCCGGGTTGGCCCCGCCCTCCTTTTCGTACAGGCTCTTCACCCGGAAATATAGCTCATTCATGATCTCCGAGTCGGGCATGCTCTTTCCCTGGGGCTCGATGGCCTTGTAGCGCCACTGGGCCCAGCGGCCGGAGTTGGTGATGCTGCCCTCCTTCTCCACAAAAGAGGCGCAGGGCAGGAAGAAAACCTCGGTCTGGACCTTTTCCGGGTCCAGGTTCGGGCCGCGCCAGAAGGATCCGGTTTCGTTGTCGAAGAGGTTCACGTTGACCATCCAGTCCAGATTGGCCAGGGCCTCGCGCACCTTGTTGGCATTGGACCCGGAGCAGGCCGGATTCTGGCCCCAGGCGAAGAATCCCTGGAAGGTTCCCTTGTGCATCTCGTCGAAGAGCATGAGCCAGGAGGCGTTCTGATCGTCCTCCAGCTTGGGGAGCCAGTGGTAGCCGAATTCGTTGTCCACCGTGGCCTGTTCCCCGTAGTGGGCCTTGAGCAGGCTGACCGAGTACTTGGGGTAGTTGTTCCACCAGTTGGCGCTCAGGGGCTCATTGGTGGTCGGGGTATAGGCGTCATTGTAAGCCTGCAGGCTCTGCTGGGAGGCCTTGGGGGTCTTCAGATATCCGGGCAGGATATGGAAGAGGAGACAGTGGTCCGTGGAGCCCTGCACGTTGCTTTCCCCGCGCAGGGCGTTCACCCCGCCTCCGGCCACGCCGATGTTGCCCAGCAGGAGCTGGACGATAGCCATGGTACGGATGTTTTGGGTCCCGACGGTGTGCTGGGTCCAGCCCATGGCGTACATGATGGTGGCAGCCTTGTCCGGCTTACCCGTGGCGGTATAGGTCCTGTAGATGGTGCGCAAAAGCTCCTTGGGCGTGCCGGAAATATCGGAGACGGTGTCCAGGTCGTAGCGGGAATAGTGCTTCTTGAGCAGCTGGTACACGCATCTGGGGTGCTGCATGGAGGGATCCTTGCGGATCACCCCGTTCTCGTCCTTGGCGAAGGCCCAGGTGCTTTGATCGTAGGAGCGGGTTTCCGGATCGTATCCGGAGAAGACGCCGTCCAGCTCCGCCGGGAGCTGGAAGTCCTCGTTGAGGATGAAGGTGGCGTTGGTATAGAGGCGGACATATTCTTCGTGTTCCAGGTTGTTGTCCAGGATGTACTTGATCATGCCCCCGAGAACGGCGATGTCCGATCCGGAACGCAAGGGCGCGTAGTAGTCTGCCTGGGAGGAGGTCCTGGTGTATCTGGGGTCCACGTGGATCAGCGTGGCCCCGTGCTCACGGGCCTTGGAGATCCAGCGGAAGGAGACCGGGTGGTTCTCCGCGGCATTGCTGCCCATGATGAGGATGACGTCGGAGTTCTGCAGATCGATCCAATGGTTGGTCATGGCCCCGCGTCCGAACGACTCTGCCAGAGCCGCTACAGTCGCGGAGTGTCAGATACGGGCCTGGTGCTCGATATAGACCAGCCCCAGGGAGCGGAGCCATTTCTGCAGCAGGTAGCACTCCTCGTTGTCCAGGGCGGCGCTGCCCACGTGGGCCAGCCCTTCAGTGCGGTTGACGATCTGGCCCTTGTCGTTTTTGTGGACAAAGGTCTCGTCCCGCGTCTTCTTGATCCTCTTGGCGATGCGGTCTAGGGCCCAGTCCCATTCGACCTCTTCCCACTCCTTGGCCCCGGGGGCCCGGTAGCGGGGCTTCATCACGCGCTTGTCGTTATTCACGAACTGGTACAGCGAGGCCCCCTTGGGGCAGCTCTGGCCCTGATTTATAGGGTGCTCGGAGTCCCCTTCGATATGGACCACCTCCCCGTCCCGAGAATACACCTTGAAACCGCAGCCCACGGCGCAATAGGGACAGATGGTGGTGGTCACCTGGGCCCCTTCGAGCTTGTTTTCCGGGGCCTGGGCCTGAGCCGTCTCCCGGGCGAGGGCCACGGAGCTGCCGGCCGCGGCCGCTCCTCCGGAGATCTTGAAGAAGTCCCTCCTGGAAATGCCCATTGCTCCAACCTCCATGCTTTTGTCGGTTGCGTGATGTTTGTATGTGAATGAGATCAACTTGCTGAATTATCTGAATATGAACCCCGCCTCTTCACTGCAGGAAACGAACCTTTCCGTGGACCCGGTGATCGTTTCGGGCCAGCTTCTCCTTCATATCCTGCAAACTGACCCGGTTCTCGTCGAAAGTCACCGTGACCATGTGTCTCTGGATGTCCACTTCCACGTCCATGACTCCGGGCATTTCGCCGAGAATAATGTTGACCTCGTCCGCGGAGGCGTCACAGGTGCAGGTCCTGACGTTCATGACCGCCACCCGCAGATTTTGGGCCTGAGCGGCCCAGGCGCCTATGAACAGCAGGAAGACAGCCACCCCGGCTATTGGGAACAATTTTCTGGAACACATAGCTATATCCCCCTTGTTCGAGTTCAAAAATCCTGAAAAATCATTTGCTTTTCGTGGACTGTTCCTGTCCATGGCTTCCCCGGGGAAGATCGTCCCTCTGTTCGTCCGCAAGGGAGCGGATTTCGCTCAGATCCAGACGCATCCTGTCCAGCCCCCGGTGATAGGCAGTATCAGGGCTCAGGTGAAAGGCGCCTGTGATGGCCCGCATCCGGTGCCGCTGGAACATGAGGTCGAGAAGCTCTTCCATGCGGGAGTCAGTCTCATACAGGGTCGTCAGATGAGGAAAACCCAAAACGGTGTCCGAACCGGTAAGGCTTCCGGTCGAGGACTGCCGCGATTCAGCAACCGTGCGCAGGGCTTTTGCCAATAAAATGTCGGCTCTTTGCAGGACATCTTCGGCATGGTCCAGCTCTCTTTTGACAAGGGAGGCTTTGTGACACCCGAAACAGGTCTTTTTCATGCGGATGCGCTCTTTCTGCCATGCCAGCTCGCTGGAGCGCATGATTCCTATCTTCCGCATCCTTTGGAGCTGATCCGTTTCTCGTCCCTGCGCATCGATGTAGGCAAGAGCCCGGAATATGTCCTTTCGGGCGAGTCCCCAGGCCGAAGCCTCTTCGGACGGGGGCCATTTCAGGCCCAGAGAGCCCCAGGCTGTGCGCACGCCGTGCTTCCCCTGCTGCATATGGCAGGTCTGGCATGTGGGAGCTCTGCTTTCCACAGGCAGAAGGCCCTGTCGCCTGAGCTCGTAACGCTCGCCGTGCGGTGAGGAGGAATAGGCCTTCCATTGGGGGCGGTGACAAGGAAGACAGGTCCGGGGAGAAGCAGCTTCGTCGGTGGAAAAGGCATGGCTGCTGTGGCAGGAGCCGCAGGCAGCTCCGGGTGAGGATGCGTTGTGGCCCGCGTTTTCCTGCTCAGGCGCAAGGCCTATCCTGTGGCAGCGCATGCACGCCGTCCTGTTGCGACTGGCAGCCATGAAGGACCAGTGCAGGGGCTGTCCGTATTGGACTGCCTTTCGGGCCAATGCGTGTTTGCCCTCAGCGAACTCGGCACCCTGTTGTTCGTGGCAAGTGCGGCAGGTCTTGGCTGCGGGGATTTTCGTCTGGGAGACATCGTCCGCCGAGCGGTGCTTGCGCCCGTGGCACACGGAACAGGAGACATTGTTCAGATCTTGGGCGTGGAGGCTCTGTTCCCATTGAGCCACGATATTGGGAGTCACATTCCTGTGACACGGAATACACCCGAGAGCAGAACTCTCTTTCTTTTCAACCGGATAATTGGCTTCAACCCACTCCTGGAATCCTCCCTTGAGAGCAAAAACCCGGTCAAAGCCCATTCCCATGAGCTCGCGCCCGGCCCGGGCGCTTGAGCTTTCATGGGGTCAAGCGCAATAGGTGACCACCGTTTTGTTCCTGTCCAGGGTTTGGCCCCACTGGCGGGCCTGATGTGGATCCTTGTGCTTGGCTCCGGGGAGCTTTTGGGAGCTTGCGGCCCATTGTGCGAAAGGTCGAACATCGAAGAGGATCAGGTCGGAGTTGTTCAGAATGGCTTTGAGCTGGTCCTTGTCCATTCTGGGCACTTGGGAGGCGTGAGCGCTGGTCAGGGCCAGAGCGCCGAGCAGGAGCAGACAGCTCGCTGTGCGTAACGCTTGCATGGTCGAACCCCTTGAAGGTCGTCTCTTTCGAAAGAGTCGTCGCTCCTTCAACCAGGGCTAATTTCGGAGCCGAAGAGGAGAAGAAGGGCTCCGGCAAGGCTCGAATAAAACTTTATGTTTAACGGTTGACTGGTCCAAACTGTATATCGAACGTCAGAGTCGGATGCCGCAGTATGGTGTCTAAGCCGTGGAACGGGATGAGCAAGGATTAATTATTGCCGAGGCATTCCCGTCCAAATCATCATTCCTCTATCTTTTGTCCTTAGTAACAGGAATAACTTATAAAGTGCCTTCTTTTCAATTACTCCTGTTTGGTGGATATGTCAACGAGGTCTTTGATCTTATGTGTTCAGGCTGAAGGGCGGAGTCTTCGCCGTGCTTGAGATGCTTGTTTGCGGCATGGCCGTCCGGGCCGAAAATGGCACGAAGCCCGGAGCGAGTTTCGGGTTAGATCGACAAAAACTCGACTTTCAGGAATGAACGAGCGCGCAATCCACCGCTTGTTGAAATAGCCTTAAATACTCCTACTATACCTGTAGAACCCACGCGCCCTGGACTACATAGCCTATGTAACCGTTCACGGGGTCTAAATTTTTTGCCACAAATCCCTTGAAAGGGGTGGCGCCGCTAAACGAATTTTGCTAAGGTCCTCTCCATCAATCAGGAGGAAGGACCTTGGCGGAAAAACAGCTTATTCGCGGTTGCTGG
>JAIPEP010000096.1 GCA_021737085.1 Desulfohalobiaceae bacterium | reverse complement strand
GAGTCATCAGGTCATCCCCGCTTCTGATCCCCAGGAAGGGGCAGTGGGCAGTATTTTCCAATGGCAGGACGGCGAAAGGGTGGTGGTCTATCCCCAATCCATCGCTGTGGGGGACATTGTGCTTCCTCCCTGGATGAAGGAATAAGTTGCAGGGACCCATAGGAGAGCACTGAAAAACTGCCCGTTCTTTTAGGCTTCCCGTCGAATGGGTTGTATGTTTCTCGGAATGAGGACACTTATGGATATTATTGTGTATGGAATCATCAACAGCGTCTCGCTAGCCCTGATGGCTCTGGGTTTCGCACTGATTTACGGAATAAGCAGGGTGGCCAATTTTGCCCACGGCGCTTTATACGTCATAAGCGGTTTCATGGTCTGGAGCTTTTTGAATACTGCGGGTCTCAACTACTTTTTCAGCATACTTGCGGCTATGGTTGTCGTGGGAGTTGTTGGGGCCCTTATCTATCAATTCGTCCTTATCCGCGTACGGGGCATGCCGGTTTCGGAAATCATCGCTTCCTACGCCATAGGGCTGGCTATTCTGGAAGGGTTTCGCTGGTGGGGTTTCAAGGGAATGACCTACACCCTCCCTGTCTTTGTTGAGGGTGGAATGCAAGTCATGCAGGTTTCGGTGGATATTCACCGCATACTGGTCGTGGTGATCGGGGGTGCAATCGTGGGCGTATTATGGCTCTTCACGCACTATACCCGAATTGGTCTGGCGCTAAGGGGGATGGCCCAGGACGAACGGGCGGCCATGATGCTGGGTATAGACTCCGATCGCATGGCAGTTGTGTCTATGGCTTTCGGGGCGATGCTGGCAGGAATTGCCGCGGTACTTTTATTGCCCTTGGGCAATATCACGGTGGATGCTGGCTACAATGTCCTCATCTTGGCCATAGCAGTGTGCGTCGTCGGCGGACTGGGCAGCTGGATGGGAGCAGTGCTGGCATCGTTTCTCATCGGATTCGCTCAGATTTTGACTGAGGTGTATTGGGGGGCGCAGTATCAGATGGTGGTTGCCCTTCTGGCCATTATACTGACTTTGGTGCTGCGTCCTTCCGGAATCTTTGGTCGGCAGAAGGCACTGGAGGAAAGGGTGTGATATGAATCGTGGGCATGAATACCGCAAGGAAAGGCTGGATCGGGGAATCAAGGTTCGCTCCGACGGCTTGTACAGCCTTATGTCCTGGCGCGAGCTTTCCTATTTAACACTTCCCCGGCTGATTCTGATTTGCGGTTTACTGCTTTTACCAGTGATAGTGCCCGGAATGTACTGGCAGCGGGTTATTTCCATTGTGTGCATATACGCCCTTCTTGCCTTGAGTTTCGATTTTCTGGCCTACCATTTGGGCCTGGTGTGCCTTGGCGGGGCCTTTTTCCTGGGCACCGGGGGATATATTACCGCTGTGTTGAATGCGACCTTCGGTCTGCCCCCGGTGCTCTCCATCCCCATAGCTGCCATCGCAGGCGGTTTAATCTGCACTCTGCTGCTGCTGCCCTGCATACCCCTTCGGGGAGTGTATTTCGCTATCGTAACCCTTATGTACCCCCTTTTTTTCGACCGTCTCATCGTGGCCCTGGATGTTCTGGGCGGAACCGACGGAATCATGGGAATAGAAAGCTTTCCCGGCTCTCAAGCGCAGTATTATGTGCCCATTCTTTTGGTCTTGGTATGTCTGTTCGGAATGCGCAGACTCGTCAACACGGATATGGGGCTCATGTTCCGGGCGGTTCGAGACAATGACCAAGCAGTCAGGGCTTCAGGAATAAACATCAATATTTACAAGGCTATTGGCGTCTTCATCGCTTCAGCGATGGGTTGCCTCAGCGGGGCCTGTCTGGTGCATATTTACATGTGGGCCGGAATTTCTCTGTTAGCATTGGATTTTTCCATTCTACCCATTGCTGCTACAGTTATCGGTGGAAGCGGCACCTTGGTGGGTCCGGTTTTGGGATGCTTTATTCTGGTTCCCATATCGGAGTTGCTCAGGGCGTTCGGGACCCTGCGGATTGTCTTTTATGCCTTGATACTGGTGGCCTTTATCGTGGTGCGCAGTGAGGGTCTGATGGTATACGCCCAGAGAAAATATCATCAATTTGAAAGGTGGGTTAAGGTATGAGCAACCCGATCCTGGACGTCCAGGACATCAGCAAGGCCTTCGGAGGAGTTGTGGCCCTGAACAGGGTGAGCTTTCGCCTCCATAAGGGCGAAGTTTTGGGTGTTATCGGTCCCAACGGGTCTGGAAAGACCACGGTGGTCAACTGCGTGACCGGCTTTATCAGGGTGAGCTCCGGAAAGATTCTTTTCCGGGGAAGGAATATCACCAATAAACCGGCACACAAGATCGCAGACATGGGCATTACCCGTACATTTCAGATAATGCGGCCCTATTACAGCCTTCCGGCGTACAAGAACCTAGTTGTCCCTCTCTTTTCTCCAAGGGCTAGACGGACAGGTGGATGGGGCGGCGGAGGTAAGCTTGGAGACCGGGAGACAGTGGGCATTGACATTTTGGAAGACATCGGCTTTGAGCGCGACTCCTATATCCCGTATAAACTGGCATCTACACTATCCACCGGATATCTCAAGCGCCTGGAGCTGGCCAGATGCCTTTCCCTGAATCCCGAAGTGGTCCTATGCGACGAGATCTTTTCCGGTCTGAGCATGAGCGAAATAGCCAGCATGGTTCCACTGATAGAGAGATTACAGGATGAGGGGGTGACTGTGATCATGATCGAACACAGGCTCCGCGAGCTGTTTCGGGTGGCGGACCGGGTCATGGTGCTCAATTTCGGGGAAAAACTCACTGAGGGTACCCCGGAGGAGGTCATGGCTAACAGCGCGGTGCAAGAGGCGTATTTCGGGTCTGAAGATATCCTGGAAGGGCTGGATTATGCTTGAAGCTCGAGACATGATGGTCTTTTACGAGAACATGGTTGGGCTGAACAATGTGAGCCTCAGTTGCGACGTGAATCGCATAGTGGGTGTATTCGGCGCCAATAGTGCGGGAAAGTCCACATTGATGTATGTCTTATCGGGAATAATGCTGGATATCAGGAAAAAGGAGCTCATGGCCGGGGGCGAAAGGATCAGTGTCTTTGGGAGCATTACCTACTTCGGCCAAGACATTACAAATTTAAAGCCCAGCCAAAGGGCCAGGAAGGGCATTGTCCTTTGTCCGGA
The DNA here is from genome assembly GCA_021737085.1 of Desulfohalobiaceae bacterium. Classification (GTDB taxonomy): domain Bacteria; phylum Desulfobacterota; class Desulfovibrionia; order Desulfovibrionales; family Desulfothermaceae; genus JAIPDU01. The sequence goes on along the minus strand of JAIPEP010000096.1, from coordinate 5,468 downwards.
AAGACGAAGGATCTTTACTGAGAGCAGTGTGTTGGAAAACTTGAAAATCGGAGGATATCAGGCCCCCAAGGCACGTTTCCGGGAAACCTTGGACTATGTCTTTTCCTTGTTTCCGGATCTGGGTAAACTCAAAAAAAGGACCGGCGGCTTTTTGAGCGGTGGAGAGCAGCAAATGCTGGCTATAGGGCGTGCGCTCATGGCCCAACCCACCTTTTTGCTTCTGGATGAACCATTGCTTGGCTTGAGTCCCCGCATTCAGGCCAATCTTATGCGGGCTACCAAGGACATATGCGAAACACGGGGGATTTCGGTCATAATCACCGAGCAATACGCGCGACCGGTCCTGCCTATAGTGGACTACGCCTATATCCTGGAGAACGGCTCCGCCGTTCTGGAGGGAAGTGGCCAGGAGATGATGAACAATGAAGATGTCCGGGCGGCCTATTTCGGGATGTGAAAAGATCCAGCCGCGAATTTTGGGCAAAGCCTATTTTAAAGCTACTGCAGGAGTGTATTCACGATGAAGACCTCTTATGAAGCCTTGTCCCAAGAGCTCATCTACACCCGCTTTGAGCGCATGAGTGGCAAGTATCCGGACAAGACGGCGGTGATCTACCTGGGTGAACGATACAGCTATTCTCGACTCTATGAATTGAGCGGCCGATTTGCCGGGGCCTTGACGGAAATGGGCGTGCAAAAGGGAGACAGGGTTATCATATTTATCCCCAACTGTATCCAATGGATTATTGCTTTTCTGGGAATTCAGAGGATCGGTGCGGTAGCTGTGCCTATCTCTCCCATATATACCTCTTTTGAGCTAGAGTATATGGTTAATGACTCCGGTTCGGAGACAATAATCTGTCAAGATACTAATTTTTGTTATGTGCAGGATGTAATTGAGAAGACAGTGCTCAAAAGAGTGATCGTAACCAATCTGGTGGATATGCTTCCCGTTTGGAAACGTATATGCGGGAATATTTTTGATAAGGTTCCTGGTGGAAAAGTAGAAAAAAAAGACTATGTTTATTCCTTTAACTCATTATTGCATTCTCCTGCTATCAAGGATAATGCTAAGGTCGATCCGTGGAACGATCTTTCTTATATACTGTACACCGGAGGCACCACAGGACTTCCCAAGGGCGTGCCCGGAAACCATATTGGAATGACTTCCTACGTAAACGATGTCACTGAAGACGTCTTTGGCGACTATCTGTTAGAAGGCGAGGATGTTTATATAGCAATCAATCCGCTTTTCCACATCATGGCTCTTGGATTTTTCTTTTCTGTGGGGCTGAACAAGGGTAATACCACCGTTCTTATGCCTTCCCCCCACGTGGATGCCATTTTGGAATCCATACAGCGTTACCTGGTCCGCTGGATGCTCGGTGTTCCGGCATTGTATAGGATGATCCTGGAAAACGATCGCCTACATCAATACGATTTGCGGTCCCTGCGGTATTGTTATTGTGGCGGGGATGTGTTGCCTCGGGAAATATTCAACCGTTGGCAGAATCTCTTGCAGATTCCAATATATCAGGTATACGGCTCCACCGAAGCCGGGCACATCACCTACAGTCGAATCGAGAGGGAGCCGGACACCACGTCCATCGGCCATCCTTTGCAGAGCAGGGAATGTATCGTTGTCGATCCGGAAACCCTGCAAGAGGTGCCGGATGGAGAAATCGGAGAGTTGTTGGTCACCTCTGCATACACTCTCAAGAGGTATTGGAACAAGCCCCAGGAAACGGAAAAATCCTTTGTTTCCTTGCAGGGAAAAGTGTTTTACCGCATGGGAGACTTTGTGCGCAGGGATGAGCAGGGACAATTGGTATATGTGGAACGCTCGGCAGACATAATTAAACACAAGGCTTATCGGGTTTCGGCTTCTGAGGTGGAATCCGTGCTTCAGGATAATCCTGCGGTTATAGATGCTTGCGTTGTGGGTGTTCCGGACGAAAAGGTGGGGGAACGGATAAAGGCTATTGTTATCATGAAAGAGGACGTCAGAGGGGTTGGCGCCTCGGAGTTGCTCAAATGGTGCCGGGAAAGGCTGGCTTCTTATAAGGTCCCGAGCTACATTGAATTTCGCGACATGCTTCCCAAATCCAAGGTGGGCAAGCTGTTGAGGCGGGAAATACGGGAAGAAGAAAGACGGCGGAAGTCAAAGGAAAAATCATCTGCAGCATAACAATTTTGCGCCCTTGAGGCTGCATGTAGTTGTACTTTGCATAACCCTACAATGACAATTCATTGTTGGAAATTGGCACCTACGCGGTTGTCCTCTACATTTAGAAGGGGGTTTAGCCAATCATGCTTCCAGAAGGTCGCTGCAACGAACTTGACTATAAGGTTCCTTAATTTAGTGCCCTGGCAGGCATGGTTCTCACTTCCCCAACAATCCGATCATGGCCACGCCCAGGATCATGAGAAGGGTTCCGCTCAAGCGAACGGCTATGTTCCTCTCTTTGAAGACGAATCTGCCGAAGATCACGGAGATCAGAGTGTTTAGGCGCTTTACGGCAAGCATGTACGCCGATTTGGCAAGGGCGATGGAAAAGTGATGGCAGATGATCTCCAGGGCCACGCAGAGACCGGCCAAAAGGGCGGAGCGCGGCTTTTTCCACAGGCTTGAGATTCTGGCCCGGCCTAAGAGGAAACCGGTGGCTACAAATAGGCTCCCCAGGGCAGGCAACATGGTCAGGGCGAAGAACATGGGCGAGGAGTGCAAAACCCCCATTCTGCCGAAGACACCGGTTAGGCTGAAGATGCCTGCGGTAACCAACATGCGCCAGGACCCCGGTTCGCGGAAAACTGCCTTTACCGGATCCAGAAGTCCGCGGCCGCTGCCCAGCTCCACGTTGAGCACGTATCCCCCAGCAGCGATGGACAAAACCCCGAGAATTCCCCATAGGTTCAGGACTTCACCCAGTAGCACAAACCCGGTGAAGATGACGAAGGCCGGGGTAAAGGAAAGATAGGGCATGGTCAGGGAGAGCGGGGAGAGCTGGATGGCCGAGAACTGGAAGTAGAGGGCGACGACCATAAGGGGCAAAGACAGCCCCCATGCCCACCAGAAGGCCGCATCCAGCTCCGGGATCTCGATGAGGGGCAAAAGGACAAGGCAGAAGAGCCCGGCATAGGCCGTGGGTATCATGCCCATTTCCCACGGCTGCAGTTCGGATAGGCCGCGTTTGGCCAGAGTAGCCGCGGAAGCATTGAAAAAGGCCGTGGCCAGGGCGAGGACGATCCAGAGCATAGGCTAAACAGTCGGATATGTATAAACTTTAACAGACAAAATTTATAAACTATAGGTGGAAGGGAGCTTCCTGCAACGGCCCGCCTGGCAGCCCCTTCGGAAGCCCGGTAAGTGATTTGCCCTGTGCCTGGCAGAGACGCCATTAACACACCTGGTTTTTGCTTCGCCTCCGGGCCGGTTGCGCGGCTCTTGCCCGCGGCAAGGGACCGGATCACTTGCCGTTGCCCCCTTATTCCTCGAATCCCAGCCCCTTGGCGGCGGCAATGCCTTCCACTGCCCGCCAGGCGCTGACCAGGCACATTCCCGTCCCGCACTTGAAGCGCATCCAGTCCGCGTGGGCCAGTATGGAGCCGGCGGCGTGCAACCCCCTGTATATTAGCCTACCCCGCCCGTCCACAGGCCTGAACCAAGCGTCTGTCTCGATACCCGCCGAATCGACATCGTGTCCCCGGGAATGGAAGAGATCCGGACGGTGCCAAGCGCTGCGGGTCTCCGGCTGCGCCACCGGCAGCTGGAACAGGGGCTCCCGGATTCCCTCCCGCTCCCCCTGCAGGCCATGGCCCAGGAATCTTCCGCTGGCGAGAACGACCGCAGAGGAGCGGATCAGCCTTCTCGGCACCTCCCCGTCCGTCTGGAGCAGGAAGTCGTTGTCCCCCCGCGCGCTAGCGCGCAGGACGCGGCCGGGTATCAGGGTCCTGATCCCCTTCTCTTCCTGGAAGGCGCAGTACAGTGCCTCCCTGATCCTGGCTCCGGGTACGGGATTGGGCAGGGTGGGGATCTCGAAGACCGGAACGCCGACCATCTCCTGAAATCGCCTTTTGATCCCGTCCGGATCATGGATCCCCAACATGGCGGGCAGCCCCACAGACTCGCCATTCCTGAGGCGGTCTCTGACTGCCCGGGCCAGCTCCCCGAGGTTCTGATCATTCTCCAGGCTCCGGGCAAGCAGGTGTAAGCCGGTTTCCGGGCCCCGAGCTAGGCCTTGGAGGGGAAGGGTATCGCTCCGGGCGCCGGTCCGGGACTTGCCCAGAGCCGCAACCATGCCTTCCGCGTCGAAGTCCTTCATCCCCTCCATATCCAGTATGAGACAGGGCGCGTTGTTTTTCAGCGCCTCGATGCCGGGCCACATCGTCGCGGGCACGCGATAGGCGGGACGGATCGTGCCGAGCTGGGTGGGGAGAAAAACATTTTGCTCCCTGTAGCCTGTGTATTCCACTCCTTGGTTTGCCAGCACCTTGCCGAAGCGCTCCAGGGCGCGGGCGACGGCATCCGCGCCCGCCTTATGGAGGGGATGCCCCGGAATGTGCTGCCCCAACTCCTGGAGGGCCTGCCAGGGGTTCTCGCGGGGGTTCTTCTCGCCAGGCAAGGCGCCCAGCAGATCGAACAGCCCGCTGCAAAAGTCCGTGGCCCCGGAGGTGCCGACAATGGCCACCGTGCAACCCTTGTCCGCAGCGAATTGCGCTGCCGCGAGGCCGGCGATTCCGCAGCCGATCACCGCCACGTCTACATGGATGGCGCTTTCCTCGATCATTCCCCGCCTCGATTCCAGGGTGCCTCCAGGCTGAAAAAGCCGCAGTGCAGGCCCTGGGTGAGTTCGGCCTGGGCCAGTTGAGTGTCCCAGAGCACCGGCCGCACCCCTTTCCAGCGTTCCCGCAGGAAATCCCCGACCCACTCCGCCTTTTTTCGCTTGTCCCCCTCGCCGAAGAGATACTTGGGTGCCCTGATGCTGCAGAATGTTCCCTGACATGGTCCCTTGCCCATCCTGCTCCTGAGCCTGAGGGCGGTGAGATCCGGACTTCGGTGTTGCCTGGCGGATGTGTCCGCAACACGGAGCAAGTCGCTGCGGGGAACCATCTCGCACTCGCACACAAGCGGGTCATCCGTGCTGTCCTTGCTCGATCCGATGCGCTCCGCAGCCCGATGCTCCAGATGTGTTCCGTCCTCGGATGGAGGCAGGGGCTCCAGATGGGTTCTGCACGCCGCGTCAAGGCTTAGGAGCTCACAAATCCTATCGGCGCATTTCTCGGCCATGAGGCGATAGGTGGTGAGCTTTCCCCCTGTCAGGGAGAGAAAGTTTGCCACTCCTTCCTCGCCGTGATCCAGCAGGACGAACCCCCTGCCAGCGGAGCGATCTCCGCCGGTCTGTTCCCCGCCGGAGGAATAGATGGGCCGTACCCCGGCGTAGGCCCGGATGTATCTGGTGTTTTCCAGG
>JAIPEP010000095.1 GCA_021737085.1 Desulfohalobiaceae bacterium | reverse complement strand
GCATTCGACCCGGGGATATCCCGTTTTTATCCACCGCGGACGCATCAGGACGCGCTTCGGCCACGGAAGCGGCACCCCGAACAAATCACTCAGGCAGGTCTTCTGACTCTCGGATCTTCCTAATAGCCGCGCCTTCCCCTCCATGTTTGAAGAGTGGCATGAGGCGGCGTTCGTCCTCGATCACAGCGGCGGGCCCGTCCCGGATTCGCACCGGGTTCCCTTTTCAGCTCCTCCCGCTCCATGTAGCGTGGAGCGCATGGCGCACCTGAGTGTCAGTCAAAGATCTTTTCTTGCAGGAGAAAGCAACTCAAATAAATGCAATCACTTCAAGAATAAATAGTATTTTAGTTGAGGCTGTCTTTTGCGTCAAGTGGGGAAAGGAAAGCACGTCAGTCGGTTGTATTCAGTCCGTGTAAGCCGTTTTACGGTTCGTCCTCCTGGGATGATCGGCTTTTTGTCCGTCGCATCAGGTCCCGGTCCAGATGCCTGCCGGGGATGATGTTCACCCTGGGCAGGTCCTCCACGGGGCTTTCGTCCACCAGGAGCACGCAGCCGAAGGCCCGCTCCAGATTGTCGAAGGTGAGCACCTCGCTCGGCGGCCCTGTATGTTCGCCCCGGCCGTCGCGGAGCAAGAGGAGCCTGTCTCCGTACAGCGCGGCCAGATTCAGGTCGTGGGCCACCATGACCACGGTGATGCCCAGCTCCGTCTTCAGCCGCTCCAGAAGATCCATGATCCGTATCTGGTGGGCCAGGTCCAGGGAGGAGGTGGGCTCGTCCAGGAGCATGATTGCCGGATCCTGGGTCAGGGCCCTGGCGATCATGACTCGCTGCTTCTCCCCGCCACTCAGCTGATGCATTCGGCGGTCGGCCAGATGCTCGATTCGCGTGGCCTCCATGCTCCCGCGGGCAATGTCGTGGTCGCGTCCGGATTCCAGGCCCAGGAGCCCCAGATGGGGAGAGCGGCCCATGAGGACCACCTCCCGCACGGTGAAGGTGAAGTCCTGATCCGGGAGCTGGGGCACCAGGGCCATGTTCCGGGCCAGCTCCCGTCTGGAGTAGTCTGCCAGCTCCCGTCCCAGGATACGAATCGTCCCCCTGTCCGGTGCCGCGGTCCCGGCCAGGCTTCGAAGCAGGGTGGTCTTGCCCGAGCCGTTGGGGCCGATGATGGCGAAGAACTCTCCCTGTTCCACTTGCAGGGAGACGCCGTTCAGGGCCTGCTGGCCGGCATAGGCAAGGAAGAGATTGTCCGCGGTGATGGCTCGGCTCATGCCTTGGACCTGTAGAGGAGAATGATGAATGCCGGAGCGCCGATCAGGGCCGTGACCACACCCACGGGCATTTCGCCCTGGGTGGGCAGGGTCCGGGCCAGCAGGTCGCAGCCGGTGAGAAAGGCCGCTCCGGTCAGGACGCATCCCGGTACGAGCACCCTGTGGTCCGGGCCTAGGAGCAGGCGCAGGATATGCGGTATGACCAGCCCCACGAACCCGACCAGGCCGGACAGGGCCACGGTTGCGCTGACCATGAGGGAGGTTACGCTCAGCAGGGCCAGGGTGGTGGCAGTGACCCGAACCCCCAGGCTCTTGGCGGTTTCCCGTCCCATGAGCAGGAGATTCATGGGACGGGCCATGAGAAAGATGAAGACAAAGCAGGGGACCAGAAGGGCGAGCAGGGGGAGGGCCTGGAGCTGGCTCGACCCGGAGAGGTCGCCCATGAGCCAGTAGAGCACGTTATGCAGCCTGTCCGTCTGGACGATGGAGATGAGGAACATGATGATGGAGGAGCAGAAGGCGTTGATCATCACCCCGGCCAGCAGGAGCCCCGTCTCCTGCAGTGTCTTGCGGCCGGAGGAAATGAAGAGCACCAGGGCCAGGGTGGCCATGCTGCCGGCGAAGGCCAGTCCGGCCACACCGGGGCAGAGGGAGAGCCCCAGGATCATGCCCAGGATGGCCCCCACTGCCGCTCCTCCAGAGATTCCCAGGATGTACGGCTCGGCCAGTGGATTGCGAAGCAAGGCCTGAAAGACCACCCCGCCCAGGCCCAGGGCGGCGCCGACCAGGGCCGCGAGCATGGCCCGGGGGAAGCGGATTTGCCAGATGATGGTCCCGGCCACGGAGGAGTCCTTCCCCAGAAGCGTGGAGATCACCTGGAGCGGCTTGGCACCCGAGGAGCCCCAGATCAGGGCCAGGAGGAAGACGATCCCCAGCAGGAGAAACAGGCCCGAGGAGATGAGGCCGAGACGCCGCAGCGGGGTGCTGGGCTGCCTTGTGTGATCCGTCATGGGCACTCCGGCAGCGGTGTCTGCTGGAAGAGCCCGGGATGCAGGAGGTGGGCCAGGATCTCCAGCCCCCGCACCAGCCTGGGCGAGGCCCGGTTGAGGCAGTCCGCGTCCACCGCGTGGATGCGGCCGGAGCGAACGGCCTCGATGCCGGGGAATTCGCTCCACATCCGGCGGACTTTGTGCGTCAGCTCCCTGTTCCCGGTCATGGAGGAGACGATGATGACCTCCGGGTCCAGGACCAGGACTTCCTCCCGGGAATAGCGGGGATACTGCTTGGGTCCCGCGGCAAGGTTGCTCCCCCCGGCCATGCGGATGAGCTCGTGGATGAAGGTGTCGCTGCCCGCGGAGACAATGGGGGAGGCGCCGATCTGATAGAAGACCCGCGGCCGGTGCTCCGTCTTGGCCACCCGCTTTTGCACGCGCTCGATGCGCTGCTTCAGATCGCGGACGAGCTCCTCTGCTTTCCGCTCCGCCTCGAGAACGCGGCCCAGAAGGCGCAGGGAGTCGAATACCTGATCCAGATCCCTGGGATCCAGGGCGAATACGGGAATGCCCAGCTCCTCCAGGCGACGCACCAGGGAAACGGGATTGCCGTCCCGCGTGGCCAGGCATAGGTCCGGCTCAAGGGAGATGATCCTCTCCAGGTCCGGAGCCACATAGGTGCCCAGATTGGGAAGCTCGGTGGCAGCGGGAGGATGATCGCTGTTGGCGCTGACCCCGGCGAGCCTGTCCTCGCGCTGCAGGGCGAAGACGCATTCCGTGAGGCTCGGGGCCAGGGAAACCACACGCTGCGGGGAGTCGGGCACCCGGATTTGCCTGCCGGTTTGATCCGTGAGCTTCTTTGCAGCGTGGATATTGCTGGCCGATGCGAGCAGCAGGACGCAGCAGGCGAGCAGCAGCGTTCTTCCGACAGCTTTTTTCCGTATCATGCTTGCAGGGCTCCTTTCGGAGAATAAAAAAATCCCCGGATCGAATGTAATCGACCCGGGGATATCCCGTTTTTATCCACCGTGGATCCAACAGAGTGCGCTCCAGCCACGGAAGCGGCACCCCGAACAGTCACTCAGGCAGGTCTTCTGACTCTCGGATTGTCCTAATAGCCGCGCCTTCCCCTCCATGTTTGAAGAGTGGCATGAGGCGGCGTTCGTCCCCGATTACAGCGGCGGGCCCGTCCCGGACTTGCACCGGGTTCCCTTTTCAGCGCCTCCCGCTCCCGGATCGGGGGCGGGACCCCGCGCACCTGAGTGGTTGTCAAAAACGAAAATGATAGCATTAGTAACGAAACAGATAAAATCCTAGTTGAGAGCTCCGTCTGAGTCAAGCGAGCAGAGAAAACACGTCAAAGAGCGGTAGGAGCAGGTGTATCAAAGGCTTTCTCATTGCTGGGACTGGGGAGCCTTTCAAAAGGATACGTTCCGGACATACAGATTCCAGGATGAATGTTTGGTGTTGCGATTGGAATAGATACGTGGACATGCTCCCAGCTCCCTTCCATGTTGTTGAGAAGGTGATGCATGGGAAGCATGTCCACTTGAATTGGGATATCTTTTCAGTTTGTTGCGTGTTTCATTGTCCACCTTAGCCGAGCGAGTTGCCCTACCCGATCTCCTCCGAAAATCGCACCTATTCCTTTTGAGGTATAGAGGTGATTTCGATGACGACCCTTCTGTTTTCCTGGCGTCCGGCCTTGGTGTCGTTATCAGCAATAGGCCTGGATTCGCCGTAGCCTTTAGTGTCGAGACGTTGGGGGTTAACATCGTAATTTTGCGTTAGATAATCCTTGACGCTTTCAGCCCGTTGCTTGGAAAGCCTCATGTTGTACTCTTCCGGACCTATGTTGTCGGTGTGGCCTTCGATCAATATTGAGGCTTCCGGGTTTTCCTTGAGGATTCGCGCAACCTGATCAAGATCCTCGTAGTGTCCGGGCTTGATTTTAGCCTTGTCTGTTGCGAAGAGCACATTGAGTTCCATTCGACCCTTTATGGGGCAACCCTTACTATTCACTTCAAGCGTTTTCTCGGTGTTGGGGCATCTGTCCTTATAATCCGGAACACCGTCATTGTCGCTGTCCACTGCACACCCGGCCGCGTTGACCTGGACACCGGAAGGTGTGCCGGGGCAATTGTCCTTGGAGTTGATCACACCATCGCCGTCATCGTCCTTTTCTGCGGTTTCCGTGTCATAGAACACCTCGTGAACAAACCATTTGAGAGCGGTCTCGCTTTGAGCCTCCTGTCCAGTGATCTTCTCGGAGCAATCCTTCAGGGAAACAATGCGATCCAGAGTTTCTTTCTGGGAATCGCTTTGGGCGTAACTCAGTACATGGAAGCAGATGTCGTGCTTGACATAGAGATCCTTGGCCACTTGTACCGGAGAACCTCCGCGGTTTTCTTCACCGTCGGTCACAAGGATGACTGCTGTGGAGCCACTCATATCGGATAAATGACTCTCGATCTGTTGCATGCCTTCAGCCAAGGGTGTCGAGAGACCGAAAATCCGATCCGGTAGGGACAATTCCTCGATGGCCTCACCGAATGCTTGGGAATCGTACTGAGTTACACCTTGAACCTCCTCAAAATCCGAAACGATAGCAAAAAGGCCGGACTGATAGCCCAACTCCGGAATTGCCCGGTTCATGGTCAGCATGGCCTTTTGGGCCAGCTTGGCCTTCTCCTGATCCGTGTCCTTGTAACTGAATTTCATGGATCCGGAGGCGTCAAAGAGTATGAGGAAATTGTCCACTTTCGGGACCTGCTTGTCTTGGGCCCAAGACATAGACCCCGACAAGAGCGCAAAGGCCATGGTCATCACTGCGATGACAGTTAGAGTCCGTGAAAACATAGTGGTTCCCTCCCTTTTTGGGGTTCAACTGGAGGCAGATAGCTTTGAAGTAGCATATAAGCCTGGGAAAAAAGACATATGTACATAGTGTAGCACAAAATAAGCCAGATAGCGAAAGAAAAATTGATTTTAGAGGGGGTTATTTGCGGGGCACCTTTGAGCCTCAATTCGGATCGTCTTTATTGTGGATGCTCCGGGAGGCAATAAAACCGGCGTGCCAGCAGGGTATGAGGTGAATGGGGCCATTCGGAAGATGCTTTCCCTTCTCGCGCAAGGAGGGTGACGCGGATGGTTTCCTAAAAGCTGTAGCGAAGCCCCACGTAGGCGTTGGTGTTGTCCTGGAACTGGCCGAAGAAGGTGTGGTCGTCCTCCCCGTAGAAGAGGTTGCCCCCGGCCTCGAGACGCCATTGGTCAGTGAGGTCGTACACGACCCTGGGCCGGATATAGGCGTCCTCGTCCGAAGGGGAGTAGAAGGTGAACAGGGACAGCTCCAGGGTCTGCATCCAGTAGAGCTTGGTCAGGCGCAGGGTGAGCACGTGGCGGTTTTCGTCCGCCTTGTTGCTGCCGGGCGGGAGGCTGTCCTCATAGTCCTCGTAGTCCATCATGTGCTCCAGATAGTACTGTGCCCCCACGGTGAGGTTCTTCAGCGGTTCCAGCTCGTATCCGGCCAGGGCGCGGAACTGGCTGTTCTTGATTTCCGGGTCGTCGCCGTCGCGGTCTTCCCGGGAATCGTAGTATCCCACTTCCATGTTGCCGATGCCGGGGCCCCAGCTACCCCTCGCGCTCGCCCCGTACACGGAGAGCTCGGGGAACAGGGCCTCACCCTGCTGTTGATCGAATCCACCCGGGCTCTTCCAGTATCCGTCGTAGGCATACGCGGCGAGCTCCATGCCGGAAACGTTCTTGTACAGGCGCAGGGCGATCTCGTCGTCGTCGATCCAGTCCCCGGGCAGATCCGCGGGCAGGGTGTTGTCCCTTCCGGAGCGGCCGTCGCGGGGGTGATAATAGGACACGCGCTGTCCGTCGATGTAGCGGTCCGGATTGAAGCGCGGGGTGTAGACCAGATCCAGGTTGGCCGCGTCCGTGTACACCGAGGCCTTGGCCGAGTTGCTCGGGGCCTTGAGGTACTCCGTGTCCCTGCCGATGAAAAAGGACTCCCAGTCCTTGGGGAACATGTCGTTGATGAAGAGCTGGTCCCCGGTGCCCCAGGTTAGGACCTGGCGTCCGACCTTGAGGTCCATCGAGGGCAGGGGGCTGAGAGAGACATGAGCCGAGCGCAGGTCGACGGGACCCTCTCCCCGCCGCAGATCCAGACCGCGGTCCTCTGCTGCCGCGTCCCCGAGAAAATCCACCTTGAGATCGAAACTGCCGCCCGGCCAGTAGCGCATGGCCTGGAGCTGCAGCCGGGTCTCCGCCAGGGAGAGCCGCTTCTGGTGCGGATCGTCCTGCAAGCGGCTTCCCGCCCGCGTGTCCCAGAAGCCGGCGATCTGCACGGGGATCCTGCCCTTTCTCCCGAACCAGCCCTTTTCCCGCTCCGGCTGGGCATCCTCACGAGCTTCTTCGCCCCCCAGGCCGCTGGGAAGGGCGGGCCCGTCACCGTCCTTCTGCTTCTCATCCCCTCCCAGTCCGCTGGGCAGGGAAGGGCCCCCCTGAGTGTCACTCGAGGTCGCGTTTCCGTCCAGCCCCTGGGGCAGGGAAGGCTCCTGTCCCATTGCCGGTCCGATGGCCACCATGAAGACGAGGCAGGCGGCGATGATCACTTTCCTTGGCACGGCGTGACTCTCCTTGCGGATAGGCGGTGCTCGGTTCCGGATGCCGGGCCTAGCGCAGATACTGCGTGGGCGGCTGGCGCAGATAGCGCTCGCTGAAGATGTCCTTGGGGATGCCCACGTCGTAGGTCACGTTTTCGTATTCGATCACTGTGTGGCTGCCGTCCCGGAGGTTCTTCATCCTGGACTTGGTCACCGTGGTGTAGCCCTGGATGGTGTCCACCTCCAGGACCTTGTATTCCCTGTACTTGTCCCGGTTCTTGTCCCAGTACACGGTCTGCACCGGCAGAAAAGTGTCCTTGTGGATCCAGGTCTTGTAGTAGGAGAACTCCACCTGCTCCGGATTCTTGGGGGTGCTCTTGATCACGTAGTAGGTGTCCGTTGTCTGAGTGAGCTCGTGCTGGTCCAGGTTCATGTTCCGCCCGGAGACATCCTCGTAGAAGAAGTTGGAGCCCACGAAGCTGGTACGCTTGTCCCCGGCGGCGATGCGCTTGACCAGATCCATGGCCGGGAGATAGAGCCAGCGGTCGTCGGGCTGGTCCACCGCGGTGTGCTTCCAGACCATGAAGACCATCTTGCGCACGTCAGCCGGGCGGTGGAAGAAGACGTAAAAGCGCTGGTCCATGATCCGCTGTTCCGACTCCTCCTCCAGGTCCTTGCGGAGAATGGTGAACTCGCGGTTGCGCGTGTCCCCCTGGGGACCGGTAATGGTCATGGTTACCTGGGCCCGGCCGTCCTTGCCCTGATAGTAGGAGACGTAGTCCGCCTTCTCCACGACCTCCTCTGCGGTAAGGTCCCCGTTCTGGGCCAGGGCCGTTCCACAGGCGAGCAGGAGACCGATGCAGGCCGTGAGCATCACCTTAAGCCATTTCCTATACATAGTGACTTCCCTCCTAGGTTTGTTGCATGAGAAAACCGCCAAGACGCCAAGAACGCCAAGGTAAGATCTTTTGCTTTGCGGTATTCGCGACTTGGCGGTTCATACCCAAGGATTAATTACGCATCTACCGGATGGTCCAGAATTACTCCACAACGCAGCTCTGCCTCTTGGAGTTGAGCCAGCACAGAACGAGAAATACGGCGAAGGCGGCGATGCCGATCCAGGTCAAGCTGGTCCAGCTCGCCTCCAGGAACTGGCCGATGTTGACCAGGACCAGGGCTGTTCCCGTCGCCGCGGTCAGGAAGCAGGTTCCACAGAAGCACATCAGCTGGCGCGGCCGGTTCTGCGGAAAGAGCCAGGGCTCCAGCAGGCGGATCACCGTGGGCAGGATGAGCAGGGAGGCCGCCCCCGCGGCGATGAGAATGGAGGCGATGAGCGCGCCCACCGTCTGATAGGGCACCAGCGGCGCCGCGAGCAGGGGTAGAAATCCCGCGCCCACGACCACCACGTTGCGGCTGATGGCCCGGGCCGGCTCGGAGAAGACGTGGCCCACGGCATCGGTCCAAGTGCCGAAGCGGCCCCGGATCTCCCGGCTCCGGGCCAGGAAGTGGATGGCGTAGTCCACGGCCAGTCCCAGGCTCAGGGAGGAAAGCACGGCCACGGGCATGTCGTAGCTCTTGCCCACCAGGCCGATGATCCCGTAGATCAGGGCGATGGTCACCGTGAGCGGGATCATGCACAGGATGCCCCACAGCCCGGAGCGGAAGAGCACGATCATGAGGAGCAGCACCACCAGGAAGCTGCCCAGAAAGGCCTTGAGCATTCCGGAGACCATCTTGTCCTGCCACTTGAGGTTGATGTAGGTCAGCCCGAACCATTCGGTGCTCAGCTCGAAGGGCGGGGG
>JAIPEP010000094.1 GCA_021737085.1 Desulfohalobiaceae bacterium | reverse complement strand
GAAAACGAAAAGGTATTGCCACAGTTAGGCTTACAGATGGGGTTGTTACAAAAGTTGAATTACATTGGTACGAATGCCATGGGATTGGTAAAAAAGAATTCAAAATTAAAAAATTCTTGGATTAAATTATAGAAAGGTGGTTTTATGGAACATCAATTAGTGATTTGCGTGAAGAATAAAGGATACGAGGCATCGTTGGAAGTAAGAAAACTCTATGAGGCGGTTTCTGATCCGGAAGCAGAGGAATATCAGCATATCCGTGTTATCGACGAGTCCGGAGAGGATTATTTGTACCCCAAAGAATATTTTGTCGAAGTCGAGCTTCCAAGAGTGGTTGAAGAAGCCATTTTTCGAGAGGCTTAATGAAATATTCCATCGCCTTTAGGCTGTGGAGTATTCCATTCAGGATCGGTGGCACGAGGCCCACCAGGCCCATATTCCGGAAAGCCCCAAAATGACCGCGAGGCCCATGCCCGCCTTGGCAGTCAGGGGCAGAGAGGCCTTCTCCCTTCCTTCCCGGGACCGGATCGAGGCGAGTTGGTCCAACTCACTGATCTCCTTGCTCAACGCGAGACGGTGTCCCATCCCGTCGGTTATCTCCACGGTCCAGGTGCCGTTTTTGTCTGGCAGAAACAGGAAGCGGCCCTGGCGGTCCAAATTGCCCTGCTGGAAGGGCGTGTCCTCCCCAATACGGGATATCGAGATGTTGGCATAGGCCATGGGCTCGCCGTCGCTGTACTTCGCTTCCACGAGCACCCCCTGCCGGACGGCGACCTCTCCTTCCGTGCCGTGGGCCAGGGCCTTGGAAGGCGTGCCTGGGCTCAGGAGAAGGGCGGAGCAGAGGACCAGGAGCGCAAGAAGACAGCTTGTCCCGCGCGCTGAAAAGGATGGTCCGGAGCCGCCGCCGTTGTTTCGCCTGTGGAAGTGCCAGTAGACCAGCAGACCCGAGCCTATGGTGACCAGGCCGCAGATGGAGGACAGGGGCCTATTGGCGAGAGTGAAGTAGATGATCCAGGCGTTGCCCAGCACGAACAGAAGCGGGGTGACCGGATAGCCCAGGGTCCTGTAGCGGCTCCTCAGCTCGGGACGGCTCCAACGGATGCGGAACAACCCCAGAACGGTGAGCACGGCGAAAAGGGAGAGGGTGAAGCCCACGTACAACAGCAGCCCGTCGAAGGAGGTGGTCAGGACCATGGCGCAGGCGATCCCGGCCTGCAGGAAGATGGAGTGCGCCGGGGTGCTTCGCCCCTGGCGGACCCGGCTGAAGATCCTGAAGAAGACGTTGTCCCGGGCCATGGCGTAGTAGATCCTGGGGCCGCAGACGATCATGGCGCTCAATACGGAGAGAAGGCCCAGGGAAATGGCCAGGCTGAAGATCGTGCCGCTGGAGGGGCCGAAGAGGGCGTCAGCCGACTTGGTTCCGATCTCCAGGACGCCGCTGATCTCATCCGGGGAGAGGGCGTAGAGAAAGACCAGGTTCAGGAGGAGATACAGGCCCATGACCAAAAGGGTTCCGGTCACCAGGGCCAGGGGGATGTTCCTGCCCGGATTGGTGATCTCGCCGCCCAGGTAGACGGCCGCGTTCCAGCCGCTGTAGGCGAAGGCCACGAAGACCAGGGACACGGCGAAGGACCCCTGGAACAGGGAGCCGGCCTCAAAGTCCGCGGCGATGTGCTCCGTGGAACCCTGGCCCAGCCAGAAACCGCAGATGATGAATAGGAGTAAAAACCCGATCTTGAATATGGTGAGCCCGTTCTGGACTTTGCTCCCCAGGGTGAGGCTATGGAAGTGGATCAGGCTGAGCAGGAGGATGACAGCAACCGCAGTCACCGTAATCGGCGAGAGCTCGAAGAGGCGCACGCCTCCGAGTGTGAGCTCCAGCCCCTCGCCGGAGAGCGGCAGGGCCTGGAAGAGGTAGGTGGCGAAGGCGATGGCCGCTGCCGCGATGGGAGCGGAGAAGCCCACGATCAGGGAGATCCAGCCGGTCAGAAATCCCATGGCCTTGCCGTACCCCTCCCGCAGATAGACGTATTCCCCTCCGGCCTGGGGGAAGAGGGCCCCGAGCTCCCCGTAGCACAGGGCCCCGAACAGGGCGAACAGGCCGCCCACCAGCCAGGAGGCGAGCATGGTGTAGGGATTGTTTACCTCCTGCATGATGAAGCCCGTGGTGGTGAAGATCCCGGTTCCGACCATGTTGGCCACCACGAGCATTATTGCGGAGAACAGGCCCAGCTCGCGCTTGAGCTCGTGATTGTTCAGTGCGTTCTTCAAGGACGGCCCTCTCTTTTCTCTTGGCCAATCCGGGAGGCTCCCGGTGCCTGCCCGGGAGCCTCCGTTTTACATTCGCTCCGGACACTCGCTCATCTCAAGCCGCGTCCTTCGGGGCTATTCTGCGGACCGGGACACCGCCTCGCCGATGATGACCAAGCCCAGCATGTCTTCCTCTTGGGATTTCACCTTTTGCACAATGTTTTCCAAGGTCCCTCGGAGCACCTTCTCCTTGTCCGGGTATCCGGCGAAGTACACGACTGCCGCGGGGTGGTCCCCGGAATAACCTCCCTCCTTCATTTGCCGCACCAGCTGATCCATGGTCTTCAAGGCCATATACAGGACCAGGGTGGGTTCGTACTTGGCCATATCCTCGAAAAACTGGGAGTCCAGCTCGCCGTTTTCCTGGAGCAGGGTGCGGGGTGAGGTGAGCACCACAAATCCGGCCTCGCCGACCATGGGCTGCTCCAGGGCCGCGCTCGCCGCATTGAAGGCGCTCATGCCGGGAATCACCTCCAGATGTTTCCGGGGGAAGTCCTGGAGCAGCCAGTACAGCGCCGGGCCGTAGACACAGGGGTCCCCGGAGTCCATGATCACGATGTCCTGGCCCTGCTTCATGCGCTTCAGGGCGAAGTCTCGTAGCTCCTTGCGCCGCTCCTTCACCCGCTGGAGCCACTTCTGGCGGTTTTGTTTCCGCAGCTCAGTGGCATTGCCTCCGTGAATCCCCTTCCAGGGGTTGAAGGCGTATTTTTCCTCAGGAATGTATTCCCGGAATTGTTCGAACGTGTCGCGGTGGCCGAGCACAATATCCGCCTCCTTGAGGGTCTCCAGGGCCCTGGGGGCGGTCAGGTCCGGGCCGCTGGGCCCCATGCCCAGGACATGGAGCATCCCCTGTCCCGAGGCGAGGCTCGCGCAGGGCAAGAGGAGGACCGCGGCTGCGAAAAGGGGGAGAATTCTCGTGAGCATGATTTCTCTCCTTGGATTGGGTGTGACTCGTCGGGCTCCGGAAGTGAGCCGTGTTTGCGCTTCTTCTATATTGGCGCTCACGGCGAAATGGAGCGTCGTGCCACCCTTCCCTCCGGAAAACCCGCTTTCCGGAGGGAAGGGGATGAGCTTTAGAAGGAACAGGTCAGGGCAGCGCCGGAGGTGCGGTCCGTCATGGGATAGCCCCTGGCCTGCTCGTATTCCTTGTCCAGGACGTTGTTGGAATAGACCCTGAGCTTCAGGTCCTTGATATAGCCCTTGTCCCGGATCAGGGTTTGCTCCACAGCCAGATCAAAGACCTGATAGCTGTCCATGCGGTTGGTGTAGGTGGTTGTTTCGTCAGTGACCGGGTCCGTTGTGTGGCCGTATTCGATCTGATCGGACTGATAGGAGTAGTCCAACATGCACAGGGTGTTTTCCAGAACTCTATAGCGAAGACTTCCTTTGACCCGGTGCTTGGCCTTGTCGCTTAGGCGGTCCCCCATCTCCGGATATTTTCCGTCGTACTCCCAGTCCTGGTAGCTGTACCCCACGTTGAAGGCCAGATCCTGCAGAAGGTGCCCGCTGAGCTGTACTTCCACACCTTCCTTGTCCACGTCCTCCAAATCGTAGGTTCTTCTGTGCCATGGAGTCGATCGGTCGTCGTAATCGATGACGTTGTAATTGGACAAATCGTAATGGTAAAAATTCGTTTTCAGGGAGATGTCCTTCCACAGCCTGCGCGTGAGGACCAGATCGTACGCCGTGCCTTCCAGGGGATCGGCCTCGATCCCTGAGCCCCAGCTTCAGACCGAGCATTCCTCCCGAGGGGTCCAGATGTGGCTGACCCCCAGGGATATGGAGGTGTCCCGCAGGGCCTCGGCCCAGCGGTCCAGCTCGTAGGTGAGAAAGGACTTGGGCACCAGCTGGGAGTAGTCCTTTTCAATGTTCTCGCCTTTGTTCGGATCGATGCGATTGCCTGTCCGAACATTCTCGTTGAACCACCAGATGGTCTGGTAATCGTAGCGGAGCCCGGTCTTCAGGGTCAGGGTGGGCAGAATGCGCCACTCGTCCTCGGCGAAGGCGGCGTAGGTGCGCTCCCGCTCCTGGTCTTCCCCGTCGTCCTCCATGAAGAGTCGGGCTGCATCCACTCCTAGAGTCAGGTCGTGATTCCCCAGGCTGAAGTCGTTCTGCAGCTTGCCCTGCCAGGTGAGCCACTCCGTTTCCGCGTCCTCCTCGTTCTTCCAGCGTCCTCCGGGAACCTGGTCGCATTTGTAGACCTGGTCCTCGTGCTTGCGGTACACCCCTAGTTTCCAGTCCCCCCAGGAGGATGGCTGTTCCGCATCCAGACGCAGCAGGGATATGTCCTTTTCCCTCCGGGGCCCCACATCCGGTCCGTAGGGGGCGTATTCGTCCTTGACTACCGGATAATCCGAGTCGTAGTCCGCGCGGGAGGGCTCGTTGATAACCGGCTCCTCGCGCAGCTTGTCCGTGTGCGATCCCGAGAGCCGGACATAGCCGTCCGTGGGCAGCAGGAGCCCGAGTCTGCCGGCGACGGTCTCGATGTCCGCGGCGTTGTTCCGCAGATACCCCTCCGTGTTGTAGTCCCTGTAGGAGATGCCGTAGCTCAGGGCCTCGTTCCCGCCGTCCACGCGGGCGAAGTTGTTTCGCGTGTCGTAGGTCCCGTAGCTGGTCGAAAGCTGCGCGTCCGGCTTGAGGGTGTCCCATCGCTTTGGAGGCCGCGTTGTGAGGTTGATCACTCCTCCGATGGCCTTGCCCGGGTACAGGGCGGAGTGGGGGCCGGAAATGATCTCCACCTCATCGATGTCCGCCAGGGGAATGCCGGAGAAGTCCAGGTAGTGTTGTCCCCAGTACCCGCCGATCTTCTGCACCGATAGACCATCCAGGGCGGTGACGAACTGCCTGGAGTCGAAGCCGCGCATCTGCACCCCGTCCTCCGCCGGGGCCAGGTCGCTGGCCTGGCGGAAGTCGATCAGGGGGCTCTGCTCGAGCACGTCCAGGACGCTGCTTGGGGAGCCCACAGGCTCATATTCCTCGAGGTCCAGGGTGGTGGAGCCGGGGGAGAGGGATACGTCCCTGTCCTCCTTGGTGGCGCGGACTTCCATGCCCTCCAGCTCGTACGTTGTGTCGCCTTGTTCTTGCTGTGCCGGAGAAGGACAGGCCGCAGCCAGGAGAAAAACGATGAGTGTGCCCAGGGAGATGACGTGCTTCATGGGATCTTCTCCTTTTCGCAGTTACGGGAAGGCGATGAAAGACGCATTGATCCGGAGCTCAGGGACGCGTTGCTTTTTCGCGTCGATCTCCTGCAGGGATTGGCGGTTTGCCTCCTGCTTCGGGCCTAGAAGCTCACATTCAGGGCCGAGGTGTAGAAGTACTGGTCGCAGACAGTCTCATCCGGATAGGGGGTGCGGTGTTCCGCCCGAAACATCCAGGCCCCATCTCCGTCGATTTCGAAACGGGCGATTCCCTCCTTGTCGGTTTTCTTCTCCGAGACCCATTCCCCGTCGTGTCCCCGGGAAGTGCTCTTGACGGTGACCCCGGATTGCGGCTCCCCTTGGAACAGGGCCCGGACCGGGAGCTTGTCTCCCGGGCTCAGCTCAGAAGGGTCCTTGAGCGGGACGAGCTGCAGGGCGAGGCCATCCTGTCCGTTGCCCGTCGCGGCAGAGTCTCCGGATTGGATTATGGCTTTGGCGGTCATGTTGTGCCGGAAGCAGGTAACTGCGTTGTCCAGCTCCTTCTTGTTCCCGAGCTTGTGGCCCGTGGGGGTCTTGGAGACGAATCCGGGCTTGATTTGAACGAGCACGCGATAGGTACCTTTCGATTTCGGAGTGAAGCGAACCACATCCGGGAAGATCCGCTGGGTTTCCACCTGTTGTCCTCCGGAGCCAAGGACCTTGACCTCATCAACGATGTCCGGATTGACCATCTGGTCGCGGGGATACTCGTGCCCCCAGCCGATCCGGACATAGACCTCCTGCCCGGCGTCCGGAGCGAAATCGCTCGCATTGATCCACAGCATGTGCGCGGAAGCGGCAGCGGGAAGCAGGATGCCCGCCGCAAGGATCATCAGAAGGAATCGGATTGGGGACATGGGAGACCTCCTTGTTTGCTCCGGATTCTGTTCGACTCGGAGCGTGATGCTGTGTGGGTCCGTTGTATCGCCGATCTGTCGCGTGCGGACAGATTCTGCGCATTCGAAGCAGTCATGATTTGCTGGAGATTTCGGAAATGTCGCGGCCTCTAGTAGCACGAAATTTACATTCGTGCCACTAAAGGCCGCGACGGTTGTCAACCCGTCTGAGGCATCGAGTCGGCTTCAGTCGGACAGGGTGAAGGAAACAGGCAGCCGGACCCAGGTGGGAACTGGCTCCCCGTCGACACGTCCGGGCTCGAAGCGCCACTTTTTCACAGCCGAGATAGCGCTGTCCTCGAAAACTCCCCCGGGGTCCGCGGAAACCACGGAAATGCGTTTCACCGTGCCGTCCTTGCCCACCAGGAACTTGAGCACCACCTTGCCGGTAATATCCCGTTGTCTGGCTCTGCGGGGATAGACCGGCTCCACCCGACTGAGAACGCGAGGCTTTCGGTCCACCTGGCGCAGGGAGACCGCCTCAGGGCCCGAGGAAGGTTGCTTCGGGGCGCGCGTTTCCGGAGCGGAGATGGCCACCGAGCCGATGTCCGCCTCCGGCAGCTCGAAGCTGGGCTCAGGCAGGTCCAGATCCGATCGCGTTTCAGGGGCTTCGGGCTGCCGCTCCGAAAGATCCGGAGGCCGTGGCGAGGGCTTCGGCTGCACACTCTGCTCCGGCTCGGGTTTTTGGTCCGGCTCGGAGTCCTCCGGCTTGTTCGCGGATTTCTCCGCCTGATAGGATACCGTGACCGGAGTGCCCATGTACGACTTTTTCGCCTCCTGTTCGCGCACCGTGTTCAAGAAGGGAATGGAGAGGAAGATCACCGCATTGATCAGTACCGCGCAGATAACGGCGATGGAGCTGTCGCGAAGACTGGGGCGCATAGGTACTACTGCGGCTTCCTCGCCGCGACGCTGATGTTTGAAACGTCCGCCAGGCGGCAGGCGTCCAGGACCCGGATCAGCGTATCCGTGGTGCTCTTCTTGTCCGCGGCGATGACCACCGAGCCCTTGGGGTTCGTCTCGCTGAACTCCTCCATGCGGGAGCGCACAGCCCGGATGTCCACTTCCTCGTTCCGGATGTGCACCCTGCCGTGTTCGTCGATACCGATAATCAGGTTGGTTTTTTCCGGGGCGACAGCGCTCTCGGCGGAGGGCCGCTCCACGGTGACCCCGGATTCCTGGACGAAGCTGGTGGTGACCAGGAAAAAGATGAGCAGGATGAAGATCATGTCGATCAAAGGGGCCATGTTGATGTCCGTTCCCCCGCCCCGTCTGCCGCGGATCCGCTCCAGTGCGCTCATGAGGCAGCCTCCGGCGTTTGCCCGGGATGTTGCGAATGGGTGTGCTCGCGCAGAAGCCCCAGACAGAACCGCTCCATGCGGCCCCTGGCGCCTCTAGCCCGCCTGCGCAGGAAGTTGCCCAGCACCAGTCCCGGCACGGCCACGACCAGTCCGGTCTGGGTGGTGATCAGGGCCTGGGAGATCCCCGAGGACAGGGATGTGGCCTCGCTCGTCCCCGACGCGGATATGACCCGGAAGGTTTCGATCATGCCCTCCACCGTGCCCAGCAGACCAAGCAGTGGGGCTGCCGCGGCCAGGACGAGAATGGTGGGCACGAAGCGCTCCACGCGCCGCCCCAGGGACCTCTGCAAGTCGGCCATGATACGCTTGTCCGGCTGGACCCCCGAGCTGCGGTATCGCTCGACCCGATCCAGGATCTCCTTCTGCCACTGGGCGCCGGGGAAAACGGTCTCCTCCCCGACCCTGGCCCCGAGGCAGCGGTCCAGGGGCTGCTCCTGCTTGCGCATTCTGGAGAGCTCCAGCCACTTGCCAACGATCAGGGCCCACATCCAGACGGAGAGGGCCGCCAGGAGCAGGAGAACCGGCCCCCCGCTCTGAAAGAGGTCCCGGGCGCTGGTTAGGATCTCGGACATGGGATCAGTCCTCCTCCTGTCGGTCCTTGTCCCGGCTCAAGAGGAGCAGGATCAGGGAGTTCCCCTTTTCCTCCGCGTCCGAAAGGATAGCGTCAACCCTTCGCTCCAGGAGGTGGTGCAGGAGCATCACCGGCACGGCCACGGCCAGGCCGAGTTGGGTGGTGACCAGGGCCTCGGAGATCCCTCCGGCCATGAGGGATGGATCCCCGGAGCCGTGGAGGGTGATGGCCTGGAAGGTGGCGATCATCCCGGTGACCGTTCCCAGGAGGCCGAGGAGGGGCGCGACCGCGGCCAGAACGCTCAGGGTGGGGACGAAACGTTCCAGGCGGGGAGCCTGCCGAAGCAGGGCCTCCTGGAGCGCGTTCTCCATGACCTC
>JAIPEP010000093.1 GCA_021737085.1 Desulfohalobiaceae bacterium | reverse complement strand
CATGGTCCAGAGCGAGCAGGAGAGGAACGCGGGAGATTTTCACCCGGCTCCTGATCTGCTCCCCGTCCAGGAATCCGGGAGGGAAAACCTTGGCCACCACGCCCTGGTGCTTTTGCTCTGTCATCGCCTCGAGCTTGGCCGCGGGCACAGTCTGGAACTTGACCGCCTTGCTGCGGCAAAGGGACATGATTGCCGCGATTTCCTTGCGCTTACCCTCCTGGAAATAAACCGCCTCGACTGTATGCGGAGAATGATGTAGGATCTCTTTTACCGCCCTTTTTCCGGCTACGATTGTAGGGTCCATGCTCCTTCACCTCTGGTTTGTGCGTTGGGCTTTCCCTGCAGCTAGGGCGCCGCAGGAGAACAGCACCGATTTTTTTGCTTCCAGCAGGAAATGGAGGCGGTGGGGATACCGCGAGGCCCGCGCCTTTCCCTATGGGCGCACCCGGGGACTAGTTGCCCCGGTTAACTGACACACCTGCTCGAAGGTTGCGATATGGGAGAAATATGCTTATCCTGTGCAATCAGGCCGGTAGGCTAGCTTATCCCTCCCGAATGACCCGGATAAAGTCGTGATAGCCTCCTTACTGCCGAGTAGGCGAAAAGCATCAAGCTAAAACAACTGCAAAAGGTTATCTCTGTGAGAAAGGTCCTGCAACAGCTCAAATATTTAGCCCCGTTAACACCCCAGCGTTACTGGGTGATCCTGTATTATGCACTTGTTTGTGTCCTCCTTGGGGGAGCCTATTCCTGCTCGGGAGTACAGCTGCCCCATCTCACGCAGGGGACATCCGCTGAAGAAGGGACAAAAGAGGCGAAGAACGCCACTTCTTCCGGTCCTCGGGCAGAGGGGCAAATGCCCTTGTTGATCGAACCGCTCACTTCCACCATGAACTTCAGCCTCACGCAACTAGACCAGGATATCAACCAGGATTTCACTCAACCCTTGGAGGAGGAGGTCCGCCCGGCAAAAGAGCTCCTTCTCTCTCTGCCCGGTCAGCCCGCGGCAAAGAACCAGACCCAAAAATCCGCGGACATGTCCACCATAGAGGGGATCGATTTCAGCATCGAAATACAGAACACGTCCATCATGCGGGACTATGTGGACTACTACACCCGCAGGCAACGCAAGACCTTTAGCAGATGGCTGAGACGCTCCGAAAAATATCTTCCTTACGTCCGTAAAGTTTTTCGCAAGAAGGACCTGCCCCAGGATCTTATCTTCCTCCCCTTTGCCGAGAGCGGATTCAATCCCTGGGCCTACTCCCGCGCAGGAGCAGCCGGACTGTGGCAGTTCATGCCACGCACTGCACAGCACTACGGCCTCAAGGTCAATTGGTGGGTGGACGAGCGCCGGGATCCCTACAGCTCCACTAGGGCCGCAGCCCGCTATTTGAAGAAACTGTACAAGCAGTTCGACAGCTGGTATCTCGCCCTCGCGGCATACAACGCTGGCGAGGGAACAGTGGAGAGAGCCCTGCATCGCAGCGGTAGCGACGGGTTCTTCGAATTGTCCCACGACAGCCCATACTTAAGACGGGAAACCCGTTTTTACGTTCCCAAATTCCTGGCTATATTAAAGATTGTCAAGAACCTGCAAGATTACGGCTTCCAGCAGCTAAATCTGGACAGGCGCCGGGAGCTCGCCCGATTCGAGCTTCCCCCCGGCACTGATCTCGGCCGGATGTGCACTAGCATGGACATGGAATGGGACGCCTTCCGCAAACTCAATCCCTCACTGCGCAGGCGGGTTACCCCTTCGGACAATCCGATTACAGTGCACCTTCCCCAGGGGAAAAAGAAACTGGCCCAGCGCTTCCTGGAACGCTCCGATTCCAGGCCCCATTCCGGTTACGCCCGGTACCGCATTCGGCACGGCGATTCCTGGTGGCGGCTCTCCCGGCGATTCGACGTGCCCATTTCTATCCTCAAGGACCTGAACAATACCACCTCCAATCTTCTCCATCCCGGAGAATCGATAATAGTGCCCACCGGTAGGGCCAAAGCAAGCTCCTCTGGCAGCGAAGGGAAGGAATCCGCCACTTACGTGGTAAAGCGGGGGGATACGCTCTCGGAGATCGCCCAACGCTTCGGCCTCTCGGTAAGTAAGCTGAGGCGGATCAATGGCATGCATCGCGGAGAGCACCTCATACGCCCGGGCCAGCGATTAGCCATTCCCCGGACAGGTCATTCCCAAAAACGGATGCTCGCCAGGCGGCGATCCAACTACACAGTGCAAAAAGGGGACAGCCTCTGGGAGATATCCCGCAAGTTCGGTGTCAGCATAGCCACCCTGCGCGACGCGAACGGCCTGGAAAAGGGCAATTCCCTGCAGGTGGGGGCCAGGCTCTTCATTCCGGGCCAGTCGGACTCCCCCCAACGAACCGCTTCCGGCAACGCTATCGTCTACAGGGTCAAGAAAGGGGACAATCTGTGGTCCATTGCTCGCTCCTTCGGGGTCAATACCAGTCAGATCGTCTCCTGGAACAGCATAGGCGAGGACACCACAATCCACCCCGGGGACAAGCTGAGGATACGGATCCAGAAATAGGGCTCCCACCCTGTGCGAAGAAAGAAGCTCACCTACACCCAAAAGGCCTGTCTTTCCAAGGCGGGCAAGATGATGTACAGAACCGGCATGCTCTGGCCCGGGGCCCGCGTGGGCATTGCCGTTTCCGGAGGAGTGGACAGTTTCCTCCTTTTGCAGCTCATGCTCTTGCACCGCATCCGACTGCCGTTTCGCGTGGAATTGATGGCCATCCACGTCAATCCAGGATTCGAGCCGAACAATCACCTGCCTTTGCGGCATTGGCTGCAGCAGAACGGCGTGGCCGGACACCTCGAGGTGTGCGACATGGGCCCCAGGGCCCATTCCTCAGAGAACAGAAAGAACTCGCCCTGCTTCTTCTGCAGCTGGAGACGCCGCAAGCGACTCTTCCAACTGGTCAAGCATTACCGGCTAAGCCATATCGCCCTGGGTCACAATGCGGACGACCTGGCAGAGAACTTCTTCCTCAATCTGGCCTACGCCGGACGGGTAGAGGGGATGTTCGGAAAAGAGACCTTTTTTGGCGGGGAGTTTCAACTGATCCGTCCTCTGCTCCTGTTGCAGAAACGGGAGATACGCAAGGCGGTGCGGGAATGGGACTTGCCAGTCTGGAGCAATCCCTGCCCCTCGAAGAACGCTACCAAGCGGGAAGAGATCGGCCGTTGGGTGGAGGAGATCAGCGGCGGGGACAAGCGCATCCGGAAAAACATCTACAGCGCCCTGACCAGGTGGCAAATGGAGCAGGACAGCCAGTCCTGAATCCAGCTTCCGGATAATACGCCTGTCCTGGCAGCCCCTTTCCAGAAAACAACACCAGCCGATGCTGCCATAGAAAGCGCCCAGAGCGAAGAGCGTGGAACAAGACCCCACCAACCCGCGGAAGACAACCGCTCCGAACCCCTATCCTCCGCTCGCTCCGGACAAGCCCTGGCTGGCCCCCTTGGCGGGATTCTCCGATCTACCCTTTCGTATGCTCTGTAGGGAATACGGGGCAGCCGCCGCCTGCACGGAGATGGTCAGCGCCAAGGGGCTGGTCTACCAAGGGTCGGGAAGCTGGGATCTGGTTCGCAGCATTCCCCGGGTCCCGGAGGATCGCCCCCTGATCGTGCAAATCTTCGGGGCAGAACTTTCTTTTATCCAAGAGGCGGTCCGCCGCCTCCTGGACTGGGGAGCAGCCTACTTCGACCTCAATGCGGGATGTCCGGTAAAAAAAGTGGTCAAGACAGGCGCCGGGGCGGGCCTGCTCCAGGACAGCGGGCGGCTGGCTGCCATTCTGCAGTCCATGGTCTCCCTCGCCGGGGAGGGCAGGGTGGGGGTCAAGCTCCGCTCCGGCTGGAGCGCCGCGGAGTTCGTCTCCGGAAATGCCGCCATAAGACTGGACGGCATGGGGCTGGGATGGATCTGCCTGCATCCCCGCTCTGCTCTCCAAGGGCTTTCCGGCTCCGCGGACTGGGGCCTCCTCGAAAAGCTTAAGGAGCGGATACAAACTCCACTCCTGGCCAGCGGGGACCTGTATTCCGCCCGGGACGGAATAAATTGCCTCCAGCGCACTGCTGCCGACGGGGTAATGTACGCCCGCGGCGCCCTGGCCAATCCCGCCCTATTCCAGGATCACCTTCGCCTCCTGCAGGAAGGCGGGGAAGCGGAGCTGGACCGGGCAACGGACCTGGCAAGGCGCCTGCAGATTGCCCACCGCCATGTAGCCCTCTGCCGGCGCTACGCGGACACGCGGAAGAACCTGCTCAAGATGCGGACCATCCTGCCCAAGTACCTGAAGGGATTTCCCGACGCGAGCGCGGCCCGCAGCCGGATGGTCCGGGCCTCCTCCTGGGAGGAAATAGAGTCCACCCTGGAAGGTTTGGCTCCCGCCACTCTCTGGGAAAAGTCCTCTGACCGGCATAGGCGGACCTGAGCGTATAGCAATCAGGCCACACCGAAGAAGGAGGAAAGGGCTACTCCTGTTCCGTATTCTGCATGTCCTGCAAGGCCTTTTCCGCGGCAAGCTGCTCCGCCTTCTTCAGGCTCGAGGCGTCGGCGGTCTTAGTCCTTCCGTCGGGCAGGGTGAGCTCCACACGGTAGGTCTTGGCGTGCTCCGGGCCAAAGCTATCCTGCAGGACATACCTGGGGCGCTCCTGATAATGTTTCTGAGTAATCTCCTGGAGCCTGCTCTTGGCGTCCTTTCTGGGCTGAGCCCGGATTTGGCTGGGCCACATGTCCGCGAAGAGCCTAAGAATCACCTCCTTGGCCTGCTGGAAACCGCTGTCCAAAAAAATGGCGCCCAAAATGGACTCCAGTGCGTCGCAAAGGATGGCGTCACGCTCGCGGCCACCCTGAATCTCTTCCCCCCGGCCCAGGTAAAGGTGTTCCTGCAGCCCGAGCCTGCGGGCCATTTCCGCAAGCGCGGGCTCGCTTACCAGCCGGGCGCGCATCCGGGTCAGCTCGCCTTCCCGGGTCTGCGGGTACTTGAGGTACAGGGCTTCGGAGATGATGAGCTCCAGCACAGCGTCGCCCAGGAACTCCAGGCGCTCGTTGTGCTCCAGGCTGTTGTTGTACTCGTTTGCGTAGGAGCTGTGGACCAGGGCTGTTTGCAATATACTGCTGTCGCGGAAACGGTATCCCATTCGCTCCTGGATATCCTCCAGAGATGCGTCGCTCATATGTTCCTTCCCTGAAAGGTGATACAGTTCAGGATGATTCCATGCCCGGATCACCGGGAAGATCCTTCTTCCGAGCCTGCTGCCGGGCCAAGTGGTCGCAGCGCTCGTTCTCCTTCTGCCCGCTATGGGCCCGGGTCCAGTTCAGGCTCACCTCGTGCCGCTGCAAAAGCTTTCGGAGCTCCTCCCACAAGTCCCGGTTCTTGACCGGCTTCTTGGAAGCGGTTCGCCAGCCGTTGCGTACCCAGCCCTCCAGCCAGCCCTTGTTCAGGGCGTCGTTCAGATAGCGGGAATCGGTGTACGCCTCTACACTGCAGGGAGCCTGCAAATATTGCAGCGCCCCGATTAGGGCGGAGATCTCCATCCGGTTGTTTGTCGTCCGGCGATAGCCTCCCACGAGCTCGCGGCAATCCTGCCCGGACTTGACGATAGCCGCCCACCCGCCGGGGCCGGGATTGCCTAGACAGGCGCCGTCGGTATAGACGATAACCTTGGTCCTCGATCCGGATTCAGACATGGTTCTCATCCCCGGAGTTGTTCGATCCACTCTTGAAGGGGCTTCTCGAAAAAGTCCCGAATCTCCTGCAGCCTCTCTTCTGTTTCCGCCTCAAAGCGCATAACCAGCACGGCCTGGGTGTTGGAGGCCCGGACCAGGCCCCATCCGTCGCCGAAATTGATCCTCACGCCGTCCACATCCAGGACCTGGAAATCACCGGAGAGGCCTTTAAAGTACTCCACTGCCTTCTCCACCACCCGGAACTTGATATCATCCGGGCACTCCAGCCGGATCTCCGGGGTATTGTGTGTTACAGGCCAGCTACTGAGATAGGTGCTAAATGGCTTACCAAGGTCCCGGCTCATGATCTCCGTGAGCCGGGCCGCGGCGTAGATGGCGTCGTCATACCCGTAGTAGCGGTCCGCAAAAAACATGTGGCCGCTCATCTCCCCGGCGAGCTCAGCCCCGACCTGCCTCATCTTGTCCTTGATCAGGGAATGTCCTGTCTTCCACATCAGGGAAATTCCACCGTGCTCCTCGATGTCCCGGAACATCAGGTGGGAGCATTTGACCTCCCCTATGACCTTGGCCCCGGGTTGGCGCTGCAGCAAATCCCTGGCGAATATGGCCAGTAATTGATCCCCGTAGAAAACCCCGCCCTGCTCGTCCACCACACCTATACGGTCCCCATCTCCATCCAGGCCGATGCCCACGTGCGCGCCATGGTCCAGCACCGCCTGCCGCAGGTCGCGGATGTTCTCCATTACCGTGGGATCCGGATGGTGGTTGGGAAAGTTCGGATCGGAATCGCAATAGAGGGGAATGACCTCGGCACCGAGACGCTCTAGCAGGGAGCGGCAAACAGGTCCCGCGCTGCCGTTGCCGCCGTCCACAACCACATGTACCGGCTCCTCCAGCCGGATTGCCGAGGCAATCTCCTGCATGTACTCCTCACTGGGATCGAGCTCGCTGGCCACTCCCTCGCCTTCCTCGAAGCGGCCATCCTCCAGGATGCGGCGAATTTTCTGCAGTTCCTCGGTATGGATGGTGTTTTCTCCGGCCCAGACCTTGAAGCCGTTGTATTCCGGCGGGTTGTGGCTGGCGGTGATCATGACCCCGGCGTGGTAGCCCAGGCTGGCCACAGCGTAGTAGAAAACCGGTGTGGGCACCATGGGCAGGACCACGACGTCCACTCCGGTGGCTACAAGCCCGCGGGCAAGACTGGCCTGGTATTCCTCGGAGCTGTGCCGGTTGTCCCTGCCCACGATAGCCCTAGTGTAGCCGTTTTGTCTGAAGTAGGTCCCGCAGGCGCGACCCAGGTCCCGGACCCGCTCCGGATCGAAGTCCTGGTCCACCAGGCCGCGGATGTCATACGCCCGAAAGCAGTCCGAATTGATGTGTGCCATATATCGCTCCTTAAGGCAGTTGTGCGGGAGTAATCACCTCCGCCGCTTCTCCGGCGGGTCTTTTACCGCGTCTAAGCACACGGTGCGGGTACCGATTTCATGTCCCGAGGGATATTTACACAGGATCCAACCGGGTGCAAGGCGCTGCTACGGACTGAGAACCCGCCTTTTCTCCAGTTGCGACCCGTGCTAGGTTGCTTGCAGAAACTCCGAACCAGAGCAAACGGACCGAATGCGCGGTATGAGTCTGGATCCAGTAAAGCTTCTGGCCAAGCATGCGCCGGACAAGACGACGCTTTCCCCGGTGCAGGACCACGCTGTTAATGTATGGCATCTGGCCCGCAACATGACCCGCCACATGGAAGGCATAGATTACTTCTTCCTCTACAGGGCGTGCCTCCTGCACGATACGGGGCGCCTGATTTATCCCCCCGGCACCCCGCAGGCTATCCGGCACGGGATTGCCGGGGCAAAAATACTCTACGGGGAGGGCCTGCCCGGGGAGGCAAAGGTGGCCGAACGCCACATCGGCATCGGCATATCAGCCGAGGATGTCCTGGAGCAGGGTCTACCTCTCCCTGTGGCAGACTACCTCCCCCGCACGCCGGTGGAATATATCGTCGCCCACGCGGATAACCTGGACGGAAGGGGAATACGGGACGAACTGGATGTAGAGGAAAGGTTCGCCACCGAGCTCGGACCACGCTACAGGCGGAGAGTCCGAATCTTCCACCAGCAGGTACGGCGGATTCTGGACCGGGACAGGTAAATCTCCGGCGTCCGGCATCTGGTTCGCCGCATCCACCTGGACACCGAGTGCACATACGCACCTTCGCCGGAGTATCCCGACTCGGAGGCGATAGCGAAGAACTCACCTTAAGGTCCATGAGGATCCCCACAAGGCAGCAAGACTCACTATGTGAAACCAAGAGGTAAGGAGGGGGAATATGGCACTTTATCTCGTGCAGCACGGAAAAAACACACCCAAGGATCAGGACCCGGAGCAGCATCTCTCAGCGCAGGGCAGGCAGGAAGTGCAACGTATCGCCGAAGTTGCGGGTGCGTTAAACCTCCCCCTGCAGCGTATTCAGCACAGCCCCAAGGCAAGAGCCAAGGAAACCGCGGAGATCTTCGCCTCTAGCCTGAAACCCGCCCAAGGTATCCAGGAGAGGGAAGGCATCAAGGCCCTGGACGACGTCACCTCCATTGCCCCCGAGCTGAACGGCGACCAGGACCTGATGCTCGTGGGACACCTTCCGTTCCTGGAAAGGCTTTGCACCTACCTGATAACCGGGTACCAGGAGCCGTCGGTAATCGCCTTCCAGAACGGGGGTATCGTCTGCCTGGAGCAGGACCCGGAGTACGGAAACTGGCGTATCCGCTGGACTCTCCTGCCCAGCGTGGTCTAGCCGAAAAAAGGCCCTGTCCGGCTGTAAGCCGGACAGGGCCTTTACTATAGCTAGTTCCCGGTGGGACTAGCCTGCGCCGTTGCCCACCGCCTTCTTACTTGTTTCGGCTCCGCTTTTCTCCCATAGCTCTTGCTGACCTGTCACCACTGGCCACACCTCATCGATATGCTCCACTGTCTTCAGCTTGAC
>JAIPEP010000092.1 GCA_021737085.1 Desulfohalobiaceae bacterium | reverse complement strand
CGCAGGGCGCACTCCGCGTAGAAGCGCGTGGCCTCCTCCGATCCCACGGGCAGATAGTTCACCAGGATCTGGGCCCCGCTTTCCCGGAGCAGTCGCACTACGTCCTCCTCGCTCGGCTCAGCCTCCCCGGCGGGGACGAAGGTGTTTTCCTCCTTATACTCTTGCATGTGCTCGGAGATTCCATCCAACACCCTCCCCATGTGAACGGTAACTCCCTGTGATGGTATATCCGGATAAAAAACGGTGGTGCAGTTGGGCCTGGCGAATACCGCCTCGGATACGTCCCTGCCCACCTTGCGGCGATCGATGTCCAGGACGGCGACCAACTCAATGTCACCGGGCCGGTATCCCCCGATCTCCCAGTGCATCAGGCCGATGGCCTCATGGGACTCCTTGTCCCTGTAGGCGTATATCCCCTGCAACAGGGCGCTGGCACAGTTGCCCAAACCAACGATTGCCACCTTGATTCGGCTCATGGCTCCACTCCTCGTCCTTTCCTCTTGCCCCAGAGACCACCCATGAGACCTTCCTCACATACAACCCCAATGCCAGAGATGCCCTCAATACAGCGAAGCAGGAAAAAGCGAGGCGATCCTGCACCCGTTCCATGCTCAGTCTCAATATATCTACCGGAATCGCAACCATTTTTTATCATATATACCGCTCCCGGGGAAGACAAGCCTGTGACCGGCAACGCCCCCCTGGGTTCCGGGAGACGAGGGAACAAGCTGCGGATACCACAGCATTCGATCCGCAAGCAGACTGCATTGCATTGAAGGTTGAAATCTCTTAAGGTAAAGGAGTACGTTCGAACTGGATGCCGAAGCAACGCCGCCCCTATGCTAGGGATTAGGCGCTTTGTGATCCTAACTGTGCCTAGCGCCGAAATGCCGTCTCCGCACCGGGCATCCGACCAGCCGAGCCCTGCAGGGACGGCAGAAAAACCAGAACTAGGAGGTCCTATGGCCGACTTCATGGAACTCGTCCGCACCAGGCGTAGCGTGCGCAAGTTCACTCAGGATGAGGTCACCGCCGAGCAGCTGAACAGCGTCCTGGAAGCCGCTAGATGGACGCCGTCCTGGGCCAATACCCAATGCTGGGAGATAGTGTCTGTCACCCGACAGGATCTGAAGGAATCCCTGCAACAGACCCTGGTTAAGGGCAATCCGGCAAGCCGGGCCATGGTCCAGGCGCCGGTGGTTCTTGCCGTGTGTGGCAGGCTACAGACCGCAGGCTACTACAAGGGGGAAGTGACTACGAAATTCGGGGACTGGCTCCTGTTCGACCTGGGCCTCGTGACCCAGAGCATCTGCCTGGCTGCCCATTCCGTAGGTCTGGGGACAGTGATCGTGGGGCTTTTTGACCATGACGGAGCCAAGCGGGTCCTGGAGGTCCCGGAGGGCAACGAGCTGGTGACCATGATCCCCATGGGCCATCCGGACCAGGAGCCCAAGACCCCGGAAAGGCGCAAAGTCGAGGATTTCACCCACACCGAGACCTGGTAAACCAAAGCGACTCTCGCCCCGGACCATCACAGAATCGGGCCCGGGGCGGGGGCTACCCCCGATTGACCATCCGGGGCTTACTCCCCTCCTGGGGGCCCACAATCCCGTCCTGCTCCATCTGCTCCACATAGCGGGCAGCACGATTGAAGCCGATTCGCAACTGCCTCTGAATCATGGATATAGAGGCCTTGCCCTGCTCCAGCACAAAGCTCACCGCCTGGTCGTAAAGCGGATCGTTGGTCACATCCTCGGAGTCGGCTCCCGATCCGAGGTTTTCCGATCCACCCTTCCACTGCTCCAGATCCACCTCGCCTCTGGGTAGGGAGCTCCTCTGTCGCCAGAAATCGATCACGGAAACGATCTCCTCGTCGCTCAAAAAGGGACCGTGCATCCGCTCCAGCCTCCCTGCTGTGGACTTGAACAGGAGATCACCCTTGCCCAGAAGATACTCCGCTCCGCCGGAGTCCAATATAGTCCGTGAGTCGTGCCTGGAGCTCACCTGAAAGGCGATCCTGGCCGGAAAGTTGGCCTTGATCAGGCCGGTAACCACGTCCACTGAGGGGCGCTGCGTGGCGAGGATGATATGAATGCCCGCCGCGCGAGCCAACTGGGCCAGCCGCACAATGCTGCTTTCCGCCTCCTTGCCCGCGGTGAGCATGAGGTCCGCCAGCTCATCGATAATAATTACCAGATATGGGATCCGCTGCATGCCCTCCGCGGCCTGGGGATCTTTATTTTGAAGCTCCAGGAGCTTGCGGTTGTAGGAATCGATATTGCGAGCCCCCAGAGAGGCCATGGCCTGGTAGCGCTTCTCCATCTCGTGAAGCGCCCAGTCCAGAGCTGCCTTGGCCAGATCCATGTCCGTGACCACCGGATGGACCAGGTGAGGCAGGTCGTCATAGACCGCCAGCTCAATGCGCTTGGGATCGATGAGCAGGAGGTTGACCTCCTCCGGCGAGGCCTTGAACAAGAGGCTGAGAATAACTCCGTTAAGGCAGACGCTCTTCCCGGTGCCTGTGGCTCCCGCTACCAGCAGGTGGGGCATCTCCGTCAGATCCTCCACCCGTGGCCGGTCTTCGATGGTGTGCCCCAGGGCCATGGGGAGGCTGGCCTTGGCGCGGCCAAAGGGGGAGGATTCCACGATCTCCCGGAAATACACTGTCTGCCGTTTCCGGTTGGGCACCTCAATGCCCACCATGTCCTTGCCCGGAATGGGGGCCACGATACGCACCGCATAAGCCTTCAGGGCCAGGGCCAGATCATCGCTCAAATTGGCTATGCGGCTGATCTTGACCCCGGGAGCCGGCTTGAACTCGAACATAGTCACCACCGGCCCGGGCTGCACATTCATGAGCTCGCCCTTGATCCCGAAATCGAGCAGACAGGAAGTAAGCCTTTGGGACAGATCCTCCAACTCCGCAGTCTCCGCTGGAGAGCCCTTGTCCGGCACCGGGGCCAAAAGTTCCGGGCCAGGATAGCCACCGGACTCACGTTTTCCGCTGTTCCGGGAGGGGCGGGGGGTGAATGCGCCGCTATCCGCTTGGGGCTCTGAGGCAGATGGGGCCTTGCTTCCGGATCCGGAGCTGCCGGCCTTCTTTTTCCCCGCACTCGCGGTCGAAGCAGGGGGCGCTGCGGAAGGGGAATTCTTTGACAAGGGCAAACGCGGAGGAGGAAGGCGGCGCAGCAAACTCCGGAACGCGCCGGGCAGGTTGGGGATCCTGCCCAGCACTCCGGGCCAGGAATGGGCAAAGATCAGTTGCACTCCGGTGAGCAGCAAAAAGAGCCACAGCAGCAACGCCCCTGTAAAGTGAAGATAAGAGCGGGCCAGGAAATGCAGCCCTTCTCCGAGCAGTCCGCCTCCCCTCACGCCGGAAATGCTGGCTTCCAACCCCCAGGATCCCGCCATGAACCCGAGAGCACACAAAAAGAGGAGGAAAAGGCCCACCCAGCGACGGATGGCCAGTCGAAGACGAGGATGCATTAATCCCGCTCCGGCCAGCAGGAGCAGGACAGGGACAAACCAAGCCGCGAGGCCGAAGGCCTCGGCGAGGAGGCCGGACAGATGGGCGCCCACAGCGCCAGCGGCATTGTGGTAGGTAAATCCCGGGCTCAGGTGCTGGTTGAAGGACGGATCCTGGGGAGAGTGCGTGGCCAGGCTGACGGCCACGAAGGCGCATAAGAAAAGCAGGGCCAATGCCCCGAGCTCTCGGAAAAGCCTATTCAGATCGATCATAGATGGTCATCTCTAGCGCTACTCCCGGCCTAGATACTCCCCGCTGCGCGTATCCACCTTGATGCGGTGCCCCACCTCGATGAACAGGGGAACGTTCACCACCAGCCCGGTCTCCAGGGTGGCCGGCTTGGTTGCTCCGGTAACCGTATCCCCTCTGATGCCAGGCTCGGTGTCCGTTACTTCCAGGACCACAGTGTTGGGCAGATTGACGTCCACGATCTCCTCCCTGTAGAGGACCACTTTGACCTGTTGCCCTTCGGAGAGGTACTCCGCCTTCCCTGACAGGGTATCCGCCCTGGCCTCCACCTGTTCATAGGACCAAAAGTCCATGAAGGCCAAAAGGTCCCCGTCACGGTAGAGGTACTGCATGTCCCTGCTCTCCAGATCGGGACGGGCTATCTTTTCTCCGGAGCGAAAGGTGTGCTCGACCACTCCCCCGGTGAGAAGATTGCGCAGCTTGGTCCACACGGTGGCCCCGCCGCGGCCGGATTTGGCGTGCAGAAAATCCAGGATCTCGTAAGGTTGCCCGTTTAGCTCTATCTTGAGTCCGTTGCGGATGTCACCGGTGGAATACATCGTGGCCTGCTCCTTCGCTGACGCTCACCACTTCCTCTGGTTTCCCAAACACCACGGGTATTCGACCCTTCCCCGCCGCAGTAGACCAACGGGTCTCTAAGGCCACAGAAGCAGCCGATCCACTGCCTGGACGGCATAGGCATAGCCCCACAAGCCGAACCCGGATATCACGCCCGCGCACTGCGGGGCGATCATGCTCTTGTGGCGTAATGTCTCCTCCCGAGCCCATACGTTGGTCAAATGGACCTCTACGCAGGGAATTCCTATCCAGGCCAGGCAGTCAGCCAGGGCCAGACTGGTATGGGTGTATGCCCCCGCATTGAGGACCACCCCATGGATCCCTTCCTCCAAGGCCCGCTCCAGCCGATCGATGAGACCCCCCTCGCTGTTGGTCTGATAGATCACCAGCCGGATCCTTTCGGCCGCTTCGCCCATCACTTCCCGGACCAGATCAGGCAGGTCCTGCAGTGTGTGCCGGCCATAGATCTCGGGCTGCCTCCTGCCCAGCACGCCGAGATTCGGGCCGTTCAACACCAGGATCTGCGTCTGCTCCATTCCGTTGCCTCCCTCGTGCACAAGGGGGTTACGCGAGAGCTACTTGGGCTCCTCCGGAAGCTCCGGGCCCTTCTTCTCTTTCTTGGGCTCCACCATAACCTCGGGCTCCTCAGGTTCCTCTTCCTCCTCCACCTTTTCCGGCTCCTTCTTCTCCACGGAAACCGGATCGATCTCAGTACGCAAAAGGAAAACAAGGTTTCCGGCCCGGATCTCGCGCTTGGTCTCCATAAGCACTCCCTGGGCCTTCTGCCCCTGGCAGCGGTAGATGTAGCCCGAGCCGACGATCATACCCATTTCGGAATCCTCCAGGGCAGTATCCATCTGAACGATAACAAAGAAGGCACCCCGTTCGTCAGGAGTCAAATCGTTCAGCTCGAGGCTCACGTTGAAGTTCTCCGCGGCCATCTCCCGCTTGGCCTCGATTCCGGTGATCTTGCCGGAGACCTGTCTTACCGGTGTCAAGGTCACCTGAACATCGAAGCGCTTGGAGTAGACCTGGGTTATTTCCTTTTCCTGGGCCTCGAACTCCTTTCCGTGGACGATGAAGTCGGAAAAACCGGCATCCAGAACATTTGCCCTGCTGGGCCGTATAAGATATCCTTTTTTAATCCAGGGGTTCACTGCCTCGCGAACGCCATTTTTCTTTCCTTTTTCCCAGAGCTGTTTTTCCGGAGTCTTGCCCATCTCAAGCTCTTCCTGATCCAGAGTGACCTCGATCTGCGTAGATTGCTTAAGCGTCTCAGGGCTGAGATCCTGAAACATCCCTTCCTGGGCTCCCTGTTGCGCGCAGGCAGCCACAAAAAGGCCGAGGCACAGAATTATAATGCGTTTCATAATATCCCCTTTGCTGCTTAAGGTTCCCTATTACTATATACAAGGTCCGGAGTTTTTATGCAAATCAATATAGCCTTGGAACACACAGTATACGATCCGGAAAAGATGCCCCGGATTCAGACCCCGCAAATAGCTCTGGCCGGGAGATCCAACGTGGGCAAGTCCAGTCTGATCAACAGTCTGGGCCAGGGCAGGCTGGCCCAGGTAAGCTCCCACCCCGGCAAGACTCGCAGCGTCAACTTCTATCATTTGTCTGATATGGGACTCTACCTGGTCGATCTGCCTGGATACGGATACGCTGCACGCTCTAAGCGGGAACGGGATATGTGGCCCTTACTGGTAGAGAGTTGCCTACAGAAAAACCCCTTGCTTACTCAGGTGATTATGGTCCTGGATAGCCGCATACCGCCCCAATCTCTGGACACCCGGCTTGCCGAGTACCTGGAACAAAAGGGCCTGGATATTCTGCCAATTCTGACCAAAACAGACAAGGCAAAAATGTCTCAGAGGAGCCGGATCCAAAAAACTTGGCAGCGCTTGCTGAACCTGCCCGAGCCGCCACCTCTGCTCTCCGCCAAGACTGGCTTGGGCAAAGAAGCATTGTGGCGGATGCTCCGGCAGGCCTGTCCACAGTGAGACAAGACCTTGGCAAACGGACGGGGGAGGCTGTGGACACCAAAACAGCGGGCCGGCTAAAGCCGTATCCTGCCTTTCACTCTCCCGGCGAACAAGGTGAAAAGCAGCCAGAACAAGGCAGGGATCCCCACGAACAAGGCCCCGAACCATCCCCCCAGCCAAGGCGAAAGCACACCCCTCTCCCCCATCTGTCCTCCCAGGACAAAGAGGCCGTAGAAGATAAAGCCCACCAGGAGCCCCAGACATATGACCAGGACCGTATTCCGTCCGGAGCGAGCAGCAGCGAGCCCCACAAGGGTCATGACTACCAAGGAGAAGGCATAGGCCAACTTTTGGTGCCACAGGGTGGCCATGGCCTCGGTATTGGCCCCAGTCTCCTCCAAGTCGCGGATGGCACGCCCCAGCTCCCACAGGGCCATCTTTCTGATGTCAAGCTGCCTCTGCTTGCTCACCAAGTCCGCCACCTCCACCCCGAGATCCAGGGCCAGGGTCTCCCGGTTGCGGACCTTAAAAGTCTCAGGACGCAGCACCCGGACTTGCCTCAGAGTCCAGCGTCCTCGGGCAATCTCCCCCTCCCGGGCTCGGAGGATCCCCTCAGCCCTGTCGAATCCGTTTACCACACGGATCAGCCGAATCCCCTCGGCCCTGTCCTTCCCAGGAAAAACAGCGTCGAGATGGAGGATCCATTGCCCCTGGCGGTACCAGATATCTCGAACAACCTCTTCCCCCGGGGCACCGTCCTGCCCCAGGTTTCCCCATATCTCGTCGCTCTTTCTGCTTCCGGCCACACCAAGGATCTGGGAGAACCCGAGCTGCAACACCGCCCAGATGGCCGCATAGACAAGGAACCATGCGCACAGCCTCTGATAGGAAACTCCGCCGGCCTCCAGCGCGGTGACCTCCCGGTTGCGCTGCATTATTCCCAACTGCAGGGCCAAGGCGAAAAAAAAGACCAGGGGCAGGATCTGGGACAGGATAAGGGGAAGCTTAAACAAAAAATACTGCCCGATCACCAGGAGGCCGGCATCATCCTCCAGAAAATTGTCCAGCCTGTCGAAGACGTCCACCAGGAGATAAATGCCCAGGGAGGCAAACAGGCAGATGCCCAAAAGGCCCAGATTCTGTTTTAGAAGGTACTTGTGCAGGATCCTCACAGGGTCCTCTCCCTCATGGCAACAATAAACAACAAGCAGGAGATGACCAAAAACACAAGGTTGGGAGTCCAGAGGGCGATTACAGGCGCCACCGCTCCTGTCTTGGAAAGGCTCATCCCGGTCATGAACAGGGAGTAGTAAAACAAAAACATGCCCAGGATAATAAACAGGCTCGTATACCGCTTCAGTCCCTCACAGAGCCAGCCCAGCGGGACGGCGAAAAGCCCGAGGACCAAGCAGGCCACGGGAAGGGCCATCCGTTTCTGCAGCTCCACGGACACCTCCTTGGCGTACTCCTCCCCTTCTTCCGCTGCAAGCCCCTCCCTCTGGGCAAGCCGGGTAAGCTCGTCCCAGGAAAGACTCTTGGGATCGTCGCTATCGAAGTCCACATCCCCTAGCAGACGGCCGAGATCAATGGAGAGAGTGTACTCCCCGAAGCGGAGGATGTCCGGGCCCGAGGCGCGCTGATTGTATATCCGTCCGTTTTTGAGGGTGAAAAAGAGCTTGCCCAGCGAAGTATCGGAGCGGATACGCCCCTTCGGGGCCAGTATATTCACCGCTTCTCCCCCATGGGAGCTATCCTGGACAAAGATGTGGGTCAGACGGTTTCCCTTTTTACCCACATTCTGCGCGTACAGGGTCAGACCGGGGAGCTCCCGGTTGAACACACCCGGCTGGATGGATACCTGGGCCTTATTCTTGGCCAGATGGAGCATGGTGTTCTGAAAGTTGTTCATGCCCCAGGAGACACCGTACAGGGAAACGATCACGCTGATGCCGGTGCACAGGCACAAAAACACCGCCGGAGCCGGCATGGCCTGAAGCAGGGAAACCCCGCTGGAGCGCAGGGCGATCAGCTCCCGGTCCGAGCTCATCCGCTGAAAGGTGAGGAACATGCTGATCATGCAGGCCACAGGCAGAAGCAGAAGCAAAAAAAATGGGGTCAGGTAGCCAATGAGCTGCACTACGTCCCAGAGGCTGAGCTGCATGGCAACCAGGATCTCCCCGAGCTTGAGCACCATCCGGCCCAGCACGATGAGGCTCTCCAGCACGGCCAGACAAACCGCGAAGAGCAGCAGGAGCTCCTTGAACACCTCCCTGTGCAGCACTTTTAATCCGAGCATAGCCTCCCGCTAGGACTCCCCTTCTCCGGAGTCCTCCTCCCGCAACAGGCGGTACAGGTATTCCTCGTTCTTGGGGGTGAGATTGAACTGAAAGGAGGCCTCTCGGATCAGCTCCTTAATCTCCTTTTCCCCCCTGCGGGCGCTGATCCA
>JAIPEP010000091.1 GCA_021737085.1 Desulfohalobiaceae bacterium | reverse complement strand
GATTTGGGGATCATCTTACAGCTCTGCAGCCGCTCCCAAATGAACTGTTGCGGATGCTCCTCTCCCAGCGCATGCAACGGAATTTCCGCCCGGGCCATGGATTGACGGCCTCCCGCCTTGCCGTAGCTACCGAAAAGCTTGTCCGCCAAGGTGCCCATGTCGACTTTGATCCCGTCACCACGGAAGATAATCACCAGATGGTTCCCGGAGAGCCCGCTCACAAGGTCCCAGCTGATGTCGTGCACCCGCTGGAAGAAGTCCGCCAGAATAACCAGTATATCCGTGGAATCCATCTCGCCCATGAACACGGTAAGGCCGTCGCCGAGGAGGCGCATCTTCTTGAAGGCCTGGGAAAAGTACTGCAGCCATTCCACCCGGTATTCGCTGCGCACGATCTTGCGCAGGATCAAGTGGTCGGCCAGCTTGCTCAGATAGCGAAAGGCCCGGATATCCACATCGTGGAAGGACTGCTCGAAACTGTGGGTGTCTGTCTTGATCCCGTAGAGCAGGGCAGTGGCCAGGTGCTTCCCCGGACGCAGGTTCATGTTGAAGATAAGCTCCATCATGAGCGAGCTGTTTGCCCCGTATTTGGGCTGGATCTCGGTGAAGGGGGCCTGCACCGGCCTGTTCCGGTCCTGCGGATGGTGGTCGATGACAATGGAAAAGGAGTACTTTTCCAGAATGGGGTGATGGTGCGGCTGGGAGTCCACAAGGGCGAACTTGTCGAACTGAGCCGCAAGTGGTGGGGAGAGCCGGTGCAGGGGGATCTGCAGATAGCGGATCATAGCCATGTTGTCCGGGCGCGTGACCTCGTTGACCATGGCCAGGGATACGGTCTCCACTCGCCTGGCCATGATCCGCTTCAGGGCCATGGCAGAGGCCAGGGCGTCCGGGTCGGCGATGAAGAGGATTAGCCACCTGTCCTTTTTGGTCAGGAGCTTGAGTAGCTGATCCAATCTGTTGGTCATGCGTCGGAAGTATGCCATAGCGATTGCCCATAGTGTCAGGAGTCAGGAGACAGGATACACAAGACTGAGACAGGGAGCTCGCAGGGGTGGCGGGATCGGAAAAAATTTTCCCCAGACGTAAGCGATTCGGTTTCCATTTGGAAAATAGTCCCTGAGTCCCGCTTCTCAGCTTTCTTTCTCCTGTCTCCTGTTCAGGAGGAGCGCGTCCCGAAAACTAAGCCTTCATTAGTAAACCAGGAATGGAAAATGTCAAGGGATTCGACGAGTTTCTCCGGGTGGAAGATCTCCAGGACGATCACGCTGCTGGCAGGTAGGTGTCGCAGTATATGGTGCAGGATGTGGAAATCGTGGGGAGCGAGTCGGGACAGGGATTCGTGCTCACCCTCCGGCCCCGGGGCGTAAAGGTGCAGCATGCGGGTTTGCTCCAGGAGCCCGGGTGTTTCCAGAAGGCTTTCCTGGCCGAAGGCCAGGAGGTGGCCCAGGTCGAGGCAGACAGGACAGCCGGAGTCCCGTATGACGGGCCAGGCGGCGCTCAGGTCGTTGCCTTTGATGTTCTCCAGGAAGAGTTCCCTGGTTTCGCGCGTGAGGGACCAGAGCCGGATGAACTCCCGCAATTCCAGCTCATCCTGGGGAGGATGAAGCACGACTCCGCGTGGCTGGAGAAAATCCGTCTTGGTTAGGAGGTTCTCGCAAAGGCGGTGCACCTCCTTCGCCCCACGGGTCCAGGGAAGGTCCAGGGGCAGATGCACGTGGTAGGACAGATCAAGCCGGGCAAGCTCGGGGGGGAGGTCCTTGTCCGTATAGTCCAGACAGGCCCGGGTTTCAAAGAAAATGACCGCCACCTCGTCCACCATGTTTTCCAGATAGCGGCAGTTGTCTCCCACCCGGCCGGGCCAGACAAAGGAGGGGGCGGCAATGGTGTAGGGGCGTTCAACGTTCAAGGTTCACCGTTCCAGGTTTGAGATGAAAGGCATCACGTTCTGCGTTCCCCGTTCTGCGTTCCCCGTTCAGGGTTCAGGGCCGAATCGAATCGAGGGAGCAGGGACAAGGGGGCAGGACCAAGCAAGATTCAAGGATTGAAGACACAACTCGAGGTTCCATGTCGGTTGGGGTACTTGTTTCGGTCACGAGTTCGGAAGCGTCCGCGCAAGTTCCGAAGCCAGGGGACGTAGCGCAGAGAAGTATTTATGATTGCCTGACGCTGAACGCTAAATCAGCCGCAGCCGTTTTTC
Source organism: Desulfohalobiaceae bacterium (assembly GCA_021737085.1). Lineage (GTDB taxonomy): Bacteria > Desulfobacterota > Desulfovibrionia > Desulfovibrionales > Desulfothermaceae > JAIPDU01. Next base: position 6,574 of record JAIPEP010000091.1, on the reverse strand, counting down.
CTGAGCCACTTTGCGCTTTATACCGCGGCTCATGGAAACGCTTTCCCAGGGCAGATGGTTGAGGAATCTACTGGGATGACGGCTCGTAGTAGTGCCGTAGAGCTGTCTGCGCGAGGCCCGGCTAAGGTGGAGGCGGGACTTGGCCCGGGTCAGGCCCACATAGAGCAGGCGACGCTCCTCCTCCCCGTTCTCCGGCTCTCCTCCGTTTGCCTCATGGATCAGGGGCAGGATGCCCTCCTCCAGGGCAGGGAGGAAGACCGCTTCGAACTCCATGCCCTTGGCTGCGTGCAGGGTGCAAAGAGCCACGCGCTGGCTTCTGGTTTCCATCTGGGCGAGCTCTCGCTCCAGGGCTATCCAGTCCAAGAGCTCGCTCCAGCCTCCCCGCTCCCGCCAGGCACGGAGCAGGTCCCGGAAGGGCCGGGAGTCCCAGAACAAGGGGTCGAAATCCGGGCTGTTTCGGAAGGCATCCGCCAGGGCAGCCGGACCTTTGCGCAGGGCCTCGTCCGGACACTGCGGGGTGTCCGTGCCGGGCTCGGCCAGTCCCAGTCTGGAGCCCACGGCGTCCAGGAGGGAACGGACCCTGGGGTCGTCCCAGAAATTTCCCTGTTCCGGGACGGAGCAGGGGATGCCATAGTGGTGCAGGGTTCTGTGCAGCTGCGGCAGGAGGGCCTTAATCCGGACTAGGACCGCGATGTCCCCCGGACCGAGTCCGCCGGCGTTCTGTTGATCTACCTGCAGGTGTCCGGTCCCTCCCAGCAGGCCCCGCACCCTCTCGGCGATCCAGACCGCCTCCTGCTTCTCGCTTTGGGCCTGGTAAAAGTGTATACCCCCTGTATCCAGGATTTGGCTGGTCAGCTGGACTGGACGTGTGGAGAGGCACCCGGCGAAATCCAGGATGTTCTGGGCGGAGCGATAGTTCTGGCCCAGGGTGATTCGCTGCAGGTGGGGCCAGTAGGTGGCGAGCTCGCTTTCTACGTCTTCAGTCGCTCCCCGGAAGCCGTAAATGGACTGCCCGGGGTCGCCAATGGCGAAGAGCCCTTCCCCGGAAGGAAGGCAGAGACGGGAGACCATCCTGATCTGCAAAGGGGACAGATCCTGGACCTCATCCAGGAGCACCTGACTGTAGCGGCCCGCAGTATCAAGCTCCAGCCACCTCTCCAACAGGTCGGTGTAGTCCCAGAGGCCCAGTCGTTGTTTTTCCTTCCCGTAGTTGCTTGCCGGTTCCCTAAGCTCCTCTTCCGGGCACAAGGTTTCCCGAGCCAGGGTAAGCCTTTCCCATAGCCTCTTCCCTTCCCCTGTGGAGAGATCCGGGTTGCTTCGGAGAAAGAGTTTTCTGGCCTCCTCCTCGGGTAGGAGATGCGGTTTATTCCCCTCATGGGTCAGGTCCTCGTAGGCCAGGGAGTGCAGGGTGCCCACGCGCGGCCCCTCATTTTCCCCGGACTCCGGAATGTCCAGCCGTTGCCGCAGCTCCCTGGCCGCGGCCCGGGTGAAGGTGAGCGCCAGGATGTCCCGGGGGCGGCACCCGCTCCGCAGAAGATGTGCCGTCCGTCCCGCAAGTGTTCGGGTTTTTCCCGTACCGGGGCCGGCGACCACGAGAAAGGGCCCGCCCGTCGCTTCCACTGCCCGCTTCTGCTCTGCGTTGAAGGAGACCGGGACTTCCTTTTCCTCCTCGGCACGGCTTTCATTTACCGGAGCGGAAACGGATTCGCTCCCACCCGGATCACCGGAGTGGGAACCGGGGCCGCTGTAAGGGACAAGGCGTTTGCCGTGGCGTAATTCGCTTTGTTCCTGCGGGGTGAAGGCGGAGATGATCCCGAACTGTCCGTCGAACCCGGGCTCGCGGTGCACCTCGCCGCTGCGCATGCGGCGCACCGCCTCGGCCAGGGCCGGTGATAAGGATTTCAGCTCCGCGATGGGGGCCTGAAGAAGCACCTGCAGCTCGGAGTTGTGGGACTGGAGGAGGCTGTGGTAAAAACGCCGCACCTTTTTGGTCTTGCTGCCCGCTCCCAGGATCTCGGAGAGGATCTCCGGCAGAGGGATGAGTGAGTAGTAGGAGGGACTGCCTTGGGGTTTTTGGGGCTCTACCCGATCGGCGAGCCTGTATATCCGGTTGAGCACGCCTACAGTGACCGGCTTACCGCAGACGGGACAGATGTTGTTCAGCCGGAGGGTTTCCCTGGGATCCAGACGGACGCCGCAGGCCCGGTGTCCGTCCAGATGGTACTTGCCCTCCTGGGGAAAGAACTCCACCGTCCCCAGGAAATTGGGATTTTGCTCCGGGTTTTTTAGGGCTTGGAGGATGTTGTCGTAGCTCATCTCTCCCTGGAAGAGATTGGCCTCCCGGGCCAGTTTTTCCCCGGAGTGGGCGTCCGAGTTGGACACCAGGCGATAGTTGTCCAGCGCGCTCCAGAGCCAGTTCATCTCCGGGTCCGAGGAGAGTCCTGTCTCCAGGGCGAAGATTTCCCCGCTCAGGGAGCCGAAGCAGTCGGACAGGCTGTTGAATCCGGACTGGGAACCGAAGAGGGAGAACCAGGGAGTCCATATATGGGCCGGGATGACAAAGCCCCGGTCGTCGGTTTCCAGAACGATCTCCAATAGATCGTGGGCATCCAGGCCCAGAATGGGTCTGCCGTCGGACTTCAGGTTGCCGATACGTTCCAGGCGCTTGTTGAAGTGGTGCACACTGTCCAGGCAGGGGAAGAACACCAGGTTGTGCACCTTGCGCAGGACGCCGCCTCTCTTGTAGATGGAGCTGATCTCCGTGCCCAGGATGAAGCGGGGCGGGGTTAGCTCCGTCTTCTCCCCGAGCCAAGGGATTTCTCCCCTCAGGCCGGAGGGGTCCCGCAGCCGGAGCAGGCCGTTACCCTCCTCTTCCAGGGCTTCCTCCAATTCCTTGAGCCATCCGGGATGGGTGAAATCGCTGGTGGCCACCACCTGCAATCCCTTGACAGCGCCCCAGGCGGCCAGCAGCCGGGGCCCGAGCGACTTGCTGGTGGCCATGGAGTAGCGGGAGTGGATGTGCATGTCCGCAAGAAACCGCGGCATAGGCTCAGATCTCCTTTTCCTGCTGCTTCCCCCCGGAAGGGGCGTAGAGCCTGGCTTCCGCCCCGTACGCGCTACAGTTGTGCAGGGCGAGACGCGATCCGTTCTGACTGGCCAGCCTCAATGCGATGGACAGGCCCAGGCCGGATCCGTTCTTTTTGGTGGTGACAAAGGGATCAAAGATATTTTTTTCTTTCTCCCGGTCCAGGCCGGCTCCGTTGTCCCTTATAGCCAGATATTGTCCGTTGGGGTCTTTGTCCAGGCTGATGCGGACGGCCGGATCCGCACTCCCATCGCAGGCCTGGGCCGCGTTGAGCAAGAGGTTCATAAGGATCTGCTGCAGCTGTTCTGGATCCCAGAACCAGCGGACACCATCCAAGGAAGGATCGATCTCGAAGTGCACTTCTGGATGCAGGTGTCCCAGATTATCCAGGCAGCTGCGCAAAGCATCCCTGATTTCCGTAACTTCCGGCACGGCCTCCGCAGGCCTGGCAAAGGCCAGAAATTCCTTGACCAGGTTGTCCATGCGCTCGATGTCTTTCTGCACCACATGCTGCAGTCTGGCCTGTTGATCAGAGGGGATTTTGTCCTGTCTAAGGAGCTGCAGGCTGGCCTTGATGCCGGCCAGGGGATTCTTCAGCTCGTGGGCCAGACCCGCTGCTAGCTCGCCCAGACCGGCCATCTTTTCCATCTGCTTCACCTGCTCCTGCAGGGCCTTGATCTGGGTGATGTCCGAAAAGAGGAGCAGGGATCCCATCTCTTCCGGGAGGGGAGCCAGGGTGGCACCCAGGATGCGATCCTCCATTCTTGTCTCCGTCCGGTAGTGGCTGGATTTGTCCCATTCCTGCCACAGGTCCGCCAAGGAGGGGAAGAGATCGTGGAGACTGGTGCCGAGGGTTGCCGGGTAGTCGTTCATTCCGGCCATCTGGAGAGCGGACTGGTTGATCACCGAGACAGAGCCCTGGGGGTCCACTACCAGGAGTCCGCTATTCATCCAGTCGAAGACCTTGCCCTTGAGCTGCTCGGAGCGCTGGAGCTGGCGCTGTTTTTGGTCCAGCTCGTACAGAAGGCGGTGCTCATTTGCGTATCCCATACGCAATAGGGAGCCGATGAGCAGGAGGGAGATGAACTGCATGACCAGGTAGTACAGGGCTTCCCTGGCTTCCAGTGGGGGATACAATAGCTTGATTGGCTGCAGGTGCTGCAAAAGGGCCATGGCAAGGAACAGGATGCCTGTGGCCCAACTGATGCGTTTGGCTGTCTTGAAGCCCAGCAGGCGGCCATAGAGGAAAATAACCCCCAGAAAAAGGAAGAAGAAGTAGCTGGTGACCCCCCCTGTAATAAGGACGAGGTAGACGCACAGAGCGAAGTCTGCGAAGAGCTGGAGCCGGAAGAAGAAGAGGATGTCGCTGAATCGTCTCCAGCTGAGGAGGAAGAAGAGGGTGAGGCCGAATCCGGCAACAAGGAAGGCGATGTAGTGGCCTTCTCGCACGATTTTTAGGAGGTTGGCCGCTTCCCCTGTGCCGCTAAGAGTGAGGGGTAGGACGAGCAGAACTAGGAAGATGAGGCGGAAAAAGCAGACCAGGCTTACCCGCTGTCTCAGGTCGTCCCGGATGTGAGTGTGGCCGGGGCTTCTAGACGTTTGCGCAGTCTCCTGGATCATCCTTGATTTTGTCCAGTGTGTGTTTCAGGGCGGGCAACACGGCTTCCAGATTGTCGCGGACCGCGTTTTTGCTCCCCGGCAGATTGATAATAAGGCTTTTCCCCAGAATGCCGGCCTTGGCTCTCGACAGCACGGCCTGAGGGGTCTTGGCCAGGGAAGCGGCTGTCATGGCCCGTTCAAAGCCGGGCAGTTCCCTGTCCAGGACAGAACCCGTCGCCTCGGGGGTGATGTCGCGGCTGGTGACGCCGGTTCCTCCGGTGGTGAGGATCAGGTCTGTCCTTTGCTCCAGGGCCAGGTGATGCAGCAGGCTCCGCAGAGAGGAGGGTTCATCCGGGAGAACGTAGTGCTGGCTATGGGAGACGGATAGATACGAGGAAATCATCTTCCCGGCCAGGGGGCCGCTTGAGTCGCTCCGCAGGCCGGCGTGGGCCTTGTCGCTCAAGGTGATTGTGGCCAGGGTATAGCCGTCCTTCCAGCTCGCGTAGACATGCTCGCCAGTCTCCAACTCAAGACCCCGGAGGCAGCGGAGGAAACATCCCGGCTCCATTTCCCGGGTGCCCGGGATCCAAAAGGTGTTGAGCGCCCGGAAGCAGGGAGTGTCCATGTCTGGGCCCAGAAGGTCGCCGTTTGGCACCTGCGAAGGTGTTGCGCCGATGGTCGGGAGCGGGGGCTCCTCCTTTGCCCGTGGGGAAAGGGCCACAGTCTCGTCCCTGTCCAGAACCAGGGGCCGGTTCAGATAGAGAGTGATGGTGGTGGAAGGCATATCTTTTCGTCGCCGCTCGAGTTTTTACCCGGAAGGCTGTCCTTTCCCTCCAGCACGGCTTGGGACTGTCCGCCTCGAAGGTGAGGGAATTTCCGGGAAAGGCGGTTCAAGTCGTTTCCCCTGCCTCGCTACGTTTCCAGGTTTTTTCCTCCCCTCGGGCCAAGCGCAGGATGTTTTCCCTGTGTTTGCCGAAGACGAGCACGGTAACCACGATGCCCAGAAGGAGAAACCCGAAATCCCCGGCAAGGAGGAGAAACAGGGGCAGAGAGGCGACCAGGGCCAGGGAGCCGAGAGAAACGTAGCCGATGGTCCAGATCAGGATGACGCAGAGGATGAGGGACCAGATCAAGGGGGTAGGTGTGACGGCGAGGAAGATGCCTATGGTGGTGGCTACCCCCTTGCCGCCCCGTCCGTCCAGAAACAAAGAGTACATGTGCCCCAACAGGGCTGCCAGACCGGTGAGGGTCAAGAGGAGGGGGGAGTGACTAATGGCTGTAGCAGCCAGCATGGGAATGAATCCCTTCGATAGATCCAGGATCAGAGTGGCAACCGCGTAGCGGGTTCCGCAGGTCCTGGCCACGTTTGTGGCCCCTGTGTTCCTGCTTCCGTGCAGCCTTGGATCAATGCCGCGCCCAATCTTGGCCAGCAGGAGGCCAAAGGGTACGGATCCCACTATATAGACCACTATGAGCCAACCGAGCAGCGCAAAGAATTGTGCCATCACTCCTCCCGGGCGTCGACTATTTTGATTTGGTTGTTCAAGGGATCGATCTTTCCCAGAGTGAGCCGGTATTTTTGGCCCGGATACACCTTCTCCCCGAAAAGTTTTTTCGGGGCACGGAGAATAAGTTGTTCCTGGGGAAGCGACACGGTAACCAGTTCGCCCACTTCTAGGACAATGCCCTCCCAAGTCTGGAAATTACAACATCTTTGGCAATAGAGCAACTTCCAGTAGCGGATCCTGAACTTCTGGATCCGGGCAACAGCCTGGCTCCGGGCGCTGAGAAAGGGGAGCATGGCTTCCATTCTTTCCTGGTCCCATAAAAGAGGCTCCCCCAGCAGATGTTTTCGGATCTGGGCCATATTCAAAAAATCCACGTAGCGCC
>JAIPEP010000090.1 GCA_021737085.1 Desulfohalobiaceae bacterium | reverse complement strand
ACCATGTGCGGTAGCCGGCGTTTCAATTCACGCCCCCGCGCAGGGGGCGACCAAGGACGGCCGGGAGAAAAAGCTCTGGATCCCCGTTTCAATTCACGCCCCCGCGCAGGGGGCGACCCACGTTTGGCCTGGTGAAAGGACTCCAGGTTTGGTTTCAATTCACGCCCCCGCGCAGGGGGCGACAGCTATGATGTCAGCTCACGGCACACAAGGGTCGCTAATGCCGATTCCGCGAAAGCCCTTTCCGGCGATCCGCGAAATGAGGGATATGGAGGTTTTCATTTCCAAGCTACCGAAATCAATGACTTTCATTGTCCGCGAAACCTCCCGGTGAATGCTGTACGCCTCCGGTTCGCGGCCGACTCCTCAGACAACGAGAGGCCCTTCCGGGTCGTATCCGGTCTCGATCCCAATGTGCTCCACTCGCCGCTTCCAGTTGGAACCGAGGAAGTAGAACCGGATACTGTCCCTGTCGTGGGCTATCTCTTGCACCAGCTTATGGCGCAGCGCGGTCCACTCCGCAGGATCGACAAGACATTCGAAGACGCTGTACTGCACCCTCTGGCCATAGTTCTGACAGACCTTGGCTACGCGCCGCAGGCGCCTCGCTCCTTGAGGATCCTCGGTATTCACGTCGTAGCTCACGAGCACCAGCATCAAGACCTCCAAAGATAGGGAGGGTACCCCTCCAGATCCCCGCGGATATACCGGGCCAAAAGGAGCGCTTGGGCAAAGGGAAACAGCCCCAGGGGCATCCTCTCCTTGAGAAAGGGGTGCTCCATCTCCTGCTGCTTGCGCTTTTGATAGGCCACGAGGACCTCCTTGCGCGTGTCCTCGTCCATGGTCACGGCCCCGGATCCGGAGGTCTCGAATCCCCCCGGCTTCACTTGGCCCCGATTAATGAGGGACAACACGAGCCTGTCTGCGACTGCGGGACGAAACTCCTCCAGAAGATCCAGAGCCAGGCTCGGGCGACCCGGCCGGTCACGGTGCAGAAAGCCCACTTCCGGATCGAGCCCCACGCTTTCCAGAGAGGAGCGGATATCGTGCAGAAGGAGGGTGTAGACAAAGGACAGAAGACAGTTCACCGGATCCAGAGGCGGCCTTCTGTTCCTGCCGGTGAATGCGAAAGCCTCCTCTCCGGAAGAGAGAAGGTGCTCGAAGGCCCCGAAGTAAGTCCGCGCCGCATCGCCCTCCAGCCCACGAATGTCCTCCAGGCCGGCCACTGAGGGCAGTCGCCTGATCACGGTGCTAAGGGAGTCGGCAGCCCTGTCCAGATTCTCTGCGGCAGTTCCCTGTCTGTCCCGGGCCACGCGACGCAGCAGGGTGCGGGAGTTGACCAGCTTGCCGCTCAGGACGGAACGTGCAATGGACAGGCTCTGCTCCGAGTCGTCCGCCATCCGGAACTGATTTCTGCGCAGCGCGACGTTGCCCGAGGCGGATCCCACCGCCTTGGCCAGGAAGCGTCCGTTCTCCGTGAGGAAGCTGACGCTGACATCGTGCTCCGCGCACATACCCAAGAGGAAAGGACTGACAGAGATCTGGCCGAAACAGACCACTCCGTCCAGATTGCGCACGGGAATCTGGAACTTCTTCTCCTTATCCGCACGCACCACCAGGCTCTCGCCCTCCTTGGCCAGATAGGCCCCCTGGGTGGTGACGAAAAGGGTGTTCTGCAGCTGTCTCACGGCTCCCGCTCGATGCTGGATAAATAGTTCCGTACGGACCGCTTGCCCACCTCGGGAAGACAAATCCCAGCCAGGGAGCATCTGCGGCATCTGGGGCCCTGCTCCGCCGGAGGCAGGACCCCCGAGGAGATGATCTCCCTGGCCCTGGCGACGGCCGCCTCCGCCCGGGCGCGAAGGTGCTCGTCGATCTCCACGCGCTCACGCTTTCTCGGCTGGTCATAGTAGATCGCGCCCAAGGGCACCTCCACCCCCAGCATCTCCTCCAGACACAGGGCCTGGGCGCACAGCTGCACCCGGTCCCAGTCCTCGGGCTTGGCCCGACCGCGCTTGTATTCCACGGGATAGGGCCGCCAAATCCCGCCTCCCTCGCGGTGAAATTCCACCACGTCGGCCTGCCCCATGAGCCCCAGTGCGCTCGAACGCAGGTACACCCCGGTCTCCGTGCGCACCTCCCCTCGCGTTCGGCTTCCGGACTCATGGGCACGCTCGTGCACCACGCGCCCCTCCGCGGTGTAGCGGTTCTCCGTCCACACCCCGTCCACATGGATGAGCCCGCACTGGCGCTCGCAGTAGAGCAGGTGCTGCAGGGCGGACAACGGGATGAGATCCTCCTCCATAATCAAACCCATTCCTGGAGCGTGACGCCCTGGGGCACGCTTTCCCTGTCCACGTGGATCCGATAGTCCTCGATGGACCGGGGCGGTGAGCTCGGGTCCGTGGCCCGTTCCGCGCGCACCAGATCGAAGAGCTGGTGGGAAGGGGCGTTGCCCAGCTTGGAGTCGTGTTGGAAGGCAATGAGTTTACGTGTGGCCATCTCCCCCCGCGAGGCGGAATGGTCATGATCGAACATCCCGGAAAGGGCCTGCCACAGGAGCTGCAGATCCTCTTCCCCGAAACCCGTCTGCTGCGCGAGAGGGGCGGAGATGAAGCCGTGACAGCGATACAGGCCATAGGGCACAATGGACTTTCGCCCCATGGTTCGGTTGTCCCCTTCCTGGGCCTGGGACTCCCGTTCCGTGGCCACCGCCATGCGGGTGATGGAGAGGTCCAGGGGCACGATGGGATCGATGCTTTTGGCGAAGGAGAGCTGCACCGGGCCGCGCACCTGGCCGCAGTTGTATCCGCCCTCCTCCAGGGACATGACCGCGCCGAAGGTGCGGACGTCGAAGAAGTTCCAGCACATCCAGGTCCTGGCCTGGGCGATCCGGTCCTCCTTCTTCTCCACTTCGCCGAGGGATTCGTGGGCCCTCTGATGCTGCCTGATCAGCACGCCCCGCTCCCGGACATAGAGCTCGTACGGCGCCTGATTCTCCCGGGCCAGCTCCACGTAGTTGCGCACCTTCCGCTTAAGGCACACATCCGTGACCAGCCCCTGGCTCGTCTCCGGATCCAGGCGGGGAAGGTTCCCCGCGTCCGGATCACCGTTGGGATTCCCGTTGGTCACGTCGAAAAACAGCACAAAGTCGTATCGGTTCTCCACGGGCTGCATAGGGGATCTCCTTTAGGCTTGCTCCTGAGCTTCCTGCTGCCTGTCTTCTTTTTTCTTGTACAGCGCATTGCGCTGATGGTAGTACCCCAGGGCGAAACGGGCCTGTGCCTGCATGTTCAAGTGGGCCGGGATATCCTCAATCCCGTCCAGCACCTCCTGCAGTCTCTTGTCCGCGGCGATGGCGTAGCCCTCGTTCTCCTTCCGCAGCTTGGCCAGATGGTGCTGAGACAGGGACAGGAGCCTGGGGAATATGCTTCTGGGTGTCGCCGAAGCGGCCCCAAAAAACCTGTCCCGGATCGTGGTGTTGAGGCTGCCGCCGTGGGCGTCCTGCTGGGCCTTCTCCAGCACGGCGAAAAGGCGCCCCAGCCGGTAGCCCGTGTCCGTCGCCTGCGTGTCGAGGCTCATACTCACCTCCGTTGCTATGTTGCGATTGCGGGCCTGCCGCACCAGCACGGCCTTGAGCAGCGCCGCCTTGAGGGTGGTCACCTCGTTCTCGGCCCGGATTCTGGACAGGACCTGGCTCATGAGGCTCGCCGGGTATTCGCCTCCCGTGATCACGGAGCGCATCAGCTCTCCCGCCAGAACCGGCGAGATGTTGTCCGATCTGCGCAGGGCGGCGGTCTCCACCAGGAGACGCCAGATGCCCGGATATTCCGGATCGCCCTCGTAGCGGCGTTCCATGGCCAGATCGCTGAAGTGGAGGGCAAGATTTCGCGCCATCCGTCCCACGCTGGAGACATGCCAGAATCGGACTGCCAGGCGGGAGGAGTTCCCGGAGAGCCCCAGAATGTAGAACGGGGTGGAAGGGTCGTCCCATCGCGGCGGCTCCTGCCCTCTGCTCACGGCGGTCAGTAGATCTCTCAGGTCCTTGTTCACCCCCGTGTCATGGGGCTGATCCGGCGCCTGCTGGGTCTGCCCCCCCATGACAGCGGCGAAGAAGCCCTCCATCTTTGTGGGCCGCTCCGACCAGAAAACCGTGGTCGCGTCCCCCACCTGGACCTTCTGCGGGCTGTCCTGCCGCAGCAGGTGATTGAGGGCCGTGGCGTAGGCGAAGGCCGCCTTCTGGGACACCGGGGCGTTGTATCCCTGTTCCTTGCCGTAGGAAGTGAAGGCGTCCATATTGAAGGAGACGAGGTAGGCGCCGGAGGGCTTCGCCCCACGGACCCCCTTGATGGAGGGATGCAGCTTGGCGATGGGCGCGTTTTCGCCCGTGACCAGGCAGATGCCCTTCTTCTCCTCCGATCCTGAATGGAAGAAATCCAGCCAGGCTCGCCGCGCCGCCGCGCGCTCATGGATGTAATGCCGCTCGCCGTCCAGGCGGAAGACCACATTGGCTCCGGCCATTTCCCGCCACAGGTCAAGTTGCGGGGCCCGCTCCGGATCCCACTGCTCCAGAAAGGCCAGAACCGCCCGGATCCCAGCGTCGTCCACTTCTTCAGCCACCTCGCGCTGCCGGTCCCGAAAGGCCTCGAAGTGCTTTTGACAAATCTGGGTTCCCTGCCTCCCCTCCTCGGCTCCCAGGGAGTATTTGGTCTTGTCCCAGAGGAAGTAGGGATGGATCGCGGACGTTCTCCCCCTGTCCTTGGGCACCGAAATCTTTCGCGCCACCGGTGTCTTGCCCTTTTGCGGCGGCATCCGGAGGTCGTTCACCTGCAGGAGCTCGCCCGAGGACGAGAGCAGGAGCTCGAAGTGCATGTTCTCCTTGCTGAACCCTGGCTCGGGCACGTCTGAGCCTGGATCCTCCACCAGCCTGTCGTAGTAGGATGTCAGTGCTTGCAGCATCATGCCCGCGTCTCCTCGAAGGCGGGGACCTCAATCACTCCGTCCTGCATCGTGGCCCGGAAGAAATGGGGCCGCATCCCGTTGTCGAAATCGATGTCGTGCAGCATCCAGCCCAGATCCTGCTCTCCGGAGAGCTCGGAATGGGGCGCCTCTCCGTCGTCCGGGCCGAATTCTGCGGCAAACTCGCGGCATCCGAGATAGGGGCGGTGAAAGCACTGCCCCTTGGCCACGCGCCTATTGAAGATGTCCAGGTGCTTGCCCTCGTTGTTGTCCTCTCCGCCTGCGAACTCGAAGTGCGCCTCGATGCGGTAGGCCACGTCGCGCAGGACCAGACCGGCCCGCTGTTGCCGCTTGTCCTCAATGAAAACATCCACCGGAGAGCTCTCGTCCTTCATGGCTTTCGTGACGTTGCTTATCGAGACCTTCACTCCCGACTTCCCCTGAACAGCCAGCTCATTGCGGCGGATATTCTCGAAGAGGATGGGCCTCAGAACGGTAATGCTATCAATGACCCAGCGGATGGCTGGCTTCCAGTAGATAGCAGTCAGAATCCCCCTGGCCGCCGAAGGCGTCATCACGTCGTAGGACACGCGCTCGGCCTTCATCTCCGGTCGGGTAAAGCAGGCGTAGTCGCCCCACACCTTGCACGAGACCCCATAGGCCATAATCCCTCCTATACGATCAAACTCTCGGCATCGCGATACGCCGGATCCTCAGGACACAGCCCCAGCTCCGAGCTATAGATGTCCCTGTTGCGCAGAACAGGAATCCGGTCGCGCACGTACTCCACAGCCCCTCCGGCTGCCAGATGATGGAGCCATCTTGCGTGAACCTGCACCGTGTAGGGCTGAAGCCGACGCAACAGGGCCCCGGGATGGGTCACATATGGTAGGGAGTTCACCATTTTTTCCGCATCACTGTCCAGGGGAACAACAATCGCTTCCTTCTCCTCCTCGATCATCCGGAACAGGGAATCGATCTCGCGAAACGGGATGTTGCCGTTTTTGGCATCCTCCCCGAGCTTATACAAGATATTGTTCTTGTCCAACTCCGATCCAGCTCTCCAGAAAAGGTGACGGAAATACATCTCCACCGCTTCGGGATCGAGCGGGTCGCCGTAATGCCTGAGCACCTCTTCCGAGGTATCCGCTGTCAACCGGAAGTGCCCCGGGGGCAGCCCCTGCTCCGGATAGAAGACATAGACCCGGCCTGCAGCACCACCCCGCTCTTCCGTCAGACGACCCTCGCGATCACACCGTCCCGCTGCCTGGGCCACGGAATCGATCCCTGTCGCCGCCCGGTACACCACCGGAAAATCCACATCCACTCCGGCCTCCACCAACTGGGTGGAAACCACCCGGCACGGCTCTCCCCGGCGCAGGGCCTCGCGAATCTCCTCCAGCTTTTCTCGGCGATGCACGGGGCACATGGAGGCACTCAGGTGGTATACGGATTCCGTTCCGTTCTTGAGGATTTCGTAGAGAGTCCGGGCATGCCCCCGAGTATTGGTAATGCAAAGGACCTGTTCCTCTTCCGCGAGCTGCTCCGTCAGATCCGCGTCGCTCAGCTCGCCAAGGTGCACTACTTGGGTCCTTTTCAGCTCGGCATGCAGTTGATGCGGATCGGAAACAATTTCCCGCACACCATTCAGGCCTTGGAGAAAATCCTCCCGCCTGGAGAGGGCCGGCTGAGTGGCGGTGCAGAGCACAATGCTCGTCCCATAATTTGAGGACAGCTCGCGCAGCGCCTCCAGACAGGCTAGAAGAAGGTGTCTGGGAAGCATCTGGGCCTCATCCAAAACAACCACGCTGCCTGCGAGATTGTGCAGCTTGCGGCACTTGCCCGGTCTGGAGGAAAAGAGCGATTCGAAGAACTGCACCGCCGTTGTGGCGACCAACGGAGCGTCCCAGTTCTCCGCTGCCAGCTTGGCCCATTCCCGGTTATCGCTTTCACCCTGCTCTCCCGCGTCGAAGTCGAAGGAGCTGTGGTGCTCCAGGACCGCGTCGTCCCCGAGAAAGGAGCGGAAGACAGCGGCGTTCTGCTCGATAATGCTCGTGTAGGGCATGACGTACATGATGCGCTTGAGGCCGTGGCTGCGGGCGTGCCGCAGAGCGAAGGCAAGCGAGGACAGGGTCTTCCCTCCGCCCGTGGGCACGGTCAGGGAGAACAGGCCAGTTCGCAGATCGGCTGCCCGCTGGCACTCCTCCAGAACCTTCCGGCGAAGGCGGTTGACCCGGGAATCCGGCGCCCCGGAGACCAGCCTGTCCAGCTCGGGGAAAAATCGCGAGGCGAGATCCGCCATTCCGGGAGGTTGCTCTCTCAGCCGCGCATTCTCGGGATCCATGAACGCCTCGGTATCCAGGCGGTCCGCGTCCACCAAGCAGGAGAAGAGCATGCGAATGAAGAAGGCAAGCTGAAATCCGAACCGTTGCTGATTGATCAAAACGGGGAATTCATCCGGCAGTTCCTTGCCCATGGCCTGAGCCATATCGGCGGCGCACTCGGGCAATTCCCTTTCCAGACGCCTCTCCAGGGTGGGCCCGGATCCCCGGCCGTCCGGCAAGCCCGCGTGGTGACCCGCCAGGACGTAGGCGAGGATCCTCCCCCAATTTTCATCCCGCTCCCACGCGAGCCTTGCTCCGGCAGTGGAGTGATCGATCCCGCTGGGACCGTGCTCCGGGTTTCCCACGACCCGGTGCAGATACTCCTGGAAGGCCTGCTTGCACTTCCCGATATCGTGCAACTCTCCCAGCGCTCGCCCCCAATTTCCCGCTCCAAAAACCGAGGCGAACCCGGAGGCCAGCTCCGCGGCGTCGCGCAGATGCTTCTCGAGAGGACGCCATTCGTGCAGTGGCAGGTCCGAACGGCCGTGGGAAAAGGGCATAGCGTTTCTTCTCTTGAATTTTTACAGCTTCCTGAGCATGTTAGCTTGTCAGGATAAAAGCAGCCATAATAAAAATCAAGCAGAAGCATTCCGCGCCTCAAGCCAAAATTTCTCACTGGCTCCACGAGGGGCGGCACACCCAGAAGGATGCGCTCCTCCCGAACATGCGACGCGCAGCGAAGACCCGGCCCGCAAGCAGATCATGGAACAGGGGTCTGGGTGGAACACGAGCCCGGCTTTCCTTCTGGAGGCGGAGAAGGTACTATGGCCGAGTGACTGCACAAAGTGCCTGGCTATCAATCGATTTAACCTCCTGATAGCCCTGACAGCTACCGACAACGGGGCTGTGGAAATCTGTACCCACGACGCTTCATTTCGCGAGATCCCCGGGTTACAAGTCGTCGCCCCCCTGTGACGAGCTCGCGAGGAAAACCTTGTCTTTTTCCCTCTCTAACACCGGATTTTGCCCCATTTCACTCCGGTCTTGGGCCAGGGAGTAAACTCCCGCAATTGGACTGGAAGAGGCCATTCACGAATAGCCGAGGCAGAAATATCTTCTCCAGCAGCGCCCCAGAGGCGCGGTAAACCAGGAAGGCACTGCACAAAACGAACAAAGCTTGATTCCTGCCGGTAGGGATTATAGACTCCTGCCTCAGGGCGAATATAAAGGCTAATTTGAATTTATCTCGAAAAGAAGGTTTGAGGTAACTATTCACCATCCGCGTAAGCCTGCGGTTTCCTGTTATTCGGCGCTGGCGACTTCGTCGCACCTCCCGGTGAAACCAGCTACGCTGAGACTACGTCTGTTTCACGGGACAGGCGGGCGACCTTCGGCCGCACGCGGTGAAGAGTTTTGAACCGCCCCCATGCACCCACTTTAACACTATTTATGATTAGCTCTATCTATCTAGATAAATTGAAATTATTCAGAAATTGCGCCGGTGCAATAAAGTGTGTGCAGGGCAA
>JAIPEP010000089.1 GCA_021737085.1 Desulfohalobiaceae bacterium | reverse complement strand
GCGCCGTCCACATCCGCATCCGTCATAATGATGACCTTGTTGTAGCGCAGCTTCTGGGAATCGAATTCGTCGTCCCCGATACCGGCACCCAGAGCGGTGACAAGATGCTGAATCTCCTTGTTCTCCAAGAGCTTGTCGAAACGGGTCTTTTCCACGTTCAAGATCTTGCCCCGCAGGGGAAGGATCGCCTGATGCTTGGGGTCCCTTCCCTGTTTGGCGGATCCCCCGGCGGAGTCGCCCTCCACTATGAACAATTCGCTATGCTTGGGGTCTTTGCTCTGACAGTCGGCAAGTTTGCCGGGAAGCGAGGAGTCGCTCAAAGCGCTCTTGCGCCGCACCAGCTCCTTGGCCTTTTTGGCCGCGTCCCTGGCCCTGGCTGCCTCGACCACTTTCTCTACGACTTCTTTGGCCTCTTTGGGATTCTCCTGCAAGTAGGCACTCAATTTCTCGGAAACCACCTGGGCCACATATCCCGCAACTTCGCTGTTGCCCAGCTTGGTCTTGGTCTGTCCCTCGAACTGAGGATCCGGGATCTTAACGCTTATTACCGCGGTCAGCCCTTCCAGGACGTCGTCACCCATTATCTTCTGCTGCAGCTTGCGAGGCAGTTCCGTGTTGTGGATATAAGAATTTATAGTTCGAGTGACTGCGGTTTTGAACCCGGACAAATGAGTTCCCCCCTCTTTGGTCCGGATATTGTTGGCAAAGGTGTAGGTATCTCCCTTGAACCCGGAGTGAAACTGCATGCAGAACTCAATTATCACATCCTCCATCTCCCCGGTCCCGTAAATGGGTGGATGCAGGACGTGAGCCGAGCTATTGAGCTTCTCCACAAAGGAACGGATCCCGCCGTCGAACTGGAAAGTGTCTTGTTCCTGGGTCCTCTCGTCGTAAACCTCGATCCCGATTCCTCTGTTAAGATAGGCCAGCTCTTCGAAGCGCTTGCTCAGGGTGTGATAGCTGAGCACGATGTCCTCGAAGATGGTCTCGTCCGGGCGAAAATGAATCGTGGTACCGGTATTCTCCGTATCCCCTTTTTCGATCAGGGAAGTTGCCGGATGTCCCCGCACGTATTTCTGGTAATATTTTTTGCCCTGACGCCTAATGGTTACTTCCAGGTATTCGGCCAGGGCATTGACCACTGAGATACCCACGCCGTGCAGGCCGCCGGAGACCTTGTAGCTGTTCTTGTCGAACTTGCCCCCGGCGTGGAGAACAGTCATGACCACTTCCACAGCAGGACGATTCTCCTTGGGATGGGTATCCACCGGAATTCCCCGCCCGTTGTCCGAGATGGTAACGCTGTTGTCCAGATGTATGGTCACCCGGATACGATCGCAAAAGCCGCCCATGGCCTCATCGATGCTGTTGTCCAGGATCTCGTACACGAGATGGTGCGCACCCTGGACATCCTTGCTGCCAATATACATGGCAGGACGCTTCCTGACCGCGCTCAACCCTTCTAGGATGGTTATGCTATCCGCATTGTAATCTCTGGTGGACATAGTGGTCCTTAACCTCGGTGGATTGGTTTACCCGGTTTATTTAAAACTTTCCTCCTCATAATAAACTTCTTCAGTGATATCCACAGGCATGGTGATCACGAAGTATTCCTCGTCCCTGATTCCGGAAATCTTGCAGGGGCCCAGAGCATTAGTGAATTCAAAGCGCACAGATTCTGAGTCGAAGTGGGAAAGGACTTCGATAAGATCCTTGGTGGGAAAGGCTATCTTTTCCACATCGCCGTGGTAGTCGATCTGGAGGCTTTCCGTCGCTTCTCCTGTTTCCTGGCCCTCGCTGTAGATCACAAGCTCGGAGTTGTCAAAAATGAAATAGGAGCACTGCTGCGTCTCAGTGTTGAAGACGCGCAAGCGATCCAGTGCCTCGGTCAGCTCCTCCTTGGCCACTGTCATGTAGCTGTTCTCCTGCTCGAAATAGGAGAGGAAGTTGCTGTAGTCGGGGAAGACATCCATGTTGAGAGGCAGGCTGAAATGCTCGCTGCGGTCCTTATTGGTGAAAAAAAGCCGCTTATCGTCCATGTTGAAATAGAGCTGATCATTTTCCAGCCACCTACGGAGCTCGAGGAGATAGGGCTTGGCGATGAGGATTCCTTCCTGGCTCATCCGCTCGAAGAGATCCTGGTGCTCGAACCGGACAAGGGCGAACTGATGCCCGTTCAGGCCGCAGGCCTCGATCTGCCCCGGTTGATCGCTTACAGGTGCCAGCTTGAGATAGTGCATGTTCTCCGTGTTATCGTCTGCAATACAAAACACGATCCGCTCGATAAGGCTCTTAAGCTCCGCCCCGGTCCACAGGACGGCGTTATCCTGAGGGAACTCGTGGAAATGCTGGAACCAGGAGGCGTCATAGGTGGGCAGCTTGTATTTGCGTTTTCCCTGCTCGAGAAGCAGAGTGTTGTTCTCCGTATCAAGACGGAGCTGCATTTCTCCTGGAGGGAGTTTGCGCAGGAGATCGTGTACATTGCGGCCATGTATGCCCACCAAGCCCTCGGAAAGGCACTCTGCCTGGTAAGTTCCCGAAAATTCAAGCTTGGAATCCGTGGACATGATTGTGAGATGGTTCTGTCCTGCTTCTAGCCAGATGGTCCGCAAAAAGGCGGCCCCAGTCCGGCTGGGGATGATACTTGCCGCTTTCTGTACTCCGGGCAGGATATTTTCTTTAAGGATTTTAATATTCATTTATAGCTCCTTATAGGAGAGGTTATTTTGTTCATAAGTAAGTAATGTTTTGAAATCGTTAAAAAAACAATGAAACGAATTGTAGACATCCTTTGGACAGAAATCACATAATACGCGCCTTTTTCGCTTAGCGAAGCAGTTGTTCACATCGTTGTTTAACGGATTGGAACAAAGCCTGTAGTTCTTTGTCTTTTTTTATTAATTTCAGAAGGTTATTTATAGAATGTATAACCGTGCTGTGATCCTTGCCCCCGAAGGCCTCACCAATGCGGGGGTAGGACATTCCCAGAGATTGACGGCAGATAGTCATGCCCATCTGTCTGGTCCGGACGATGTCCCTGCGCTTTGTGGCGGAGAGGATCTGTTGCGAGGGAATATTAAAAAATTTGCTCAGCTGGGAGATTATGGCTTGGGGAGTTAATTTTAAGCTGGTCACCGAGCTGACTTCTTGCTGTAGCAGTGAATCCGTGTCCTTAGCTTGTCCGGTCTGCAGCGCCTGTGAAGTCTTTATCCGGAAAAGGACTGTCTGGATATCCCTAAAATTATCGAACTGGCGAGCCAGATATATTATCTGCTCGTCGGTGAGAGAAAGATGATTTTGCCTGCAGAAATTGGCAATATAATGCATCTTTACATCCATATCCGGATTTATTAGGCGAATATGGATACCTTCCTGCAGACGGGAGAACAGTCTACTTTCAATATTTTGGTAAGCGTATTCGTTATTGTTGGAGGCAATAATAACTTTTTGCCTATTGATAGAGCGGTTTTTTAGTAAATAAAATATATCGGATTGAATATTTTTATATTTATTTATATAATGAAAATCATCTATACATACGATATCGAACCCATGGAATATATTATGATATTGAATTACACTTTTTAAACTTTCTAAATAATTATTTATTTTTTGCGGATTTGTGTATAAAATTTTTTTATTTTTTAAAAAAAAATCATTGGAGATAGCTTTTAATAAATGGGTTTTTCCTGTTCCGGGATTGCCCAATATAAGAAAAGAGTTACTTTTATCCATTTCATCTTTAAATATTTCTTGGATTGTAATTATTGCTACTTCGTTTTTTTGATTATATAAAAAATTATCAAATAAGTATCGTGAATCATATTCGTATGGTTCTAGAAGTGAGTTAGACTTTTTTTTAGGATTTAGAAATTTATATTCGATATTTAATATAGTTGGATACTTTGAAAATAAATATTGTTCAAAATATAATTTTTTGTAATTAATAAACCATTCGTATAAAAATTTATGCGGAAAATATATTGTAAGATGATTATTATTAGATGGTTCAAATTGAATACACTCTATCCAATTATCAGAGCCCACTTCATTAGTTTCATGAAGAAAATTATTTAGCTGATTAACCAGATAGTCCATGAGCACAGGAGGGATATTTATTGGCTGAGAAAATGAACTAATTGTGGCAGAATATCTTCCGCTGGATTGTCGAAACGAATATCTGATATATCATGATAATAAGTCATTCCCTTGTTTATTTCGATGATTTTTCCACCATTCATCTTTACTTCTCTAGGGATAGTATTAGCAGGAGATACTTCTCCAGAGGTTCCCATAATGAGAATTAGGTCAGCTTTCCTAGTAAGTTCCCGACTTTTTTGCATGGCATAGGCTGGTATGGCCTCTCCGAAGAAGACAACATCGGGGCGTATAAAAGAATAGCACTTATCGCAGTAAGGGGGTATCGTTTCTTTTACCTTTTCCTGCACCCTCTCAGATTCCTCTTTTTCTCCGCATTTCTGACAATAGAATCGTTCAAAATTGCCGTGATATTCCACCACTTCTTTCGATCCTGCCCTCTGGTGAAGATTGTCTACATTCTGGGTGATCACCCCCTGAAGACCGTGTTCCTCTTCCAGCTTGGCCAGGGCAAAATGTCCGGAATTGGGCTCGCTGCTTTGCAGGAGGTCGGCGGTCTCCATAAGAAACTCCCAAACCGCCTGGGGATTGGTTCGCAGGGCTTCCCCTGTGGCGACCTTCATGGGATCGTATTTGCTCCAGAGTCCTCCGGGGCTCCTGAAATCGGGAATGCCACTGGCAACAGATATGCCGGCCCCTGTGAAAGCGATAGGGAATCGGCTCTGCTTCCAGAACTCTACAGCCCTATGTAAGAGGCTCGTCTGTTTATCGTCCTGCATTACGCCTCTCCATTGCCTGGCCTTAACTTGGATCAAAGGTAGCTTTTATGGAACGCTTTAACCTTTTCCGCTATTACCGAGGATCCAAAGTTAGGAAAGTCCGGATTAAGCTTTTGTCAGAAAGGACAAATGCTATTTTCCAAGAACGCGGCTGTGCTCGCGATCTGCAATACAGGGGAGTGGGGGATGAAATCTGAGCGGATAATATCACGTGGGCGGGTTCAGGGCAAGGCACGGTTGTTTTTGATCCCCTAAGGGGCAGTATCCACCTTGCGCATACTGAAGAAGGGGGCCCCGACCTGGGGGGTTATCAATCTGACTATCTCTAGGGGGTTGATGTAGACACTGGACCAGTCACACTCCACCCGAATTCTGCCCGGCCCGAGTTCCTGCACCTCCGCCAGGGCCTCCCGAACATCGACGGTTTTCTCTTTGCCCTTTTTGCTCCGTTTGCGCAAAGGCAGGGAAGATGCCTGCTTAGCCTTTCGCCAGGCTTGAACATAACTTTGCGCCTCTTCTTCCTCCGTGTGATAAATGACCTCGAAACTCTCGGCAGAGGAAGGCCTCGGCTTTTCCCCCACGGGGATTTCCTCCACGCGGTATATGACAAGCCCTTGCGGCAGGTATTTTGTAATGCTCTTTTCCGGTTGCCACTGTCTCCATTCCCGGCGCAGAGTAACCTGGCACCACTCGCAGAGGCTTTCCACACCTACCGGCAGGGCCCGCGCGAAGGACAGTCTTGGGCTCTGATGGTATCCCTGGGTGAAGCTCAGAGGCATATCTGCCTTGCGCATGGCCCGCTCCAGGACTGCCTGGAGCTCGAGCTGGCTCAAGTACTTGGCCGGCCCTGTCTTCTCATACCAAAGGCGAAGCTGCACGGCTTTGCGGGAGCTTTTTTCCTCGAATCCCAGCTCCGGTGTCTCCGGATACTCCTCTTGCCCGACCGCTGGGTTCAGCACTGGCTGGATGTCTTTGTTCCCCGCCTGGTTAGGCAATCCGCTCCCTTCCGGAATATGACTGCACACCCCGCAGTTGTGGCACTGGCCCCCGCGGCAGTCCTGGGTGGTCCTTTCCTGCATGGCCTTGTCCAGTTCCCGGCTCAGGAATTTTTTGCTGGGACCGCTCTGGATATGATCCCAGGGAAGTGGGGCGCTCCGGTTCCTGGCCTCGAGATAGCTTTCCGGATCCAGGCCAGTGCTTACGAAGGCTTCCCTCCAGGTTGGGGCAGAAAAATGGTCGGACCAGCTGGTTAGCACATCGCCCCGATTATAAGCCCGCTCCACCGCCGGGGCAAGAGAGCGGTCTCCGCGGGAGAAAACCCCCTCCAGCCAGCTCATCTCCGGATCGGCCCAGCGCAAGTGGATGCGTTTGTATGGCCTGAACAAACTCGCGAGGTAGTCGATTTTGTCCCGCGACTCCTGCACGGTGTCCTGTCGTTGCCATTGGAAAGAGGTGTGGGGCTTGGGGACGAAGGGGGCCACGGAGGCGGTGATGTTCGGCTTGATCTTTCCGGAGGCGGTGCGCTCGATGCTTCGACACAGGTGCAGGATGGCCTCCAGATCCTGCTCCGTTTCTCCGGGCAGGCCGATCATGAAATAGAGCTTCACGTTGCGCCAGCCGTGTTCAAAGTGCTGGGCAGTGTGCTCCAGGATGGCCTCCTCTGATATACCCTTGTTGATCACGTTGCGGAGCCTTTGACTGCCCGCTTCCGGGGCCAGTGTGATCCCTGTCCGCCGCAGTGAAGCCAAAAGTCGCATCAGGGCGGGACTGACAGACCCGGCCCGAAGCGAGGGCAGGGAGATGCTCACTTTCCTTTCCCGGCACAAGGGAAAGCACTCCAGGAAAAGCCGCTCCAGCTGCGAAAAGTCCCCGCTGGACAGGGAAAGAAAGGAAACGTCCTCGTATCCGGTGGACTCCAGCCCGCTGCAGAGAAGGGAGCGTATCTGTTCCACAGGGCGCTCCCGAACAGGCCGTCCGGTCATTCCCGCCATGCAGAAGCGGCAGCCTCGGGTGCACCCCCTGGCGATCTCCACATTGAGCCTGTCGTGCACTGCCTTGCCCAGGGGAACCATCTGACCCGCAGGGAACTGCTCCTGATATAGAGTGGTCTGAAGGCGCTTTTCCACCTGCCGGTATTCCGGGTCAAGAGGTCGCGGCGGCCCCTCGTCTGTAGCCTGAAACAGGGAGGGGATGTACACCCCGCAGATGCGGCTAAGGGCGCGGACAAGCCCTTGTCTGCTCCATCGCCCCTGTTTGGCCCGGATCATCAGGTCGGAGATCTCCAGGACCGCCTCCTCGCCGTCACCGATCAGAGCGGCATCCAGGAAGGGAGCCATGGGCTCGGGATTGTACATGGCATCCCCTCCGGCCAGGATCAGCGGATGCTCCTCCCCCCTGTCCCGGGCCCGGAAGGGGATACCCGCAAGGTCCAGGATGTAAAGCAGGCTTGTGTAGCTTAGTTCGTGGGTCAGGCTGAATCCCAGCACATCCAGGCGGTGCAGCGGGGTGTCCGATTCCAGGGTGCAGAGGGGGGCCTTGTGGTTATCCAGCACTCGGGCAACCTCAAGATCGGGAACAAAGACGCGCTCTGCCCAGATCTCAGGCCGTTTGTTGAGCTGGTGATAGAGGATCCTCTGTCCGGTGTAGGACATGCCCACTTGGTAGAGGTCCGGAAAGGCGAGTCCCCAGCGTAGGGAGAGCGTCTCTGGCTCTTTGTGAACGGAATTGATTTCCGTGCCCAGATAGTGGCTGGGGTTTTTGAAGTAGGGCAATAGCTCCCGCATAGATTCCGGTGGGGCAGGTCAGGGTTGCGGCGGCCCGGGGGGGCCGCCGCGCAGGGAGCTTGAAGCGTGGGGGCTATTTGAGCAGATCGCCGATGTCCGTTATGTTGCCCTGTCCACCCCTGCCACCGGCCATGTTCTGCAGGTTCTCCAGGTCGCTGGAGGAGGAGATGGAGATGTTGCTGCTGGCTTCCCAGTACTTGTTGGTGAGATCCTCCGGGACATTTTTATACCAGTACAGGACGTGTTCAGCGGATATCTCCCCGTGCAGCTCGGAGTCGAAGGGATAGCCGAAGGGGAGTAGGGCCATCTGGACACCTCCCTGCTGGGTGGGCACGGTCTGCAGGGTGGCGGGATCCTTGATCTTGCCCTCCTGCTCATTCCATTTACCCAAGACCATATCGCCACTGACGAGTTTTGCGAGCTTTACCTCTTGAGCCATATAACTACTCCTTTGGGCGCTAGATTTGAAAAGATGAATTTAGGTATTGTAACCGCGGGTGTCAAGGGTATGTAGGTGATTTATTTTCCCGTAGTGTTGTGTTAATCTGCTCTATTAAAGGCAAGTATCAGGGGGAAGCGACACAGCGAGGACAAGGCGGAAATTGCCATCATGACCATCCTGGACGGCATCTTTGTCATAATCATTTTGTTGACTTTAATGCGGGGCCTAGTGAGAGGCCTCGTCAAGGAGCTCACCTTCATCGTCGCTCTTGTCCTGGCCTTTTTGGTCGCCTGGAGCGGATCTGCGCCTCTGCGTCTCTGGATGAATCAGATTATCCCCGATAATCCGCAGCTCGCAGCGACCCTTTCCTACGTGATCGTCTTTATCGCTGTCTTTCTCCTGGTTCTCTTCCTGGGTATCGCCTGTCGACATATGCTGCACAGCTTGTGGCTGGGTGGGGTTGATCGCCTGGGCGGTGCATTGTTGGGGATGATCAAGGGGGTCCTGCTCTGCGGGGTGATTACTTTGCTCCTCATGACCGTCTTCAGCCAGGACGCAGGAATGCTTCGCTCCTCCAGGATGGCGCCCTATATGGTCCGGATCAGCGGAGAAATGTCCTCTTATATACCGGACCACCTCAAAAAGAAGTTCCGCCAGACAGCTGCAGAACTGCAAACAGCCTGGCAAGAAAATGGAATCCCCCACTGGTTCGAGTCCGAGGACAAAGGAGAATCCTGAGGTGTCGCGCTTCGACCCGGAACCGATT
>JAIPEP010000088.1 GCA_021737085.1 Desulfohalobiaceae bacterium | reverse complement strand
TCGACCACGGTGGTGGATACTGCCTCGGCCCGCTCCCGAAAGCGGGCCACAAGCTCCTGATCCGTCATGACTGCTCCTTTTGGGCCCGTTGGGGCAACGTCTCGGCGTAGATCTGCACAGCGTGGGCCACGCGGATGCTCTTTCCGGTTCTGGAGAGCTGATCCACGAGCTGGATCATGCAGGCGGGGCAGGCCGTGGCCACGGTGTCCGCGCCTGTGGCCAGTATGTCCTCGGCCTTCTTTTGCCCAACCTGGCGGGACAGGTCGTAGTGCAGCAGATTGAAGCTGCCGCCCATGCCGCAGCAGCGGTCCGGTGCGCCCATCTCCCGGAAATCGTAGTTGGAATTGGCCCCAATAAGCCGTCTCGGGGCCTGGCTGATGGAGAGGGTCTTCTGCAGGTGACAGGGATCGTGGTAAGTGATGCCGGTTTTTTCTCCGCTGCCGTGTTGCGTCTCCCCTGGTGTCTCGTCCAGACCCTCGGCCAGAAATTCGGTGATGTCCCGGGTCTTCTCCGCCAGGCGCCGCACGCGCTGCTGCTCGCGCTGGGGGAGATATTCCGCCATCAGGGGCCAGATGGTGCGGATGGTGGCGGTGCAGGTGGCGCAGGGGGTAATCAGGTAGTCGATGTCCGCATCCTCGAATTGATTCAGGATACGGCCCACAAGGCGCTCGAATCCCTGCCGGTCCCCGGAGGACAGCGCCGGGATCCCGCAGCAGACCTGTTCCCCGGGAACAAAGATCCCGTGGCCGCGGTGCCGCAGCACGTCGATTGCGTCCCTGCCCAGGTCGAGGAAAATCTTGTCCACAAGACAGCCCGGATAGAAGCCCACCTTGGTCCCGCCAGGCCCGGCTGGCTCGTCGATCTCTCCCAGCTCGCCGTGCAACGGGGTTGTTGCCAGGGGGAGATAATGGCGGTCGCGGATGACCGGGGCATTGAAGCGGGCGCAGGAGGAGCCCAGGATGGGGTCCGCCTTCTTGCTGAAAAGGCCCTGGCCCGCGGCCGCGAGCCGCTGCAGGCCGTCCATCAGGCGGGGCCTGGGCAGCAGGGAGCGGAAAATGAGCTTCTTGATCGGGGGCAGCCCCAGGTATTCCCCGATAATGGCGCGAGCCTTGATGAAGATGTCCACCACCGGCACCCCGCTGGGGCAGGCCTTGGCGCAGGAACCGCAGAGCAGGCATCGCTCCAGGCGTTTCTGGACCCCCTGGGGATCGTTCAGGAGCTGGCTGGAGAGATGCTCCACAAGGACGAGCTTGCCCCGGGCCACGTCCATTTCCCGGCCGGTCTCGGCGTACAGGGGGCAGACAGCCTGGCACATGCCGCACTTCATGCATCCGGCGAGCTGGTCGTCCAGTTCCTTCAATAGGGTGAGCAGCCGCTGCAGCTCGGCCATGGTCAGGCTCCCATGATCTTGCCCGGATTGAGGATGCCCTTGGGATCCAGGGCCTGTTTCAGACGCCGTGAATAGAGAATGGTTCCCCTGGTGGCCTCCTTCTCCATGAACTTGGACTTGGCCATGCCGATGCCGTGCTCCCCGGACAGGGTGCCGTCCAGCTCAAGGGCGGTATCGAAGATCTCCTCGATGGCCCGCTCCACTCGCTCGAATTCCTCGCTGTCACGCTTGTCCGTGAGTATCGTGGGGTGCAGGTTGCCGTCCCCTGCGTGGCCGAAGGTCCCGATGGTCAGGTTGTGCCGGTTCGCGATGTCGTTGATGGCCCGGACCATGGCCGGAAGCTTGCTGCGGGGCACGGTGGCGTCCTCCAATACGGTGGTCGGCTTGAGGCGGGCCAGGGCCGGGAGAGCGTCCCTGCGGGCCTGCCACACGGATTCCTTCTCCTGCGCGGACTGGGAGACCTTGAGCTCGGTGACCCCCATTTCCTGGCAGATCTCCCGTACCTTGCGGGCGTCCTCCTCCACCTGGGCCGGATGGCCATCCACCTCGATGAGCAGGAGCGCTCCCGCTTCCGTGGGCAGGCCCGCCCCCCGGAAGGACTCCACCGCGCGGATGGTGAAGTTGTCCAGAAATTCCAGGGTGCAGGGCAGGATCTTGTTCGCGATGATCGCGGAGACTGTCTCCGAGGCCCGGTCCACGGAATCGAAGACCGCGAGCATGGCCTGCTGGGCGGCTGGCGGCGGGACGAGTTTGAGAACGATCTCCTTGAATACGCCCAAAGTACCCTCGGAGCCCACCATGAGCTGGGCCAGGTTGAGCCCGGTGGCGCACTTGACCGTCCTGGCCCCGGTTTTGATCAGCTCGCCGTCCACGTCAAAGAAGTCCAGGCCCAGGACGTAATCCTTGGTCACTCCGTACTTCAGGCCGCGCAGTCCCCCGGCGTTCTCCGCCACGTTGCCGCCCAGGGTGGACACGGTCTGGCTGCCCGGATCCGGGGGATAGAAAAGCCCTTTTTCCGCAACGGCCCGGGCGAACTGGGCGGTGATGACCCCGGGTTCCCCCCGGGCGTAGAGGTCCTCGGTATTGATCTCCAGGACCCGGTTCAGGGAATTGGTGAGCAGGACCACTCCCTTCTCTCTGGCGGGAAGGGTGCCCCCGCTGAGATTGGTGCCAGCCCCGCGGACGGTGAGGGGGAGCTCGTTCTCGTTGCAGAGACGAACGGCGCCGGCCAGGGATTCCGTGTCAGTGGGCTGCAGGACCAGCTCCGGGACCACGGGGTCCAGGACCGCCGAGTCAAAGGAGTAGGCGTGGCGATCCGCTGCCTCGGTGTACACGTTCTCCCGGCCCAGAAGATCCTGGAAGGCGCGAATAACGTTCTTGCTTGCCATGGTCTGCTCCGCTGGGGATGGAGGCCCGTTATTGCCCTGGAAAATGATGGGCCAAAAAAAAGCGGGCTACCCCTCCTTCAGCCCGCATGGTTTCCTCTGATGCCTCTGCCCAGGGTGTCGCGGGACGGCTTGGATCAGGCCCGCGCGCTCTCCAGGCAGAACAAGGTCTTAAGGCGCCTGGCAAGGCGAAAGCTCAGTCCTCTTCGCGGGGGTGCACGACAAGCACCGGGATACTGGAGTCGTGAACCACACTGCGGGCTGTGGAGCCGAAGAGATGGGTCACTCCCACCCTGCGGTGCGCGCCGATCACAATGATGTCCGCCTCAACCGATTCGCAGTATTTGAGGATCTGGTCCGTGGGGTGTCCCTCCCGGACGGCGATCTCCGCCACTGGGGTATCATTGGGATCGACGAGGCGGCAGACTTCCTCGTGGCAAAAATTCTGCATCCGTTGCTGGATGTCCTCAAAGATTTCCTTCTTTTTCTGTTCCCTGATTTGTTTGGACTTTTCCTCCCCCAGACTGGAATCGACCAGGCTCTGGGCG
Organism: Desulfohalobiaceae bacterium; assembly: GCA_021737085.1. Lineage (GTDB taxonomy): Bacteria > Desulfobacterota > Desulfovibrionia > Desulfovibrionales > Desulfothermaceae > JAIPDU01. Next base: position 5,603 of record JAIPEP010000088.1, on the reverse strand, counting down.
AAGCCGTTCAAGGGCTCGACCACGTGTATCCCGTAGATCCGGCCCTGATATTTCTCCGCCAGGCTGACCGCGTAGCGGAACACGGAAGTCGCGTCCTGGCTCAGGTCCGTGGCGAAGACGATTTTCTGCATTTCCGGTCGCATAGCTCGCGTCCTTTGTGTGCTTTGTTTGGATCGTGCCTTTGAGGATTCATTTTCTCATATTCCCGACCCTCTGGCTAGCCGAAGGCGAGCGAGGGGAGCCAGGTAACCAGGGAGGGGAAGAGAATGAGGATGAGGATCCCCAGTAGCTGCAGCCCCAGAAAGGGGACCACGCCCTTGTAGATGTGGAGCATGGTGAAGTCCTTGGGCGCCACACCGAAGAAGTAGAACAGGGCGTATCCGAAGGGCGGGGTGAGAAAGGAAGTCTGGAGCATGACGCACATGAGCATGGCGAACCAGAGCTGGTTGAAGCCGAGCTCCATGGCCACGGGCATGAAGATGGGCACGGTAACCAAAAGAATGGCGGTCCAGTCGATGAACATGCCCATGATGAACATGATGAGCATCATGAAGGCCAGGGCCATCCAGCGGTTGATCCCGCTGCCCACGAGCATGTCGTTGATCACCTCGCCGCCGCCCATGCTCATGAACACGGTGCTGAACATCTTCCCGCCCACGAAGAGGAGCATGACCATGCAGGTGATGCGGATGGTCTTGACGCTGGACTGCTTGATCACGTCCCAGGTCACGGCCCGGTTGGCCAGGGCCAGGATCAGGGCGCCCAGGGCGCCCATCCCCGCTGCCTCCGTGGGTGTGGCCACGCCGATGAGGATGGTGCCGATGACCATGAAGATGAGCCCCAGCGGTGGCAGCATATAGAGCATGGTCAGCCCGAGCTTGCGGGAGAAGCTCCACTTGGCCGCCTCCTCCTTGGAAATGGAGGGGCCCAGGGAGGGATTGATGGTGCAGCGGGTGAAAATATAGATGAAGTAGAGCCCGGCGAGGACGATTCCGGGAAGGATCGCCCCGGCGAAGAGCTTGCCCACGGAAGTGGCCTGGGACCCGGTCAGCCCGCCGTAGACCACGAGCATGATGCTGGGCGGAATGAGGATCCCCAGGGTGCCGGAGGCGCAGATAATACCGCTGGCCATCTCCTTCTGGTAGCCCTTGTTCAGAAGGGGCGGTCCGGCCAGCAGGCCCATGGTCACAACCGAGGCGCCGATGATCCCGGTTGTGGCGGCGAAGACAGTGCTCACCACCACCACGGCCAGGCCCAGGCCCCCCTTGAGCTGACCCAGGACCAGATAGAGCACGTCAAAGAGCTTTTCCGCCACCTGTGATCGATCCAGAAGCTGGGCCATCAGGATGAAGAGCGGTATGGCCACCAGGACGTAGTTCTCCATCAGCCCCCAGATGTTGTTGGAGAACATGCCCATCAGGCCGGGGATGTTGAAGCCGTTGTCGATCAGCCCGTACAGGGTGGCCACTCCCGCCAGGGTGAAGGCCAGGGGGTGGCCCAGACAGAGGAGCAGGATGAGGGTGATGAACATGGCGGCGGTCATCAGTTCAGGACTCATAGTCAATCACCTTGCTGGTTGAATGAGATGGTTTGATTATCGCGCACGGATCCGCCGGGTGCCTGCAGCGGTTATTCCTCGCCTCTCGCCAGGGTCCGGATGTCCTTGCAGGTTGCGGATACTCCCTGGAGCAGGAGCATGAAAAAGCCAAGGGCCATAAGGGTTTTGAAGGGATAGATTGGCGGTGACCAGGCGGTCCAGCTGTGCTCCAGATCCTGGATGGAGGAGATGGCGTATTCTGTGGCTCCGAAGGTGAGCCCGATGTAGACCGGAATAAAGATGATCAAATGGCAGAGCAGGCTGATTATGGCTCGTTTGCTTGGCCTGATTAGGTTGACGAAGACGCTGACCCGGACATGGCCGTCATAGAGATAGGTGTATCCGAGCCCGAGGATAAAGTGCAGCCCGTAGCAAAAGGTGGTCGCCTCGAAGCCCCAGGTTGTGGGGGAGTTGAAGGCGTAGCGCATGAAGACTTCAAAGACGGTGATGAAAAGCATGGGCCAGATGAGGAAGGCCACAATGAATCCGAACCAATCCTGTACTGAGTCGATGGGGCGTATAATCCTGTCCAGCATAGGGTCTCCTTGGCAGTGCGGAAGAATGGCCCGGGGGAGTGCGGCTCCCCCGGGGGCTTGCGCACCTAGAGCGGTGACGTTTCCGGCTTATTCATAGTACCAGAACTTGCCCTGCATGTACTCCTCGTAGGGGATGGGCTCGTTCACGCCGCTTCTCATCTTGCGCCACATGTCGAAGTCCTGGACAAACTCCTCCTGGGAGTTGAGGACCTTCTTGGCCGTTTCGCTTCGCTCCTTGACCTTTTCCAGATAGTTGTGGGTGGTCTCCCGCATTTCAATGAGGGTTTCCTTGTCCATCTTCACGAACTCAACCTTGTCCTGGAGGGCCTTGATGGCCTTGGCGTTCAGGTTCTCCTGCCAGGCCTGGGACCAGAGCTGGGTCTCCTTGGCGCAGAGCTTGACGATTTCCTGATAGTGCTCGGGCAGGCTGTTCCAGGCGTCCTTGTTGATGAAGATGGCGTTCTGGCAGGAGGGCTGGTGCACGCCGGGCTCGATCACGTATTCCGTGACCTGGTCGAAGCCCATGGGATAGGTGATCGCCGGGGAGGAGAACTCCGCCGCGTCAACCACGCCGCGCTCCAGGGCCAGGTAGACCTCGCCGCCGGGCAAGGGGCTCACCGAGGCGCCGAACTCGGTCAGAATGTCCATCCACCAACCCGGGGTCCTGACCCGAAGGCCCTGGAAGTCCTTGGGGGAGGTGGCCCGCTTGTTGGAGAAAAGGCCCAGCTCCTGGCCCACGTTTCCGCCGGGGAAGGCCTTCATGTTGTACTCGCCGTAGAGATTGTCCATCATTTCCGCGCCGCCGCGCTCGTAGAGCCAGATGTTGTAGCCTTCCTTGTCCAGTCCGAAGGGGACGGAGGCGAAGGCCACAAAGGCCTCGTTCTTGCCCTTCCAGTATCCGGGCCAGTCGTGGCCCACTTCCGCGGTTCCCTTCTGCACCGCCTCAAAGGACTGCATGGCGGGAACGATCTCGCCGGCGGAGAAGGGCTTGATGTTCAGCTTGCCTGCCGTGGCCAGGCGCACGGAGTCGCAGAAGTGCTGGGCCACGTCGTAGAAGAGCAGGCCCTTGGACCAGGGCATGACCATCTTCCAGTCAAAGGTTTTGTCGGATGCTTCAAACTCGATGTCCTCGGCCATCTCGTGGCGGTCGTCCTGGCCGAACTTGGACCGCTTCATCGCCGAGGCGCTCCCGGCAAAGACGCAGAGCCCGAAAAGCAGGGCCAGAATTAGGGTGAAATACCGTCGCATACGCACCTCCTTACCGATTAAAGGATAGCTATTACCCCAAAGGGGGATGCCCCCTTACCCGCGGATTCGTTCTGCGTCGAGGCGGCCCCTGAAAGCGAGCCCTTACCCGAGAGGCTTTATCCCGGTGCCTCTTTTTCTTGACCGGAAACCGCTCAGCACGGAGCTATTCTGGTCAAGGATATCCTTTGTTAACGCTGTTTGAAACAGGTCTGGCAAAAAAATTGGCTCGCCTCGCGAATGTCCCTGAGCGTCAGACAAAAGACCGGATTGATGAATCGATTGATGGATGCGGGAAATCGCTCGGGATGCACGCATTGCATAGCCTAATGGTAAAACCTTTTTACAAAGGAGGTTCGATCTTGTCAATAGGTTCGGGCAAATTAACAAAGGAGTTGAATTTTCCTGCGCAAAGTGCTAGTTGATGCGTAATAAAATGATTATTCCACACACAGGTGACAAAGGTAATATCTGGTAAGTCCAAATTAACCATTTAACCAAAGACAAATGCCATGTCTGTGTCACTGCATCCCATCCAGCCCAAGAGCATTGCCGAGCAGGTCTTTGAACAGCTGCGGGATCTGATCTTCCGCGGCTATTTCAAACCCGGGGAAAAGCTCCCTCCGGAACGCGAGCTTGCCGCTTCCCTGAGTGTGAGCCGTCCCACCATCAAAACGGCGATCACTAAGCTGGTGAACAAGGGATTGGTGGAGCAGCGGCAGGGTCAGGGCTCTTTTGTCCGTTCCCAGCAATCCCAGTATATGGACAACCCCCTCCGGGAGGTGATGGACTCCGAGGAAGTGGATCTGGACGATCTCCTGGAGGTGCGAAGCGGCATGGAGGTCAATGCGGTGCGGCTCGCGGCGGAGCGGGCCACGCCCCAGGACATAAGGATACTGGACTCCTGTGTGCAGGATATGCTCTCCAAGGTGGACCAGGGACTGGTCGGCGCGGACGAGGATGTGGCCTTTCATATGGCCATCGCCTATGCCACCAAGAATCCGGCCCAGATCTTTCTCATGAAGCACTTTTACGACCTGCTCTTTTACGGGATCAGGGAAAGCAGATTCCACCTCTACGAAAGCGGGAATCTGCAACGCATGGGAGATCAGCACGCAGCGATCCTGGAGCGCATCCGCGCCCACGATCCGGATGGAGCTGAAGAGGCCATGCTCCGGCATATCCATTTTGTCCAGGACTTCTGTCACAGTCGCGGGTTATGAGATCCACTATACCCATTTCTTTGCGGAACATCGTTTCGGTTCCGGATATCCATTTAGGTTTGCCTGATTCACCCGGCTCGAATAATCAAGTCCAGGGCATGTCCCGGATCTGATACAGGGATAAGATAAATACCGCTCGCATAAAGGAGGAGGAGATGCGCACGAGTCTGTTATACGGTGAAAAGGAGCTGGAGATAGAAGTTCCGGATCGGACGGCGGTTCTGGATGCCGCACCGGTCCCCGCCCTGTCGGACCAAGTGGAAGGTGTGCGCCGATCACTGGAGGAGCCCGTGGGCGCGCCTTCCCTGCAGGAGATGGCCCAAGGCCGCGGGGACGCATGCGTGGTCATTTCGGACATTACCCGCCCGGTGCCCAACAAGGCCATTCTGTCGCCGCTTTTGGCATCCCTGGAGCGCGCGGGGATCCCCAGGGAGAGGATCACCATCCTGGTGGCCACGGGGATGCACCGGCCCAACCTGGGCCGGGAGCTGATCTCCATGGTGGGCGAGGAGATCGCGACCAATTATCACATCGTCAATCACGAGTGCGAAAAGGACGAGGACCTGCGCCGCATCACCACCATCGAAGGCGCGCCCATCGAGATCAACCGCCACTACCTGGACGCTGATCTCAAGATCCTGACCGGCCTCATCGAGCCCCATTTCTACGCCGGATACTCCGGCGGGCGAAAGGCGATCCTGCCCGGCATCGCCAGCTACGAGACCATGAAGTTCATGCACTCCTATCAGCTCATCGATCATCCGCGCGTGGCCAACTGCATCCTGGAAGGAAACATCTTTCATGAGTACGGCCTGCAGGTGATGGATCTGGCAGGGGCCGACTTCCTGCTCAACGTGGTCATCAATCGGGACAATGCCGTCAGCGGCGTTTTCGCAGGAGATCCCAGGCAGGCCCATCTGAGCGGATGCCGTTTCGTGGAAGAACACGCCGTCGTCGACCTCACCGGAGGGGAGCGGGATCTGGTGATTACCTCCGGCGGGG
>JAIPEP010000087.1 GCA_021737085.1 Desulfohalobiaceae bacterium | reverse complement strand
GTTCCGGATGCGCCGCAGCGTTTCCTCCATGCTCTCCAGGCGGCGGGGCAGGTCCTGCGTTTTCCCTTCCTCGGCCGATGTGTCCCCGCGGCGGAAAAGCCCCTTAATGCGGTGCAAGAGCCCCATTCGTCTCTCCTGTAACCGGAATCGTGCTTCTTTATGGCTGAGGGCATGTTCGGATTGAATGCCGCGGCCTTATACTGAGGCTGGAGTCTATAATCCCTTCCGGGAGGAATCAAGCTTTGTTCTTTTATGCGTCGAGCCTCCGCGGGCTTCACCGCGTCTCTGTAGTGCCGCGGGAGAATTGCAGAACATTCGGTGAAAACGTTTTCCGTTTTTCCATACCGTTCGCTCCGCTCCAAACGCCGGGAAAGCCAGGAAAAACCGTTCATTTCAACCGCGATGATGATCGTCCACCAGCCAGCCGTGCACTGCTTCCCTGTCCGCGGGATCCAGATCGGGCGCCGGCTTTCCCGGCACAGTAACCCACCGAACAGCTCCTTTGTCCTCTGAGGAATGATGCGTCTCCTGTTGGAGCTCCCGTCGCAGACCCTGTTCAATAACCTGCTTGAGCGTGCAGCGATTCTCAGCGGCGTATTTCTTTGCCCAAAATTAGGGGCTCGTCGGAAATATCGCCTATGATGTTCATGTGGGAAACTCAAGGGGAGGTCAAAGTTTCAATCCTTTATCCGGGGCATTGCCACGATCCGGGCCGGGGAGGTTGCTGTGTTTGCGGGGGCCGTCTGGTAAGGACGGGACGAAGAACACGATAAAGCTCTTCAGGCGCTTGCTTTCACATTGCAACAGGGATAGTCATGGATAATAACAACTTGAAACTTGAAGAGATTACCTGTCTGTACTCTTGCTTCTGGAGTTTAACCCGAGGGGCTTCCCCTTTCCGATAGTGTATGAAGAGCAATAGGACGAAGAAGCTTTATGCCCTACGCCCACAGTCATCCTGAGCTTTCCCCGGAAAGTTGGCATTCCCTGGAAGACCACTTGCATGCCGTAGCCGATGTGGCTGCAGATTACGCCTCCTGTTTCGGGGCGCGGGATTGGGGTGTAGCCGCGGGCCTGCTGCACGATCTGGGCAAATGCAGGCGTGAATTTCAGGAGTACATTGAGCGTGTATCCAGGGATGCGCAGCAAGGATCGAGCGGGGTCGATCATTCCACTGCGGGGGCGCGAGTAGCAGTGGAAAATGCACCCCATTTCGGGAAAATACTCGCCTACGCCATAGCCGGTCATCATGCGGGCCTGCCTGATGGCAGCGGCGCCGGTCCGACCTTACAAAATCGACTCAACAAAGAAGTTCCCGACTGCGCATTTGATCTGGCAAGGGGAATGCAGATGCCAGTTTCCCCCCCGTTGCGGAATGATCCAGATGATCCGGAAAATGGCAAGCGTGTTGGCTCTCGTCTCTCTTTTTTCATTCGCATGCTCTTTTCGTGCCTCGTGGATGCGGATCGCCTGGATACCGAGGCATTCATGGATTCCGAGCGCTTTGCCTTGCGCGAACGGAGCGTGGACATTTCCCATCTCGCTTCGCGGTTTTTTCCAAAGCTGGACGATTTGGTCTCCAGGGCCGATGCAACCCGTGTGAACCGGTTGCGCCAAACAATCCTGCAACAGTGTCTGGATGCGGCAACACTGGAACCCGGTCTGTTTTCCCTGACAGTTCCCACCGGCGGCGGGAAAACGATCTCCTCTCTGGCATTCGCCCTGAATCACGCGCAGAATTTCGGCCACAGGCGCATCATCTATGTCATGCCCTACATGAGCATCATCGAGCAGAACGCCGCCGTCTTTCGCTCCTTTCTGGGCGACGATGCCGTGGTCGAGCATCACAGCTCCTTTGACTTCGACACCCCGGAGGGACAGGAGGATTCCGCAGCGCGATGGGCCAAGCTGGCGGCGGAGAACTGGGATGCGCCGCTTATCGCCACTACCGCGGTGCAGTTCTTCGAGTCGCTGTATTCGTCAAAGCCGGGTAGGTGCCGCAAGCTGCACAATATCGCCGGCAGCGTGATCGTTCTGGACGAGGCCCAAATGCTTCCCAGGCACCTGTTGCTCCCCTGTCTGGAAGCCCTTCGGGAGCTGACCGGGAGCTACGGAGCGAGTGTGGTGCTGTGCACGGCCACGCAGCCCGCCCTGTCCAAAGGGGACGATTTTGTGCACGGGCTGGAGGGCGTGCGGGAGATCGTCGCCGATCCGCAAGCATTGCATTCCGAGCTGAAGAGGGTTCAAGTGGAAAACTTGGGCGAGGTGTCCGACGAGGAGCTTGCAAGCCAGCTTGCGGAGCGGGAACAGGGCCTGTGCGTGAACAATACGCGGGGGCATGCGCGGGAGATATACGAGATCCTCGCACGCGAGGTGGACGCGGTTTACCACTTGAGCGCCAGTATGTGCCCGATGCACAGGCGCGAAAAGCTTAGCCGAATTCGCGAGTGTCTCCAGCAGGGAACTCCCTGTAGAGTGATCTCCACACAGCTTGTCGAGGCGGGCGTGGATGTGGATTTTCCCGTGGTTTTTCGGGCCGCGACAGGAATCGATTCTGTGGCCCAGGCCGCGGGTCGTTGTGACAGGGAGGGCCGGCTTACCGAATTTTACGGCACTGCTGCGGGACGGGTTTATGTTTTTTATCCGGAAAGGGGGCTACCCCCGGGTCATTTGCGGATCACGGCGGATATCGCACAGGAAGTTTTGAGACAGTACGAGGATGTTCTGGATCCGGAGGCAGTGGAAATGTACTTCCGTCACCTCTACTGGCGCGCAGGACAGGAGCTGGACAAGAACAATATCCGCTACAAGCTGGAAGAGGATGTGGAAAGAGGCAACATCCCGTTTCGCGAGATAGATGCTTTGTTCCGGATGATTGAGGAGGAGAAGGAGTCGATTGTAATTCCCCTGGACAGTGATGCGGAAGAAATGGTTAACTCCCTACCATATGTGAGTCATCCCGGAAGCCTGTTGCGCAAGCTGCAACCCTATATCGTGCAGGTTCACGGAAGATGGCTCCATCATCTGGTCGCCGGAGGGGCGGTCGAGCGTGTGCATGATCGCATCCCGGTTTTGCGCAATATGGATATATACCACCCCGAATTGGGGCTGTGCCCCGAGGAACCGGGATTTCGGAAAGCGGAAAGCCTCATCGCGTAGGAGGTATTATGGCCTATGGTGTCGTGTGCAAGGTATGGGGCGATTATGCCTGTTTTACCAGGCCCGAGATGAAAGCGGAAAGAGTTTCCTATGACGTTATGACCCCTTCCGCGGCAAGAGGTATTCTCACCGCCATCTACTGGAAGCCTGCCATACGCTGGGTCATCGACCGCATCACCGTCCTGCGGCCGATTCGGTTCGAAAATCTGCGCAGGAATGAATTGGCGGCGCAGGGGAGCTCCGGAGTGAAGATTCCTCTTACCAATGTCAGGCGGGCCATGCGGGACGGGGAAAGCCCCGTGGAAACGTTTATCGAGGACAGGAGACAGCAGCGGGCCGGATTGGTGCTGCGCGACACGGCTTATCTCATCGAGGCGCACTTTGAGTTCGCCGGTGATGAGGACAAGAACGAGGGAAAGCACCTGGACATCTTCAATAGGCGTGTGGCCAAGGGGCAGTGCTTTCACCACCCCTATCTCGGTTGCCGTGAATTTCCCGCTGAATTCGGCCCGGACGACGGAGAACGACCTCATTCCGATCTGGCCGGAGAGCGGGATCTGGGCTGGATGCTGCATGATATCGATTTCGAGGGAGGCATGCGGCCCCATTTCTTCCGGGCCACAATGAAGGACGGGGTAATCGAGGTTCCCGCTTTCGAGGAGACGCGAGCATGATGCTGCAAGCGCTGACATCCTATTATCAGAGGCTGCTGGAGGATCCGGAGATCGATGTGCCCGAGCCCGGTTTCAGCAAGGAGAACATCCACTTCGAGCTCGTGATTTCGGCTTCGGGCGAGCTCCTGCAGGTGAACAATATCCAGCTTCCGCCGCAAAAAGGCCGCAATCTCGTGGCCAGAAAAATGTCCGTCCCCAAGGACAAGGGAAGGACATCGGCCATCCATCCCTATTTCCTGTGGGACAAAACCAAATACGTGCTTGGAGCCGATGGGGCCTCGGAACCCCAAATACACAAAAAGCACTTCGAGGCCTTCCGGGCGCGTCAGCGGGAGGTGGTCGGTGACACACGGGACGAGGGGATTCTGGCCGTTCTGGCTTTTCTGGACCAATGGAATCCCGAACAGGCTTGCGAGTTCTCGCTCTGGCAGGAAATGGCCGGACTGAACGTGGTTTTTCGTCTGGACGGCGAGCTCGGGTACGTCCACGAGCGGCCCGAGGCGCGCCAGGCCTGGCTGGACTACTTCCATTCCGGGACGGAAGAGAACGGCGTGTGTCTGGCAACGGGCGAACGCGCGCCGATCGCCAAGCTGCATCCCGCAATCAAGGGTGTTCGAGGCGCTCAGCCATCGGGGGCGTATTTGGTTTCCTTCAACATGGACGCCTTTTCCTCCTACGGAAAAGATCAGGGATATAATGCTCCGGTGTCACAGAAAGCAGCCTTTGCCTATGCAACGACTCTCAATCACTTGCTGCGGCAGGACAGCCAACAGAAGGTGCAAGTGGGAGATGCGACCACCGTGTTCTGGTCGGAACGGCCCACGAAAATGGAGGAGTTCTTCGCCGCGGTTATGGGAGGTCAGGTCGAGCAGGCGTCGAAGGAACCTCACGATACGGGGGTGATCAAGGATCTGAGGGACCTTTTGAATGCCGTGAAAAAAAAGCAGGAACCTCCTCGATGGGAGGACGATCCGGACACCCCGTTCTACATCCTGGGGCTTTCGGGAAACGCCTCCCGTCTGGCTGTGCGGTTCTGGCACGTTTCCAGCGTAGGGCGTATGGCGCGCAATCTCGCCCGGCACTTCAGCGATTTGCAGATAGAGCGGCGTTACCCCGGCGATCCCGAATATCCGAGCGTTCGCCGGCTTCTTCTGGAAACCGCCGCCCTGCGCAGAGCGGACAATATTTCTCCTATTCTCGCCGGAGAGCTGATGCGCGCAATCATCACCGGCGGGGAATATCCCAGGAGCCTCATGGCCCAGCTACTGACCAGGATAAGGGCGGAGAACGACGTGTCCACATTCAAGGCGGCGCTGCTCAAGGCCATACTGCTCCGCCAGGCCCGCAATCACAACATTTCGAGGGAGGTGAGCATGAGCCTCGACACGCAGGCAACAGACAAAGGGTATCGGCTGGGACGGCTTTTCGCCGTGCTGGAAAAAGTCCAGCAGGACGCCCACGGAAACACTCTCAACACCACGATCAGGGATCGTTTTTACGGCGCCGCTTCCGCGACGCCGCGAAGCATTTTTCCAAGGCTCCTTTCCCTGTCGCAGCATCATCTTGCCAAGCTGCGCAAGGATAACGAGGGCTATGCCGTCGCCGCGGACAAGAGATTCCAGGAAGTGCTGGACGGGATCGAGGATATCCCGGCTCATCTAAATATGCAGGAACAGGCGCGTTTTGCCCTAGGGTACTACCATCAGCGCAATGCGCTGTACAGGAAGAAAGAGGACAGGCAGCCGGAACCGCAGGAACAAGCCTAAAGGAGAATCGATATGCAGCCCGTGGAGAATCGCTACGATTTTGTTCTGTTTTTCGATGTAACCAACGGCAACCCGAACGGGGATCCCGATGCCGGGAACCTGCCCCGCCTGGATCCGGAGACGAGCCAGGGCCTGGTTACCGATGTCTGCCTCAAGCGGAAGGTGCGTAATTTCGTGGAGCTGGCCAAGGAGAATCAGGCCCCCTATGAGCTCTATGTCAGGGAGAAAGGAGTGCTTATCAGGCAGCATCAAAGGGCCCACGAATCCCTCGGCAATGTGGAGAAGAAGGAGGACCGGATCGCCCAGGCCCGGGCCTGGATGTGTCAAAACTTCTTCGATGTTCGCACCTTCGGGGCTGTCATGTCCCTGGAGGAGGGCGGATACAACTGCGGCCAGGTGCGCGGCCCGGCGCAGCTCTCCTTCGCCCGAAGCATCGATCCCATCGTGCCCCTGGATCTCTCCATTACCCGCATGGCGGTGGCCACGGAAAGGGAATCCCAGGCCCAGGAAGGGGACAATCGCACCATGGGGCGCAAGTCCATCGTCCCTTACGGTCTTTATCGATGCCATGGCTTCATTTCCGCGCCCCTTGCGAAACAAACAGGCTTCGGCGAACAGGATCTGGATCTCTTGTGGCAGGCCCTTTCCCAGATGTTCGATCACGACCATTCTTCATCCCGTGGAGAAATGGCCACGAGGAAGCTTGTTGCCTTCAAGCACGATTCCAAGCTGGGCAACGCTCCCTCCCATCAGCTATTCGATCTGGTGAACGTGGAGCGGGCCACGGATCCGAATTCTCCGCCTCGCTCCATTGAGGACTACAGGATCACCCTGAACAGGGAGGGTGTGCCCCAGGGCGTCACCATGCAGGAACTTATCTGATATGGAAGAGGAGCTTGTCCCCCTTTCCGCCCTGCAGCACCTGCTCTATTGCAAGCGCCAGTGCGCCCTGATCCATGTGGACGGGGTCTGGACGGAGAACCGTTACACCGCCGAGGGCAGGATCGTGCACGAAAGGGCCCATCAGTCAGGCGGGCAGTCCCGAGGCGAGGTTCGTACGGAGACGGGCGTGTATGTACGTTCCTCTCGGTTGGGGTTGGTGGGCCAGGCCGATGTGGTGGAGTTCCATCGTGAACAAGGGGGAATATGGCGCCCCTATCCCGTGGAATACAAGCGGGGTCGGGCCAAACCCGAGGACTGGGATCGCGTGCAGCTGTGCGCCCAGGCGGTATGTTTGGAGGAGATGCTTGAGCTGGAGGTTCCGCGGGGCGCCATCTACTACGATCAGCCACGAAGAAGGGAACCCGTGGAATTCGATAACGAGTTGCGCTCCAGAGTGGAAGAGGCTGTGTCCAGGGCCAGGGAAATCCTCGATTCCGGAATCCTCCCTGTCGCGGAACAAGGGTCCAGGTGTCGCAGGTGCTCCCTGGCGGAAATCTGTCTACCGGGCACGCGGAAGAGATCCGTACAAAGCTATATGTCGGATATAGGGCGAGAATAGTGAAACAGCTGCAGAATACGCTTTTTGTGACCACTCAGGGCGCCTATCTGGCCAAGGAGGGCGAAAGCCTCGTGGTGCGCGCGGAAAAGGAAAAGAAATTCCAGATCCCTGTGCGCAATCTGGATGGGGTGGTCTGTTTCGGCCAGGTCTCGGCAAGCCCCTTTTTGCTGGGCATGTGCGCGGAAAACAATGTCAGCGTGAGCTTTCTCACGGAGAATGGCCGTTTTCTGGCCAAGGCAACCGGACCTGTCTCCGGCAATGTGATCCTGCGCAGGAATCAGTATCGGATGGCGGATGACAGGGAAAAGAGTCTGTCCATCAGTCGTTCCGTCCTGAGCGGGAAGCTGGTCAACTCACGTACGTTGTTGCGGCGGGTAGCGCGGGACAGGCAGCAGAACGACACGGATAAGCTGGATCGGGCTGCGGACTCTCTCACTTCGGCTATCAGGCGTCTGGCAGCGTCCGGCGGTCTGGAGGATATTCGGGGCATTGAGGGCGAGGCGGCTCGAACTTACTTCGGCGTGTTCGACCAACTCCTTGCATCCGACGAGGACGCCTTCACCTTTACCGGAAGAAACAGACGGCCGCCGCTCGATCCGGTGAACTGCCTCCTGTCCTTTGTCTACACTCTTCTCTTGCACGATATCCGTTCGGCATTGGAGAGCGTGGGCCTCGATCCGGAAGTGGGATACCTGCATCGGGATCGTCCGGGACGCCCCGGACTGGCTCTCGATCTGCTGGAGGAATTCCGTCCTGCGGTTGCGGACAGGCTCGTCCTCACCCTCATCAATCGAGGGCAGGTAAAGCCCCGGGGGTTCGAGACGTCGGGCTCGGGTGCGGTTACCATGGACGAGGATACGCGCAAGGAGGTCCTGGTGGCCTATCAGAAGCGGAAACAGCAGGAGGTAGAGCATCCGTTCCTTAGGGAAAAGATGCCTCTAGGGTTGTTTCCCTTCATGCAGGCCCTCCTGTTGGCGCGTTATATCCGGAGAGATCTGGAGGAATATCCCCCTTATCTCTGGAGGACATGATGCTTGTTCTCGTGAGTTACGATGTGAACACGGAGGACCCGAAAGGACAGAAACGTCTGAGACGGGTGGCCAAAATTTGTCAGAATTACGGCCAGAGGGTCCAGTACAGCGTCTTCGAGTGCCTTGTGGACCCCGCGGAATGGACCGCTCTCCGGCACAAGCTGGTGCAGGAGATTGCTGAAGACAGGGACAGTATAAGGTTCTATTTTCTCGGATCCAACTGGAAGCGGCGTGTGGAGCACATTGGGCTCGAGACAGGTTATGATCCGGAAGGGCCGTTGGTGGTATGAATTTTGAGTGCGAACCGGAAGTGTACAGGCGTTGCCGGGAACTTTCGCGGACTGAAAAGATGAATGGTTTAAGGGAGTTAATAGTGGAGGCGGCATGGCAACCTTTTGCAAGAAACGGTGTGTCACTGTTTCGCGGGCACAGCTTTTTGGGGCCGTGACATTCGGGAAATGATAAGCCAGCTGTCGCCCCCTGCACGGGGGCGTGAATTGAAACGAGGAATTGAAAGGGATCACTAGCGCGGCCAGTCAGGTCGCCCCCTGCACGGGGGCGTGAATTGAAACAGCAACAGCAAAGCCAAAACAACGATCAGGAGGGAGTCGCCCCCTGCACGGGGGCGTGAATTGAAACAGTGATAACCGCTGTGATTCAAGAGATCGAAGCCTTGTCGCCCCCTGCACGGGGGCGTGAATTGAAACAAGATGGAAGTAAAGTCACACGTCCTCGAATCTCGTCGCCCCCTGCACGGGGGCGTGAATTGAAACGTAGTTGTCTCAACGACGGCGGGAGCCAAT
>JAIPEP010000086.1 GCA_021737085.1 Desulfohalobiaceae bacterium | reverse complement strand
ATTTTCTAACGCTCGCCACGCGGGGGCATCCCTGCCCCCACCCGACTCTCGGTTGTTGCTGTTGTTCCAAAGCTCGGGAGGGTATCTTCAGCAATGAGTTTTTGGCCATATGAAGCCTGTTCACGGTCGGGTTTCCCCCGCGTGGCGAGCGTTAGAAAATCGAACAAAGTCTCCGGAGAATTGATTCAAAAAGGCCCCCTTGAAGATTACGCTGAGGGCAGAGAAGTGGTGAATAGTTACCCGTCCGGAAACTAATTAGGGTTTCTTTTTGACAAAAAGAAACAAAAAATGGTGATATAATTTTTTAATTTTTTTGCTTCTTCTTTTTCCAAAAGCAGAAGATTTGTGAGGAACAGTTGGCCCAAGGAGGAGCTTTTTTCCTACACGGAAAAAAAGGGGTTGATGGACACCTCGATTTGTTCTATATTTGACTTGTTTTTTTCGGAAGGATACGTATCCCTCTGGAAGGCGGGTCCCTCGCAAATGTCCGAGGGCCCCAGACATTATCCCGGAAAAACAAAGGAGGAAAACTATGAGGAAGACGAAACACATGCGCTATTACCTGATGGCCATTCTCTGTGCATTCGCGTTTTTCCTGGCCGCTCCGGCCCTTTCCGCTTCGGACACGGTCAACATCAACGAGGCCCCTAAAGAGAAGCTCACCACCCTATACAATGTCGGAGAGACCAAAGCGGAGCGGATCGTGGAGTATCGCCAGGAGGACTCCTTTGACAAGAAGAAGGAGATCAAGCAGGTCGAAGGCATTGGAGATAAAACCTATCAAGAGATCAAGGACCGCATCACGATCTAATCCCGTCCTTTGGCGGGCAAGCTAGGGCGAAGCTTGCCCGCCTCTCTCCTTGTCCCGCCTCCCAGAGGGCTAGCATAGCGGGGTTTACCCCTCTATTCCGCGCTTTCCCTTGGTTTGAAGTCCTCCCCAAATTGAGCTATATTGAAATTCTTGGATGCCGGGGGGTTCCAGGAGACCGGCCTCGACAATCCAGCAGAACGTGCCCTGGAATTGTCGGAAATCATTTTCCCGCAACAAGAGGGTGTTCCTCGAAGTAACCCATTTTGTCCCGGATAGGCCGCTGCGGATCGCCAACTAAATCGCCACAGGCACGACATGCACATTGTCCTCTTTCTTTCGCCTCTTCTCGGTGCCTTCATCGGCTGGATGACCAACTACCTGGCTATCCGGATGCTCTTCCATCCCCGTCAACCCGTCCGGATCGGGTTCTGGACCTGGCAGGGGCTGTTCCCAAAACGGCAGGAGGAACTGGCAGCCAAGCTGGGAGAGATCGTAGAAAACGAGCTGGTCAACCACAGCGATATCCAAAGGGTTCTGGGAGACCCCGAGTTCCAGGCCAGGCTCAGGGACACAGTACGGAGCCAGGTGGATGAATTCGTGGACCGCAAGGTCACTCGGAGACTTCCCACCATACTGGCTTCCACCCTTCGCGGGTCGGTGCTGGAGCGTTTCAAGACGTTGCTAGTCCGGGAAGTGGAACAGTTCATTCCGGAGATGGTGGAAAGAGCGGGACAGGAGCTGGAATACAGGGTGCGCTTCAGCCACATCGTCCAGGACAAGGTGAGGAGCTTCTCTATCGACAAGCTGGAGGAGGTCCTTTTCTCCATTATGAAGCGTGAGTTCCGGTTCATCGAGGTCCTGGGCGGACTGCTGGGGCTGATCATAGGACTGTTCCAGCTTGGGGCGTTTTACGCAATGGGATAATTTTCCTGGTCAAGCGAGGTTTATGCCATGCCTGAGCTCACTTCGTCGCAGGGCTGGAGCTATCTGCAGCAGTCGAAGCTGGACCGGGGGTCGATTTTTCGTTCCCGACCAAAAATTTCTCCCGCCCCGCTGTACAAAACTTACAGCGGGACATCCCGGTACGAGCTCCCCCGGCCGCGTAATCTACAGGCCCCCCTGTTCAAGGCCCTGGCCTCCAGGCGCTCCAGGCGCGACTACACCGGAAGGATCGCCATCCAGGAGCTGGCGGATCTACTCTGGGCTTGTCAGGGAATAACCGCCAGGGTAGGAAAACTGGGGCTCAGGACCGCACCTTCGGCGGGAGCCCTCTATCCACTGGAGACTTACCTCCTCGTTCTGGAAGCGGAAGGTCTCCCCAAGGGGGCATATCACTTCAATTGCGAGGAGTTCAGCCTAGAGTTGCTCCAAGAAGGGGACTTCGGCAAAGATATGGCCGGGGCCTGCATCAATCAACAATTCTTGGGCCAGGCAGGGATCGATGTCTGTTGGAGCGCGGTATTCCGTCGATCCATGAGCAAGTACGGCCACCGCGGAATGCGCTACATTTTGATGGATGCGGGACACGCTTGCCAGAATCTCCTTCTGGCGGCGGAGGCCCTCCGTCTGGCCGCCTGCCCTGTAGGGGCCTTCTTTGACGATGAAGTCAACGCGTTGTTCAACCTGGACGGAGAAGAGGAAAGCGCTGTCTATTGCGCCAGCATAGGGTCGCGCGCGGACTAACCCGCGGATGCCGAAATCAAAAGCGGAGAAAATATGGACTGGAGACAAACCCAGGGTGCAAGGCTCTACTATCAGGCTCTGGATCGATTCATGGCTAGCCGCGCCTCTAATATGGGGCCAAACTCTGCCAGTCTGATCGGTTTGGGCTTTGCTGTCCTGGTACCCTTGGGATTCTCACTGGCGGCCCTGCTGGGAGTTCTGTTCATGGCCTTGTCCGCTGCCGCGGACGGATTGGACGGCTATCTGGCCCGCCAGAAGGGTGAACAAAGCCGCTTCGGGGCTTTTCTGGACTCTACTTTGGACCGTTGCGCGGACTTTTTCTACCTAACAGGGTTCTGGGTGCTCGCCCAGGGCCTTGCCTTGGAGATATTCTGGTTTACCTTGCTCCTTTTGCTTGCCCTTCTGGGCTCCTTCCTGGTCAGCTATAGCAAAGCCCGTCTGGAGGCCCTTGGCTGCCGCTGCGATATAGGCATGATGGATCGCACAGCGCGCACGGTTTATCTCTTGGCCTGGGCTCTACTGCTTGCTCTGATTCCCCCGGCCAGGTTGGCGATTCTCTGGATCGGGCTTGTTCCCTATCTGGTCCTGGTATTCGCCACAGTCTGGCAGCGGATGAGCCTGGCCAGAAAAGTCCTGGACCAGGAAGAGGAATCCGTCTGATTAAGGCGGCGGAAGGCATATGGCAAAGCAATACGACGTGATTATTGTGGGGGCGGGGCCTGCCGGGCTATTTGCCGCCCACTATATCGCCCGGCATTCCGGGTTGCGCATTGCCCTGATCGATCAGGGCCCCTTACCCCGCGAGCGCAGTTGTCCGGTAAACCAGAGTGAGCAGTGTCTGGGTTGCGATCCGTGCCATATCCTTTGCGGATTCGGCGGGGCGGGCCTTTTCTCCGACGGTAAGCTGAACTTCGCCCCCAGGATGGGTCAAACCGACCTCACCCAGTTCATGGATCTGGAGGAGGCCTCTGCCCTGATCGAGGAAACAGAAGCCATTTTCAGCGCCCACGGCATGGATGGCCCTGTCTATCCCACCCATGCGGAGAAAGCCCGAAATATCCGAAAGGATGCCCGCAGAGAGGGGATCGAGCTGCTCCTGATCAAACAGAAGCACTTGGGCAGCGACAAGCTACCCGAGTATATCGCGGGCATGCTCAAGGGAATAGAGGATCGGGGAGTGGACATAAGGCCCAATACCCAAGTCCGGGACATTCTCCTGAACAACGGCGCTGTTAGAGGAGTCGCCACTTCTCAGGGCGAAATCCACGCCCCGCGGGTCATCCTGGCTCCCGGTCGAGTGGGTGCCGAATGGATGGCTTCCATGGCGCAGAACCTCGGGATAGGTGTCACCCAGAGAGGTATCGAGATCGGGGCGCGTGTGGAGGTACCCAACGACATCCTGCAGGATATCACCGATATTATTTACGATCCGGTGTTTTTTGTCCAGACTGGGAAATACGACGATCAGACCCGCACTTTCTGCACCAATTTCGGCGGTTTCGTCTCCCAGGAGAACTATCAGGACTTTGTTTGCGTCAACGGTCACGCCTATTTGAATCGAAAATCGGACAACGCGAACTTCGCCTTTCTCTCCAAGGTGGTCCTGACGGAGCCGGTGACGGACAATCGCTCCTACGGCGAGTCCATTGGCCGTCTGGCCACTCTGATCGGCGGAGGGCGCCCCATTCTACAGCGCTTGGGGGACCTGAAGCGGGGCAGACGAAGCACCTGGCAAAGGATCGGTAAGGGCTACATCGAGCCAACCCTGAAGAATGTGGTCTGCGGGGACATCGCTATGGCCCTTCCAGAGCGGCTTCTGACCAATCTTGCTGAAGGGTTGGAAAAGTTGAATAAAGTGGTTCCCGGAGTTGCTAATAAGGAAACTCTGCTTTATGCTCCGGAAATAAAGTTCTTCGCTACACAGATCGAGACGGACCGCCGTCTGGAGACCAAGATAAACGGTCTTTACGTGGCCGGTGATGGGGCGGGTGTGGCAGGCAATATCGTGTCTGCGAGCGCTACCGGTCTTATTCCGGCCAAGGCCATACTGGGCAAAGATTATAAAGGTGAGGGAACGGAAAACAGGGCCCCAAGTGAAGAGGCTTAGCGGTGGAGACAGACAAAGGGGGGGTGTTCGAATACTACAACCACTTTTTATCCGGTAGTTTGGTTGACCATATAGGACTTTAAGCCATCTCGAACCTCGATCTGTTAAGGAGAGTGGATATGCAATCGCTGCAATGCACGGTTTCTGGGGTCGTCCAGGGAGTGAATTTCCGGGCCTGGACCAAATCCCAGGCGGACAATCTTGATATCAAGGGTTGGGTGCGCAACTTGAGCGACGGACGCGTGGAAGTGCTTGCTCAAGGGGAGGAGGAGGCACTGGAAGAGTTTAAAAAAAGGCTCTTCCAGGGTCCCACCATGAGCCGGGTGGAAGATGTTCAGTGCGAGTGGATCGATTACGACAAGAAACATAGCGCCTTCGAGTTGCGTCTGTAAGCGGACTTATCTTTTCTTCTCTGTCTCCTGACAGATCTTTCCGGGCCGGCTCAAGGCTTAGATCTGCTTGGCCTTGTCCGCGATCTGTGAAATCTGGCGTCCAGTGGGTGTATCCAGAGAAATTTCCCTCTCCATGTTGCTGATTCCCTTCAATACAGTGGAGTGCTTGCGATTGAACTGCTTGCCGATATCCTTCAGGGATAGCTCAGTGAACTGGCGGGCCAGATAGAAGGCCGCGTTCCGGGCCAGCACGTTCTGTTTCTTCCGGCTGCGGGAACAAAGATTCTGCCTGGTCAATTCGAAGGTCCTGCAGATGTAGTCTGTAATCTTTTCTATATTCAGGGAAGTGCATTCCTGGGTGTAGTTTTGCAGGATGTCCTGAACCAGGTCCATGGAGATCTTTTTGTTCAGGAGCTTGGCCTTCATGGCCATATTGCGCACGCAGCTCTCCAGTTGCCGAATGTCCTGGGTTATGTTCGAGGCAACCAGATGGGAGATGTCGTCGGGGATGTCGATCTGGAAGTTCTCTGCCTTGGTCTTTAGCACCCGCAGCCGGAGGTCGTATTCCGGTTTTTCGATAGGGGCTAGAAGACCGGAACAGAAGTAGGAGGTGAGCTGGCTGTCCACATTCTTTAGTTCCTTGGGAGAGAAGGAGCTGGTAAATACCACCTTGCTTCCGTTTTCCTCCAGGGCCTTGATCAGAGATAGCAACTCCTCCTGCATCTTCTCCTTGCCCTGGAAGAAGTGAATATCCTCCAACAGGAGCAAATCCACATTCTCTCGATAGCGCTTCTTAAAGGAGTCCAGGTCCTTGGATTTCAAGGCCCGGACCATTTGGTTGGCGAACTGCTCCGAAGAGGCGTAGAGCACGTTGATTGAGGACTGCTGCTTTTGCTCGCATAGCTCGTTTCCCATGGCCTGGACCAAGTGGGTCTTGCCCAGCCCCGGACCGGAGCAAAGGAAGAGATTTTCCTGCTGGAAGTCAGTACGACAAAGACTGGTACAGGCCGCATAGGCCAATTGATTGCAGGAACCGACCACGAAGTCGTTGAAGGTATGCCGCCAGCTGATCCTCTTGGTCCTCGGACCGGCGGGCTGGAGCGGAAGATCCATCTCGGAACGGGAACCGGACTGGATAAGTGGTCCGTTATTCCTGCTTTCCGGGGACTTTTTCCCTGCCTCCACGACCACCTCGGGCTCAAAGCTGAGGTAGGAGCTTGCTGCAGCACGGATCTGATCTGCCAGACGCTCACGGACCCAGGAGGCGACGAATTCGTTGGGCGCTTTGAGTGCAAGCCTTCCGTCCTGGATCCTACCTTGGAGGGGCTTGATCCAGACCCGGAATATTCCCGGTCTCATTCGCTCATTGAGAATTATTTTTATTTGCTCCCACTGCTTCGCCATATGTTGCCGATACTACTTATGAGATATACATTTTCAAACTCATTGTGAAGGAATGAGAGCGAAAGAAAGAGAACTAAGAGCCTGTCATATAACTATTTGATTTTAAAAAATATTCTCTTCAAATCGGATTAATCCGGGCCTTTTCTCGGCTTGGCTAAATCAAGATAGAACAAGGGATACTTCAGTTTTCTACATCAAATTCCACAAATGTTTATTCCATTTTCCACAAGTTAATTTTCATCTTTTTCAAAAATGCTTTAGATACAAAAAAAGAGAGGCTTTAGGACAATCCGTCTGGACTCAAGCAGAGTGGAAGGAGAAAAGTTCGCCGCGCCGGGGATAGAGGCAAGAAATCAGGGTAGGGTAGAAAGGCGTCTTGAAACCGGAGGGCTTTGACAGGAAACAAGATTTTCAATTATAGAGACCGTGCAAACCATACTGGTAAAGCTGTAACACTAAGGGGTTGTCTGCGCTACATACCCGTTTGCTGGGGATCCCATTGAACCCTTAAAAAAGGAGAGGACGAGATGGCGTACGATGTGTCACAAATGAAGGACTGGCAGATTTCCGAGGCAGCGGAGCAGAACATGCCCATGCCCGACGAATGGCGGGACAAGCTCGGACTTTCCAAGGAAGAGATGATCCCTATGGGTCGGCTGTCCAAGCTCGACTTCCTCAAGATCATGAACCGTATGCAGGACAAGCCCGATGGGAAGTACATCGAGGTCACCGCCATCACGCCCACACCGCTCGGAGAGGGCAAAAGCACTACCTCCGTTGGTCTCATGGAGGGACTGGGCAAGCGGGGCAAGAACGTGGGCGGAGCCCTGCGTCAGCCCTCCGGCGGACCGACCATGAACATCAAGGGGTCCGCAGCCGGCGGCGGCAATGCCATTCTGATCCCCATGACCGAGTTCTCCCTGGGCCTTACCGGAGACATCAACGACATCATGAACGCCCACAACCTGGCCATGGTGGCCCTGACCTCGCGCATGCAGCACGAGCGCAATTACGGCCCGGAGAAAATCGAGCAGCTTTCCGGCATTCCCGCTTTGAACATCGATCCCAATCGCGTGGAGATGAACTGGATCATCGACTACTGCGCCCAGGCCCTGCGCAAGACGGTAATCGGCCTGGGAGGCAGGGCGAACGGTTACACCATGGAGTCCGGGTTCAACATCGCGGTCAGCTCCGAGTGCATGGCCATCCTGTCCATTGCCACCGATCTGGCCGACCTGCGTAACCGCCTGAACAACATGACCGTGGGCTTCGACCTTAACGGACAACGCGTCACCACAGGCGATCTCCAGGTGGGCGGGGCCATGACCGCCTGGATGCGAAACACCATCAATCCCACCCTGATGTGCACCGCGGAGTATCAGCCCTGCATGGTCCACGCCGGACCCTTCGCCAACATCGCAGTGGGGCAGTCCTCCATCATCTCGGACCGGATGGGGCTAAAGATGTTCGACTACCATGTCACCGAGAGCGGCTTCGCCGCGGACATAGGCTTCGAGAAGTTCTGGAACGTCAAATGCCGCAACAGCGGCCTCAAGCCCCATGTCTCCGTATTGACCGCCACTATCCGGGCCCTGAAGATGCACGGCGGCGGCCCCAAGGTGACCCCCGGCCGGCCCCTGCCGGAGGAGTACACCAAGGAAAATCTGGACCTCTTGGACAAGGGCATGGACAACCTGATCCACATGATCGGCGTCATCCGCAAGTCAGGTATGAATCCGGTGGTCTGCGTCAACTGCTTCCCCACGGACACCAAGGCGGAGATCGACCTGGTCAAGAAGCGGGCCCAGGAGGCCGGGGCAAGGTGCGCCGCCTCCACTCATTTCATGGACGGCGGCGACGGGGCCCTCGAGCTCGCGGACGCGGTGATCGACGCCTGCGAGGAGGACTCCAAGTTCGACTTCCTATATTCCCTGGACAAGCCGCTGCGTGAGCGCGTGGACATCATTGCCCGCGAGGTCTACGGCGGCGAAGGCGCGGACTGGTCCCCCGAGGCGGAGCGTAAGGCCAAGATGCTTGAGGACGATCCGCAGTTCAAGGACTATGCAACTATGATGGCCAAGACCCATCTCTCCCTGTCCCACGAGCCGACCTGGAAGGGCGTGCCCAAGGGCTGGCGTTTGCCGGTCAGTGACATCTACATCTACTCCGGAGCCAAGTTCCTGGTTCCAGTGGCAGGGACCATTCCCTTCATGCCCGGAACCAGCTCCAATCCAGCCTACACCAAGGTGGACGTGGAGACGGACACGGGCAAGGTCACCGGCTTGTTCTAAACCGGAGAAGCCTCCAGTTCCGTCTTTCCGGGACAGTCCTTGCAGAGCCCGCAGCCCCGTGGTTGCGGGCTTCTGTCTTTATTACTGCGATGTGAATGTAAAACAACTTGTAACTATTCAGCACTTCTCTAGACTCAGCGTAAATGTTCACGGGGAGGTAAATAGTTACAGTAACTTTGGCCAAACGAGGAGTGAATATTGCAAAACAGCACCCTCTACGCAGTTGACGCTCACGCCCATTGCGGGATTCAGGACAGGAACTTTCCCCAGGCCTTTGAGGACTATTTTGCTCTTGTGCGGGGAAGCGGTAT
>JAIPEP010000085.1 GCA_021737085.1 Desulfohalobiaceae bacterium | reverse complement strand
GAAGAACAAATTCGGGATACCTTCAAAGCCATAGTTGCTTGTCAAGTACTACTGAATAAGGTATGCTGCAATATGTGTCGAATTAAGATGGCCAAGTCGAACAATTTCAAACCATAAGGGAGGCATGTATGACACAGGGTAAACGATGGATTGCGCCGATGATGGCACTGATCGCTCTGCTTTTCGCAGGCCTGATGCTCAGTGGTTGTGCTACCACAGGACAGGTTGAGGATCTTCAACAGCAGGTGCAGGAAGCCAATCAGAAGGCGGACAAGGCCTTGAACAAGGCGCAATCCGCCGAAGATTCCCAAATGAAGGCCCAAAAGGCTGCCAGGCAAGCAAAACGATCCGCCGACCGCGCCGAAAGCGCTGCTGACCGTGCTGAAAGTGCGGCGAGTGATGCGGAAGAATCCGCCCAGAAGTCGGAAAGGATCTTCCAAAAAATGATGTCCAAGTAACTTGCCTTGCCGTTGCAACCATAGCGACGACGTCCATGGAATAAGTCAACGGCCGAAGGGGCACAAAGCTCGCATTCGGTTTCAGACTTGACGAATGCGGCTTTTGTGCCCCTTTTTCCTTGAGAACGAGACATTCATAATGCCTCGCGCATCGAAAGGACTTCAATCACGACCGAGATGCACCGGGACCGGCGAAAACCAATCCACCTCTAGCACCTCCAGCTCGCAACATGAGAGAATCACCCCAAGTGTCCAGAGTCGAGTTTTTTTCTCTTGCTCGCTATGTCGCCATGGCTCCACGCATCTTCACCTGGACCGCGCTCCTGCTGTTGTTGACAGCTTCCCCCCTGCTCCTTCCGGCTTCCGCCGAGATAAACGACTACTTCTACCCTTTTTCCCCGTCCCATATGCTCCGGGGTCACCCTCCGGTTATCGGCGGATGCACCACTTATACTGTCCAACAAGAGGACACCCTGCTGGACATAGCCCGCGATTTCGACCTGGGATTCAACGAACTGCGCAGCCTGCACCCTGCCCTGGCCACTTGGATGCCCACACCCGGCAGGGACATCTCCATCCCCAGAGCATGGATCACTCCCCTCCCTCCCCATGAGCCCCATCAGCGCGAGATCGTGATCAATCTCGCGGAAATGCGCTTATTCCTTTTCAATTTCTCGCGCGAGCTGATCCGTAGCTATCCCGTGGGCATCGGCACGTCCGAGAACCCCACACCAACAGGGATCTTTTTCATCCGGGAAAAAGTCGAGGATCCGGTCTGGACCGTCCCCCCGGGACTCGAAGACAAATACGACATCTCCCAGATCGCTGCCGGAGAGGACAATCCACTGGGTCGCTACTGGCTGGGCTTGGGTGATTCCCACTACGGGATCCACGGGACCAATCTGGCCTGGTCCGTGGGTCGCTCTGCCACCCACGGCTGCATACGCCTTTATCCAGAGGATATCTCCCGAATATTCCATAAACTGGATTCCGGCACCAGGGTCCGGATCGTCTATCAGCCCGTCAAATTCGGGATCAAAAACGGCGAGCTCATGGTGGAGGTCCACCCCGACCTGTATGACCGCATCGACGATCTCGCCATGCATGCCTACCGACTGCTCCAGGAAAAGGAACTGCTTTCCCGGGCCGACATGAAGAAGCTCAGAAATGCCCTGCAACGCAAATCAGGCTGTCCCGTAAGCATCGCTCCCGATTCCCCACCCAACAGAGCAGACCGTGTCTCCTTTCCTGCCACCTCGCCGGATTTCACCTCGGATCGTCCAGAATCCGAATCCCTTGACGCAGGGTAGGCAGCTCCCTCCCGGGGAGGACCTGGCCGCCTCCCTTTTTGCGACGCTCTGCCCCAAGGGGAGCTCCTGAGGGCATCCCAATATCCCAAGCCTTCCGCCGGTGTCTTTGCATCATCCTTCATGCGGGAGTATAAGCGGGAAGTGAAAGGAGTATTCCCTTCAGGAAGGAACCCCTTCCAGGGATGGGGCTTTAGAGGAAAGGACCTGGCATGTGGGTGTTTGAGGATCCGGCCAGGGGATGAGGCCGTTCCCGTCCGGAAACATGGACTTTTGGACGGGAACGGGGGCAAAAGCCTGCGGCAAGCCGGCCCGGACTATGTGCGGAAGAGGGGAGCTATGCTTCCGATTTCTTCGGGCCCGCTGACTCCTCGGTCTCCTCGGTCTCCGGTGTGGGGCCGATACCAAGGAGCAGGGACCCGGCGATGTAGATAGAGGAGTAGGTGCCCACAATGACACCGATAAGGAGAGCCAGGGCGAAGTTGTGAATGACCCCGCCTCCCAGTATCACCAAGGACAGGACCACCAGGAGGGTCGTTCCAGAGGTGAGCAGGGTCCGGCTGAGCATCTGATTGATGCTCCTGTTGATGACCTCGCCCAGGGGCCCGGGGTTCTTGCTGCGCAGGATCTCCCGGATGCGGTCGAAATTGACGATGGTATCGTTCAGGGAATAGCCCATGATGGTCAAAAGGGCCGCCACCGTGCTCAGCTCGAAATCCTTGCCCAAAAGGGTCAGGATGCACACGGTGATCACGATGTCGTGCACCAGGGCCACGACCGCCCCCAGGGCGTAGTTGAGCCGCAGGTACCAGCACATCCCCACGGTGATGAGCAGGGCGGCCAGGGCCAAATAGCCCACCGGGAGACCGATCAGCTGAAGCACGTAGACTCCGGCGAGGAGCCCTCCGGCCATGACGCCGGCTATACCCCACTTCTGCTCAAAACGCCCCGAAATGTAAATGGAGATGAGCAGCACAGCGTAGAACAGGGCCTGCATGGCCTTGTTCCTGAGATCTTCTCCCACCTTGGGACCCACCATCTCCAGGCGCTGGATGGTATAATCCGCCTCCAGCCCCTGGCTCAGCCTTTTCTGGATGGTGCCGCGCACCTCCTCCGGCCCTTGTGCGCCGGAAGGGATACGCAAAAGATACTGGTGTTTCCCGCTCTGGCCGAAGCGCTGAGCCCTGAGATCCGGCAATCCGGTTCCCTCCAGCACGGAATTGAGCTCGCCCACATCGATGTCCCGATCGAACTGGACCTGGACGTTGATCCCTCCCGCGAAATCGATCCCGTATTTCAGGCCTCCCTGATACACGATCCCAACCAGGCCCAGGAGGATGACGGCACCGGAGATGAGCGCGGCCATTTTCCGCTTGCTCATGAAATCAATCTTCGTATCGGGCTTGATAAGCTGCAGACCCATAGGGTGCTTCCTTTCGGCTTGGTTGTACGGATCCGGTCCTTAGAGGTTAAAGCTGCTTTCGGGGCGCTTGCGCTTGAGCCAGAACTCGAAAAAGGTCCTGGAGACGAAGATCGCGGTGAACAGGGAGGCAAAGGTCCCCACGGTGAGAGTGACCGCGAAGCCGCGAATGGGGCCCGTTCCGAACTGGTATAGGATAAGCGCGGCCAGGATCGTGGTCACGTTGGCATCCATAATGGTCAGGGAGGATCTGACGAATGCCTCGTCCACGGCCTTGGCCGGGCTCATGCCCTTGCGCCGCTCCTCCCGTATGCGCTCGAAAATGAGCACGCTCGCGTCCATGGCTGTCCCCACCAGCAGGATGATGCCCGCGATTCCGGGCAGGGTGAGGGTCGCCCCGAAGCCGGCCAGGACCGCGATGATGATGAGCATGTTGAAGCCTAGCAGCAGGTCCACGATCACCCCACCGATACCGTAGTACGCGATCGCGAAGACCAAAACCAGGAGCCCGCCCACAACCAGGGCCGTGACACCCTGCTGGATGGACTGCTGCCCCAGGGAGGGGCCGACGCTTCGCTCGTGCAGCACATTCACCGGCGCTGGCAGAGAGCCGGCCCGGAGGACAATGGCCAGGTCGTGGGCCTCCTGATCCGAAAAGTTGCCGGTTATGCTCGCCCTGCCGCCGCGGATCTTTTCCTGGATGGTGGGGGCGGAGTAGACCTTGCCGTCCAGGACGATGGCCATCCGCTCATTCACGTGGTTCCCGGTGACCCGCTCGAAAATCCGCGCTCCCCGATCGTCGAAAGTCAGGGAGACATAGGGCTGATTGTAGCGGTTGAAGGCAACGCTGGCGTCCGCGATGTGCTGTCCTGTCATGAGGACCTGCTTCTTGAGGACAATGGGTTTCGGATTCTTGCTCTCCGGCCCTTGTTCCGCGAAATAGAACAGCTCCGATCCCGAAGGCGGTCGTCCCCGGACAGCCTTCTGCGCGTTCGAGTCCTCGTCCACCAACCGGAATTCCAGATGAGCCGTCCTCTTGACCAGCTCCACAGCCCGTTCCGAATCCTCGAGACCCGGCAACTGGACTTGTATCCGGTTGCCCTTCATCCTTCTGATATCCGGCTCGGACACGCCGAACTCGTTGATCCGGTTGCGCATGACCTTCAGGGCCTGATCCAGGGTCATCTCCTTCAATTTGTTCCTGTACTCGCTGGTCATGGACAGGGTGTACTTGATCCTGCCCTGCCCCATGCTTTCCTTTCCCTGGATGCTCAGTTTATTGTCGTAGTTGCGCTCGATGATCTCCTGGAGCCGCTTAGCCTTGTCCGCATCAAGAAGATAAAAGCGCAACATATTGCTTCCCACCACCCGGGGCCGGATGATCACGATCCCCTCGTCCTTGGCCTGCACCCGCAGATTCTCGCCCATCTGCCCCAGGGAGCTGGACAGGGCCTTGTCCATGTCCACACCCAGAGTCAGGCTCATCCCGCCCTTCAGATCCAGGCCGAGATTGACCTCTTTGTCTGGCAGAACGCTTTGCAGGGGATTCTCCTTGCCCAAAAAGGTCGGCAGGGCATAGAGAAGGGCGAGGCCGATCACAAGAGCTGATATGATGACTCTGTAGGTCAGGCTGATGCGCATACGAGGATTTCCTTTATGAGAATTGGCGAGACTGCGTAGAATCCGCGAATCGGCCTGTCTCGAGGCGCCAAAGCGCCCCCTGGCTCGCCAAGCGCCGGAATTGCGGGCACGTTACAAGGACCCAAGGAGCTGATTCTGGTTTCCGGAGGCCAGTTCGCCCATAAGCGCGGAGCAAGAGCCGACTGTTCCCGAACAGGGCGCTATGCGCGGACTAACCCTTTTTGCCCGAGGATATGACCTTCTTGTCCGTCTTGCTGGAGATATAGTTCCGATTGACCTTGACCTCCATGTTGTTTCCCAGATCCAGGGTCATCACCTCGTCCTCGGATACGGCGGTAATACGGCCGTACAATCCCCCGCCGGTGACAACATAATCACCCTTCTGCAGACTGCTGAGCATTTCCCTGTGTTCCTTCGCCTTTTTCTGCTGGGGCCTGATCAAGAGAAAATAGAAGATAACGAAGAGGATGATCAGGGGGAGGAAGGCCACCAAGGGATTGCCCTGTCCGCCGCCGGCTCCGCCTTGTGCCCCCATGGCGAAGGCAAGATTTTCACCGAACATACTGTTGCTCCTATAAGTTTATTGTTTTTCCCTGCCAGCGTGATCGATTCAGGTGCAGGGCCCTGCATTGCCGCAGAGCCATAAAAGCGGGCCGAATCCTCATGGCCGAAAAAAAGGAGTTATCCCCGCTCGAGCCGCTGTCTGTTCGGGACAGGGAAACTCCATTTATCCAGTGCCTGACCGAAAACCGTGATTGGACGCAAACCTGCCCAGATACAAGGAGACGAAATTTTGAAACCACAGTGTATATTAATACATGAGGATTTCAAAATTTTGCAGCGACGAACTAGGCGGGTGAGTTTTCGTCCAAGCACTATCTATCCGGAATGTCCGAATCGGCACTACATGGAAACCGCGCTCTCTGTCAAGCAATCCCTTTGTTCAACGCTCTTCAGAGGGACAGCTTGCTACCATTCGGAAACGATCCATGGTTTCCGCTTTGCGGAACGAAACAAAAAATATTAATATAGTTCTTTGATTTTAAGGGCTTTTCGGACGGGCACCAGCTACCAGTACTTCTTCCGGACCTCGTATTTCTCCTCGAATTGCTCCAGCTTCTCCTTTTGCTGTCCTGTTTGGGCCATCTCCCTGACCTTGTCCAAGTACTTGGAGCATTGCTCCTTCCTGTTTCGATACAGGGCGGCATAGGCATAATGGAGATACCCGGAGAAAGCGTCCCCGGAGCGGCCCATTATCCTGCCCAGGGTCCTGTGCACCTCGGGATCCTGCGGGACATAGCGGAGGACCTTTCGCAAGGCCTTCACCGCCTCGGCGGTCTCGCCCTTCTCCCCGAGAATCCTCGCCTGGAAGAAAAGGGCCATGTAGTCCTCGGGCGACTCCCGCAGCGCCTTGTTCAAATGGGTCAGGGCCCGGTCGAATTGGCCAAGCCCAAAGTAGAACCTGCCCACTTCCCTGTGCCACAGGGCGCTTATTTCCTCGCAAGGAGGGGGGCCACTGAAGAGCTCCTTGGCCCGGTCAACCCGGTTGAGCCTCGCTGCGGTTATTCCCCTCCCCAATCGCCGGAGGCAGGGATCGCCTTCGTACTGCTGGAAATAATTCCATGCGGAACGGGCTTCCGTATACCTGGCCCTGAGCAAGGTCTGGACCTTTCGAAAACGCGGACTTGGCTCCAAATCCCGGGACTCACCGCCTTGTAGGCGCAGGGCCACTTCACGAATATAATCAATCCGCTCCGTCACTCCGGGATGCGTAGACATGTATGCCGGGCCGGATCCGGCCCCGCTCAATCGCATTCGTTCCTTGATCCGCTCGAAGGATCTGGCCATGCCCTCCGGATCATAGCCGGACCGGGCCAGATACTGCAGCCCGAGATGATCCGCTTCCCTCTCATCATCCCTGCTGTATTTCAGAGCTGCGGCCTGCCCCCCGGCCATGGATCCCACGGCGAGGGCTTGGCCAGCTTCGGAGCCTCCACCCAGCAGGATCCCGGCAAGCACACCCGCCAGAGTGGCCAGATTGATCGTTTGGGACCGCTCGATGTTCGAAGCCAGATGCCGTTCTGTCACATGAGCCATCTCGTGAGCCAGCACTGCCGCGAGCTCGTCCTCGCTCTGCATGGCCAGAATGAGTCCGCTGTTGACGAAGAGATATCCGGCTGGGGCCGCGAATGCGTTGATGGAATCGTCCCGGAGGACGCCCACGGTGATGTCAAAGGGCTGGGGTGGTATATTTTGCCTGACCCGGATCAGAATATCCCGGACCTGATCCAGAACAATCGGGTCGTAAACCAGGGGAAAGCGGGAACGTATCAAGACGTTGAACTTACGGCCCAACTCGGCCTCGTCCTGGATACTGAAATCACCGAGACCCGCCTGGGTTGGAGCAGCGGGAACCAGCCCGAGGAACACCGCCAAGAGGATCAGACAGCACAGGGGTCTCCACTTCGGACGTGGCACATTCCCCCCTTTCGTTCCGGCTCCCGCATGCGCATTCAAAAGCATTTTCTGGGCGGGAAGGAATGCGGAAGGCGACCAAGTCGGCTCGAGGCGCGACTCGCGTACATCCATCCGCGGCAGGGATCGGACCTGCAGGTAGAGCACTACGGGATCCGGTAAAATCTATTTGTTCATCATGTCCAGGAATTCCTGATTACTCTTCGTACCTTTCATCTTGTCCAACAAAAACTCCATGCTGTCAACGGAATTCATGGTGGCCAGCACCTTGCGCAGGATCCAGACCCTGTTCAGCACGTTCTCGGAAAGCAGGATCTCCTCCTTGCGCGTGCCGGAACGGCTGACATCAATGGCCGGAAAGACGCGCCTCTCCGAGAGGTTGCGGTCCAGGAAGACCTCCATATTGCCCGTGCCCTTGAACTCCTCGAAAATGACCTCATCCATTCGGGAACCAGTATCCACAAGAGCGGTGGCGATAATGGACAGGCTTCCTCCTTCCTCGATGTTGCGGGCAGCTCCGAAGAAGCGCTTGGGGCGCTGCAGCGCGTTGGCATCCAGGCCGCCGGAAAGGATGCGTCCGGAGGAGGGGGTCACCGCGTTGAAGGCGCGGCTCAGACGGGTGATGCTGTCCAGCAGAATAACCACGTCGTATCCCCGCTCCGTGAGCCGCTTGGCCTTCTCGCTCACCATATCCGCAACCTGAACGTGGCGTTGCGGGGGCTCGTCAAAGGTGGAGCTGACCACTTCCCCGTCCACGGTGCGCTCCATGTCGGTAACTTCCTCGGGTCGCTCGTCGATGAGCAAAACGATGAGGTAGGCATCGGGATGGTTGACCATGATGGAGTTGGCGATGGTCTGCAGCAGCATGGTCTTGCCCGTCTTGGGCGGGGAGACGATGAGCCCGCGCTGCCCCTTTCCTATTGGAGCGATCAGGTCGAGGATACGGGAGGAATAGTTGTCCTTGCCGTTCTCCAGAAGAAACTTTTCATCCGGATAAATTGGGGTCAGGTTGTCGAAGAGGACCAGCTTCTTGGATTGTTCCGGAGTGGAATAGCCCACGCGCTGTACCTTGAGCAGGGCGAAGTAGCGCTCCCCTTCCTTGGGAGGCCTTATCTGTCCGGAGACGACATCACCCTTGCGCAATCCGAACTTGCGGATCTGGGAGGGAGAGACATAGATATCGTCCGGACCGGGCATGTAGTTGTACATGGGGGAACGGAGAAATCCGAAGCCGTCCGGCAGAATCTCCAGCACGCCTTCGCCCATGATATCGCCGTTCTGAACGGAATAGGCCTGGAGAATGGCGAATATGAGCTCTTGCTTCCGCAGGCTGCTGGGATTCTCCACATTGTAGTTCACCGCAAGATCCATGAGCTCGTTCATGGTCTTGTTTTTCATGTCCGAGAGATTCATCATGACTGATGTCATAGGGCGCTCCAACGTCGACGTCTTCCTTAAAGGTTAGAGGGTGACTCCCATTCTGTTCGAGGGACGATGGACACCATCCTCATCCATCCATTCGACCAACCGGAGGCACGCATTGTTGTCCGGCCCGGGCCGGACGGGTCCTGTGACAGTTGTGCCAGTGGGCGGGCACACCCCACCTTCAACGGCTCAATTCGGAGGTGACGGTCTCGGGCTAGGGCCGGGCTTTCTCCAATGGAAGGAGCCATGCAAAATCCAGAACTAGAGCCTCTTGGCGAGAAGAAACTCCGTGAAGGCTTACACCTTCGCTTCTGAATGCCGTCAGGGAAGTTT
>JAIPEP010000084.1 GCA_021737085.1 Desulfohalobiaceae bacterium | reverse complement strand
GAGCTATAGTTTATACTTATAATATGACATGTTTTCATACGACTGTCAATACCGAAATGGGAATGTTGCTGGTCACAGACAAAACAGACAAGTTATCCTGGATATGGAATGTCCGATCAAAACCGGCTCCCAATAAGGCTTACTCCTCATGCGCCTGAGCGAGGAAGAAAAATCGGCCATCAAAAGGGCCGTGCAAGAGCACTTCGGGCCGGACGCACGGGTCTATCTCTTTGGATCAAGGGAAGACGACTGTGCGCGGGGCGGTGACATAGATCTCTATGTGGAGAGCGGATTGGAGGGGGAGGAGAAAGAGTTTTGCCCGCCACGGCGCAGCGACGCAGCGTAAGAAAAAACTTCTTCTCTCTTCACGCCGCGCCGCCGCGCCGCTGCGGGAGATAATCTTTTTCTTCCTCTTCACGTCGCGCCACTGCGCGCTAAATCCGACCTACCGCGTCAAGTCCACCACTACAACGGTCAGGTTGTCCGTTCCCATGCGGTGCACTAAGGCCTCCTGGCGCAGGGCGTCAGCCGCCTCCCTGGCGCTGTCGGTCTGGTTGACGATAGCGGCGACCTCCTGATTGTCCATTACGTCGAAGAGGCCGTCGCAAGCTACCACCAGCCAGCGATCGTCCTCGCCCAGCCTTTCCGTGGCCGTGTCCGGGGTGGCGATGATTCCCACCGGCTTGAAGTACTCGTCACCAAGGCTCCGCGTGGGCATGAGCCCCCCTCCGCCGCACAGCACGTAGGGGCCGCTGATTATGCCCCCGCAGGATTCGATACGTTCCCTCTCCCCAGGATCCTCCACGCGGTGGTCCCGAGTGATTTGGCGCACCGATCCGGAATCCACGACCACCAGCCTGGCGTCACCGGCATTCGCCGCGACCAGCTCCCCGTCACGCAGATAGAGGGTCACCGCTGTGGTCCCCGAGGTCTGATGGCTCAGCTCCTGGGAAACCTGCTCATAGGCCCGCACGAAGGCCTCTTCCGGATCCAGCCCCTGCTGTAGGGCACTCGCGAAGCGCAGATGAAGCGTATCCGCGGCGTATTCCGCTGCATAACTGCCGGAGTGGCCGTCGTACACCCCGCAGAACATATCACCGGACTGATGCAGGTCCCGCAGCAGCTGATGGGCGTCCTCCATACTGCTACGCATGCCCTGCTCGGAGATCACGGCAGCCTTTGCCATAGGCTCCTCCTGTTCACTCCTCCAGCCCGAACCGGGACAGGGCCTGCTCCAGCCTGAAAAGCTCCTCACCCGGCCAGAAGGCATAGATGCAGGCAGCGAGCACCGGGGCGTAGACAAGCCCGGAGACTGCCACATCGGACTGCTCCCACTCCTCCCTGTAGGCAGCCGCCTTGGTGAGATCCAGAAAGAAGCCCCACATGTGGGGCTCCATTTCCTCCAAAAATCCGGAGAGCTTGTCCCCCAGTCCGCCCTGGGAGAGCCTCTGCCACAGGCTCTGCAGCATCCCCTGGGGCAGGTCCCGGACGGGTTCCCCGCTGGCGCGGAAGGACCATACCGTCACCGCAGTGGCGTAGGTCACCACCGGGCGCGTCCTTCCCATGTCGGCATGGCGTTCTTGGAGATAGCGGAAGACCTCCGGGAAATATCCCAGATGCTCCGCAACCTTCTCCGGACCAAAGTTATCCTGACTCACCTCATTCAGAACGGATTGGCTCACCACGGGCATAATCGCTTGTTCCCCTTGATCAGGACTGGATCCGCTCCTCCACTGCCTGCACCTTGTGCTCGAGCTGGCCTTGCTCTTGCTTTTTGTAGTCCAGCTTCAGGACCATATAGATCCGGTCGCAGTCCTGTTCCAGATCCTTAAAACAATTGTCCACCACATCCATCACCTCGGGCCAGCTCCCTTCCAGAGTGGTACCCATGGCGTGCAGACTGTAATCCAGACCGCTGTCCCTGATGATTTGCACCATCCGGGCCACATAGGGGCTTACACTGGATCCTTTGTCCATGGGGAAGATGGACATTTCTGCCAAGAGACTCATAAGACCTCCTTTTGGGGCTAGCTGATTCACTCTGAAGTCCCGGCCGCAGTTCGCAGCATTTGAGAACCCAGGTAATGATGAGGCACGGCCAAAACGAACATTCCGGGAACACATTCCGGGCGTAAGATGAAAATAACTCGTCCGGGGCGGGGCTGTCCAGCGCCGGAAACGGAGCAGTCAAACTCATTCTAGCCTGAGACAAGGCCAATCTGTCACGAGTTGACATCTCCTGAGGTTTTCCTTACCTTAATGTAAGGAGATAGTTAAAAGGAAGAAACAATGCATTCCACCCTGACAAGCAAGGGACAGATAACCCTTCCTAAAGCCCTGCGGGAAAGACTCAATCTTTCCGCAGGCGATAGGATAGAGTTTGTCCTGGACGAGGACAGCAATGTACGCTTAGTGATCAAACCCTCTTCTTTGCATCGATTGAAAGGCATGCTCCCCGAGCCGCAAAATCCTGTCTCCCTGCAGGAGATGGATCGGGCCATCGAAGAGGGGGGCCAAAGGGAATGATCGGACTGGATACTAATGTGCTAGTGCGCTACCTGACCCAGGACGATCCCGAGCAGGCCCTGCGAGCGAGCCGACTCATCGAGGCGCAATGCACCCGGGAGGTTCCGTGTCGAATCGCTTTGATCGTCCTTTGTGAGCTGGTCTGGGTCCTGCGCGGTGCATATGGATACGAAAAGGCTCTAATTATCCAGGTTCTGGAAGGCATTCTCGCCTCCAGTGAGCTCCGGGTGGAAAACGAAGATGCAGCCAGATCTGCACTCGCCGCATTCCGAAACGGCCCCGCGGACTTTGCGGACTACGTTATTGCCTGCGCCAATCGTGCCGCAGGGTGTGACACAACGTATAGCCTGGACCGCAAGCTGGCCCAACATCCGTATGCAAGGCAGTTGTAGCCCCCACAAGACCTAGGACCCGCGAAAGCTAAAAACAAACTCCGACTCCATTAACCTCCAAAAACGTTATCCAGCCTTCTACAGCTCCTCTTTTCTCAGCTCCTTGCGCAGGACCTTGCCCACAGCGGAGGTGGGCAGGTTATCCCTGAACTCAACCGCGCGGGGCCGCTTGTATCCGGCAAGGCGCTCGCGACAGAATTGAAGCAGCTCCCCTTCGCTCACCTCGTTGCCCTCCTTGAGCTGGACAAAAGCCTTGACCATCTCCCCGCTCTTCTCGTCCGGGACGCCGACCACTGCGGCCTGGGCCACGGCTGGATGCTGATAGATCACCTCCTCCACCTCGCGAGGATAGCAATTGAACCCGCCCACAAGGATCACGTCCTTCTTGCGGTCCGTTATGCTCAGATAACCCTGCTCGTCGAAATGACCCACGTCTCCGGTCAAGAAAAAGCGCTTGCCGTCCAGCTCGCGAAAGACCTCGGCATCCGCTTGGGGATTCCGCCAGTACCCCTTCATCACCTGGGGGCCGGAGACCGCGATCTCCCCGTCCTCGCCCGGCTCAACCTCCCTACTACCGGTCTCTATATCCACGATCCGGATATCCGTGCCGGGCATGGGAAATCCCACAGAGCCGAACTTCCGCTTCTCCGTCATCGTAGGGTTGGCCGCGATCACCGGCGAGGTCTCGCTCAGGCCGTAGCCCTCGAAGATCACCGCTCCTGTCTTGTCCTCGAACTGCCTGGCCATCTCCACAGGCAGGGGAGCCCCGCCAGAGGCGCAGCAGATCAGGGAGCTCAGGTCGAACTTGTGCAGCAGGGAATGATTGACAAAAGCGGAAAAGATGGTGGGCACCGCGATCAGAAGGGTGGGCCTGTACTTGTGCACCAGCTTGAGCACCTCGGTGAAGGGCGGATTGCCCGCGCGCGGGTCGGGGACGCAGATCAGCCTGCTGGAGGAGGCCACGGAGCCCAAAAGACAGAGGGTCATTCCGAAAATGTGGTACCAGGGCAGGACCCCTAGATAAGAATGAAATCCGCCCTTAATAGGAGGGCGCAACGGCTCACCTTTGCCGTGGGGGATGCGCATCCACTCCTGCACCACCAGCACGTCGAAAAACAGATTGGCGTGGGTGAGCACCGCCCCTTTGGGAAGACCGGTTGTGCCGCCGGTATATATGAGCACCGCGGGATCCTCTTCTGGATCGACCACCTCGTTTTCCGAAATTGGTTCATTTTCGCGCAGGATATGGTCCAGGTGCATATGCCCCGGCTCATATTTGCCTGCCTTGGGAAGCTTGCCCGCAAGCGAACCAAGCAGGCTGGTCGTTTTGGGGATCCAGTTCCTCACACTGCAGAGCACCGCAGTCTCCACTTCTGTATCCTGCATGGCCTGCACAGCCGTGGGATAAAACCGCTCGTGGTCCATGCAGAAGACCAATCTGGCTTGGGAGTCGTTCAACTGATGCTGCAGCTCGTGTGCAGTGTACATGGGGTTGCAGGTCACACAAACCGCCCCTGCCTTAAGGATGCCGAAATAAATAACGGGATAATGGGGTAGGTTGGGCAAAAAAACCGCCACGCGATCACCCTTTTTTATGCCGCGGGAAACCAAAAAGGCGGCCACCTTGTCCGAATCCCGCTTGACCTGGGCATAGGTCCGCTTGGCCCCGTTGAAAATGGTGTACACTTGATCCGGATAGTCACTGGCTGCCTCGTCCAGGAGGGAATAGACCGGTTTTTTGTATCCGGAGATCTCCTGGGGCACACCGTCCGGCCAGTAAGGAGAAACCGTCTTATAGGCATTCATGTCTCATCTCCTTAAGTTAGCTTTCACCTTGTCGTCCTTGCTAGGAAACCCGACTCATTTTTGGACGAAAGCCAAGAGATCGCCGAAGCTCTTGGAGCGGATTGCCTCAATGTTTTTCTCCGGGGGAAGGTCAGCAGATGGGAGGCAGGGCGCACTTTAGGCCTCCTCCTGGTGCCGCCGGGCTATATAGTTAACCATCTGCCCCACAACCATGGAGATAACCTCGCCGGGCAGGAAATCTTCCGGCATCCTCTGCATTAGCTGATCCACCACCTCCTTGCTGCAGGAGTCCACATCCGGATTCTCTCTGTAGGTTTCCTCCAGGAGGCGACGCGTTCTGTGCGCAGAGTACAGTGAAGCCTCCAGGAAGGCTCTAGCCTCTGGACCCACCCTGGCTCCGAAGTGCTCGGGCAGGACCGCGCTTACCTCCAACTGCGCCATGCGAAGCAGGCTTTCCTGATAGCGGTCAAAGTCCGAATTAGCAGCAGTGAATACCTCCTCCCCCATGGGGATGCCCGCGGAGTCCGAGGAAAAAAGGGCCTGCTGCCACGGTTCAAAGAGAACTATGGAGCAGGAGGAGTGCCCCGGAGCCTGCAAGACCTGCAGGCTAAGATCGCCGCAGTCCACCCTGTCCCCATCCCTCAGGGAGCGGTCCACCTGCAGCCCCTGAAAGCAAAACCCCGGCTCCCGGGCCAGTTCTTGCCTTCCCTGACGCTGGAGAAGGACTTCGTTCATGGACTGAATGGCCTCGATCACCTTGGGCTTTTGCAGGAGCACCCCGGACCGCTCCGAGGCCAATATCTCTAGCCAGGGCCACTGCTGTCGCAAATAGAAAGCGGCAGAGCAGTGGTCAAAGTGCGAGTGCAGAATGAGCAGCTTCCCGATCCGTTGCGGGTCCGCACCCAGTTCCCGGATCTGGCGAATCACTTCTGGCCCGGTGGTGACCATGCCTCCGCCGAGCAGGGCACAATCCGGCTCCTTCGAGGCCTCACCCCCGCCTTGAAGGAGGTAGATGCAGCTTTGTTTCTCCCCCAGTTGGAATATTCGCTCCGTCACCCTGGCAGGAGGGTTCTGAACCACCATCTGCTTCTCCGTGGCTTAAGAAATTCCTGGGCCTTACGGCTAGTTTCCGACCGGAAAGTCTTCTTTAATCAATCAGTTTTAATCTACTTCGCGCGACAAGGGCTGTCAATGCGCTCCGCAACAAGCGGGAGGGATCACATGGGTGCTGTTCAGTTTCCCCTTTCCGGGCCCGCCCCATTCAAGCCGTATGCGCGGAGCCATTGCATGATCCGCTCCTGATGGGACCCTGCCCAATAGATCTTGCCACATGAGGGACAACGGCTGAAGGAGTGATAGTATTTTTTGGTTTTTGGCTCCAGCAGATGGAGAATGGCTTCCTTGTCCACCGCTTCGAGCTCCGCATTGCAGTCCAGGCAGCGGGTGAGAGTGGGGTACGGCCCTCGCAAACCGAAGACGGAAAGGACCTCCAGGAGCTGCTGCGCGGGATCCTCCGCCCGCAGATAGCGTCCCCAGACAATAATCCGCCGCTTGAGCAGGGCAATGTCTTTGCTCAAAACGATCCGGCCCTCTTCTGCGGCTAACTCGGCAATTGCCTCGTCATCCCAGCTGTGGTGGTAAGCCGCATCGAAGCCCAATAGCCGTAGCTTACGGGCTAACCGGCCCACATTGACGTCCACCACGAACCGCACCCGGGACAATGGCTCCGGATGCAGACGATCCCCGGTGCGCACATCCACAGGAGGACAAAGAGGGGTTACCCGAATACGCTCGCCTGGCTCGGGTTGGAAGGAAAAGTCCTGGCTCTCGCCCCGGGCTTCGATTCCCCCCACTTCGGGATGCGGCGGACCCATGGCCTCGATGAGGTCCTTGACGGATGTCCTGCGCCGCAAGGGGAAGCGATGGGTGGTCTCGCTCTTGTCAGAGCCCAAAAAATCGTTTAGCTCTCCCAAAAATGTGAGTTCAATATGCTGCATGGAGAGGATATGAACGCCTTAACTGTAGGACTCGTCTGTTTTCTTCTTTTTTACTTCCTTTTACACAACCTTGCGCTCCGTCTCAACGCCCGCTCTGCTAGCAAGGAGCTCCCTCCCGAGTTCCGGGGAACATACGATGCGGCGGAATACGCGCGCAGCCAGGAATACACCCGGGCCCAATCGCGTCTGGACACTGCCAGCTCCACTGTGAACACCTTCTTCCTGGTGGGATTCATCCTCTTGGGCGGCTTCGCCTGGCTGGAAACCGCAGTTTCCGCCCTACAGGCACCCTGGCTGGTGCAGGGCCTGGTCTTTCTGGGCTCATTCGCCGCGATTTTCGAGCTTTTGAATCTTCCCCTGGAGCTCGCCTCCGTTTTCGGCCTGGAGGAGCGCTACGGCTTCAACCGCACCACAGCCGCAACCTTCGTTCTGGACAAGCTCAAGACCTACGGCCTCACCGCGGTCATCGGCGCGGTGGCCGCTAGCGGAATCCTGCTTTTCTTCCGCGCCTTCCCCCAGTTCGGGTGGCTCCTGGCCTGGGCATTTCTGGCTCTGTTCATGCTGCTACTGCAATACGTGGGCCCCAACTGGATCCTGCCCCTGTTCAACCGGTTCACCCCCCTGGAAGAGGGGCCACTCCGGGAAGCGATCAAGGACACCGCCCGAAAGACCGGCTTCGACCTGGAAGGGATCTCGGTTATGGACGGCTCCAAGCGGTCCAACAAATCCAATGCCTTCTTTACCGGCCTGGGACGGAAAAAGCGCATCGTGCTCTTCGACACCCTTATCAACCGGCACACCCCCGCGGAGCTATCCGCTGTCCTGGCCCACGAGATCGGACACTTCAAGCTGAAGCACATCTGGAAAAAGACCTTCCTGGGCCTGGCCCAAACCGGGATCATCCTCTTCCTCTTGTCCCTTGTCCTTCACTACAAGACCCTGTACACCGCCTTCGGCCTGAACGGCACCCCCATCTATGCCGGACTTCTCTTCTTCGCTATTCTCTACTCCCCGGTGAATCTCCTGGTGTCCCTGGCCACGAACGCCCTGTCCAGATGCTATGAATACGAAGCGGACAAGTTCGCCGCAAAGGCCATCCAGAGGCCCCGGGATCTGTCCTCCGCGCTCAAGCGGCTGGCCAGGGACAACCTGAGCAACCTCACCCCGCACCGGCTCTACGTTTGCCTGGAGTACTCCCATCCCCCCATACTGGAGAGACTGCGCCACCTGAACGGACTCGAGCCCGCCTTGACTGAGGCGGAGAAGGAAGGGTAGTTTATATTTTTCCGCCCTTAGCTCAACTGGATAGAGCGTCGGACTTCGGATCCGAAGGCTGGAGGTTCGAGTCCTCCAGGGCGGGCCATAATTTCAGGGGGTTAGGGCACATGCCTTAACCATTTTTTTGGGTCACCGCCAATTTGGGTCACTATTGGGTCACCATTTGGATTTTGATTATCTTTGAAGCCCTGTCCTGCCCTCAAGCTGTTATCCTTTCTGTCCCCATTTAAATAGATCTCCTCTACTACTCGCATCCTCTTGCCACCTGGAGACCATTTTCAATAATCACAGTGCAATATACTGCCGCATGTTCCTCTTCTGACCATGCCTGCGATAACGCCTGATACTCCCCGAACCGGTAAACAGAGAGTTAAGGGGATACTAATCGCAGCGAGGCAGACTCTGCTAGTACAGCTCGGCCTTGATCCCCCAAGGCTAGGGTGGCAGTATAGCCATGATCGGCATGGAATAAGGCTTCGCCAATCTCTACTCCGATCTAGCGGACTAGAATATCTGCGAGTTTGAGCTTCCTTTCCTTCTTTTCAAGCCGGGACTGAGATACTAACACACAAACCCTGTGCAAGCAGCCCTTCATGAACTCTCAGAGGATCCTGCACACCACCTACAACACCCTGATATCCGGGCTCACTCCCGTCATCTTCAGCGGGCTCCTGGTCAAGGGACTCCGTACTCCGGCATACAAAGAGCGCTGGAGTGAACGCCTTGGACGGCCTCCCTTTCAAAGCGGGAAGGGAACAATCTGGCTCCACGCAGTCTCCATGGGAGAAATCCAGGCTGCTATCCCCATGCTGGATAAGCTGCAGGCACGGCACCCGGACAGGGAAATCCTGGTTACTACCACCACCCCTACAGGCTCGCAGCAACTTTACAGCGAACTGGGAGACAGTGTTTTGCACTGTTATATTCCTTATGATTTTCCTTTCGCCGTATCCCATTTCCTCAGTGCAACCCGCCCTGATCTGGCTGTAATCATGGAGAACGAGATCTGGCCCAATATCTTCCGGGAATGCTCGCGCAACGGCATCCCCCTTTTCCTGGCCAATGCCCGCATTTCCCCGTCCTCCTTTCGGCGCTACCGCTTCTTGAGAGATTTCTTTGCCAGCCTGC
>JAIPEP010000083.1 GCA_021737085.1 Desulfohalobiaceae bacterium | reverse complement strand
AAGGGGCCAGGGCTTGCCGCGAGACGGCAGAGCAGGCTAAGCTCAGGGAAGTGGAGGACTGGAAGGATATCTGCGCCGAGTACGGCAAGCAGGGCATGGAGCTGGCCAAGGAGGCCATGGAGCTCAGGCCGGAAGGCGTGGAGGGTCATTACTACTACGGGGTCTGTGTGGGGAGCTACTCCGACGGGGTGAGCATATTCACCGCCCTGGGCGAGGGGCTCAAGGGAAAGACGCAAAAGCACCTGAAGAAAGCCTACGAGCTGGACAAGCGCTTCAACGATGCCACTCCGGCCATGGCCCTGGGACGCTTCTACGAGGTGCTACCCTGGCTCGCGGGCAGGGACAAGGACAAGGCCCTGGAGTATTATCGAGAGGCCCTGCGCCTTATGCCCGAGGAGAGCCCTTACAGGCCCAAGCTGCACGTCTATGCCGGCGGGCTCATGCTGGACCTGGGGGAGGAGGAGCAAAAGGCCGGGCAGCTGCTGCGGGAGGCTGCCGAGTCGGATGACCCACACTACAGCGAAAAGGCGCGCAAGCTCCTCGCTGAATAGGGCTTGGTCACCTTCGATCCCCTACGTTTCGGCCCCTTACGATGGGCCTTGTGGAGCGCGACGTTCTCTGCTAGGAATTTCCCCTCTCGCGTGGGTTAGCGCTAGGTGCTGCCGGAGACTTCGCGCGGGAGGAAACACTGTGGACTTGTATTCCTTTCCCAAGCCTGGAACCCCGAACCTGGTACAGCAACCCTGTGAAGGGCTGCAGCTGGAGAGATATGGCTGCGAAGAAAGGCCACAACCCCGGTTCGATCCGGGAAGATCTGGCCCAAGTGGATAGCGAGCTCATGCGCCTTCTGGCCAAGCGGTGCGATCTTTTTGACAGGCACTTGCAACAGAGGCGAGCCAAAAGCCAGTCCCTGTCCGATCCGGAGATGGAGAAGGGGCTGTGGCAGGTCTGGCAGAAGGAGAGCCGCGGCTCGGGGCTGGACGAGAGGCTCCTGCGCCGGGCCTTTCAACTGCTCAACGGCCTGGCCTACGACCGCACGGAGCGCCCTCCGGAGAAGGAGTTTCTGCTTCGTCCCAGCCAGGAGCCCGCCTCAGTTGACCTGGAGGGGCCCAGGGACAGGCAGCTCAGCAGGATGTGGCTAGCCCTGGCCGCTGCATCAGGGTCCTCCCTGCGGCTGGAGCGGCCGGTGATGAACGACGCCCTGTTCGAGCTCCTCCGGGCCTTTCAGCAGCTCGGGAGCCGGGTCTCCTGGGATTCGGCCGCGGTCTGGACCGAGTCCGGCCAGGCGGCGGTCTTCAACGGCAAATCCGTGTACGTGGGCGGGGACGCCCTGAACCTCTATCTCCTGGTCTTTATGGCCGCGCTCGAGCCCGGAAGCTGCAAGCTCACCGGCAGCACCCGGGCCAGGCTTGCCGACCTGGGGCCTCTGTTCGAGCTGCTGCCGCGGCTCGGAGCCCGCGGGGTTTCCATCCTGCCGGGGAACAGGGGGCTGCCCATGCGGCTGGAGTCCAGCGGCAACCCGGAGGAGGAGATCGTCCTTCCAGAACAGGCCTCGCCTGAGCTTGGCCTGGCCCTGGTCCTGTCCTGCGGCTATTTCTACGCCGCAAAGCGGGGGATACGCATTTCCTGGAACCAGGGCAGCGGATGGCGGAGGGCCTTGGAGCCCGCCTGCGAAGTGCTCTCAGCCTGCGGAGTGGAGCTCGCCCTGGAATCCGGCAGCCTGAGCCTCGCCCCCGGGGAGAGGGAATTGCCCCGCCAGCCCGAGCTGTCCCTGGATCCTGAGCTCGGGGCCTATCTGCTCGCCATGCCCCGCTTTCTGGGCGGACGGGCCAGGTTGGCCGGCGGATTCGCGGAGGGCAGCAGCAGGCGCGGGACCGTGGTGCGGGTTCTGCAGGCCTTCGACATCTCCCTGGAAGAGGCAGATGAGGCTCTCGTGTCCCGGCCGGACGAGCCATCCGAGGAGGAGGCGGAGTTCGACCTGCGCCTGGCCGGCTGGGCGGTCCCGCTCGCCGTGTCCCTGGCCCTGGCCGCGGGGCGCGGCAGTCTTCATCTGCCACCCGGAAACAGCTCAGATTTTGCGATTGAAGCGGCCCGGGAGCTGGGAGCGGAGTTTTCCTTTCAGGGCGGGCTCCTGCGCATCGCGTCCCGACCCGGCGACAGCGGGGAGAGACTGGAGCTGGCCAGCCCCGATTCCGGCTGGAGCATGGCCCTGGCCCTGATCGCGCTGGTGCGGCCGGGGATCGTCTTGCGCAATCCCGGCGAGCTGCGCGGGGACTGGCCCGATTTCTGGACCATATACAACGGACTGCCCAGACCGCAGGACGCTTTTGCGGCCCGGCAGGAAAAGGGGAGAAAAGGCCATGGCTCCAAACGGCGGCGCTACATCGTCGAATGAGCTCGAGCGCCTGGAAGGGGAAATCAAGGATCTGACCCGGCAGCAGCAGGAGACCGAGCGGGAGTTGAAGCAGCTCCGCTCCCAGGAGGACGTGCCCGCGGGCGTGGTCTATCCGGAGCGGATCCACAATCTGCAGCAGGAGAAGCTGCGCCTGGAGGTGGAGATCCAGAGCCGCAGGAACAAGAGGAACTATCTTGCCTGGGAGCTTGGCTCAACAACCGGAGAAGGCGAGGCGAGCTAGTATTTGACCGGGAATCACTACATGATGCTCATGCCGCTTCCCCCAGAAGCGAGGCGGAGGAAGTCCTTGAGCAGCCACCCCAGGATGGCCAGACACTCCATGTCCAGGAATGCGGCGACGTTGTCCGGGAAGAGGATCCTGGCCTCCGCGGGGAACTCCTCGTCCGCGTCGTTGAACAGGAGCACCGTGCGGATGCCCGGGAGAGCGGGGAATTCGCGACAGAGGGTGTAGGCTAGGCCCATTTCCGGATCCCTGCCCCCCAGCTCGCCGCAGGCGCGTTCCAGCTCCCCTGCCCGCCCGGAAAAGGCTCGAGCCAGGCTCGCTTCCACCTGGACGGAGAAGGCCCCGGCGAAGGGGGCCGCGTCGCGGAAGTCCTTGAAGGCGCGCCAATCCTTTTGCGCAGGCGGGTTCCGCGGGGCGAGCAGGACATACCTGCAGAGAAGGACCGCCTCCGCGTGCAGGGGCCGCTCCCCGGAAGGA
This sequence comes from Desulfohalobiaceae bacterium, assembly GCA_021737085.1. GTDB lineage: Bacteria > Desulfobacterota > Desulfovibrionia > Desulfovibrionales > Desulfothermaceae > JAIPDU01. Next base: position 6,049 of record JAIPEP010000083.1, on the reverse strand, counting down.
GGACGGATCCCCTGCGAAGACACCCCGTAGCTCCGGCCGAAAAGGGGGATCTCCAGCTCCGGACCCTCCTCCCGCAGCAGGGCCAGACCCAATCGTCCGGCCTGTTCCAAGAGATCCAGCCCGCCCAGCTGTTCCAGATAATCCTCGTAGATCTCCTGGAAGGCCTGGGACGGCTCGCTGTCGCGCAATCCGTGCAAGAGGTCCGGTCGGGTCATTGCCACTTCTCCTGTCTTGTGACCATCCGAAATGACCACTTTCCGCTCGCGAAGGAGCTATTCGTTCCCGGGGCTGAACCCGACATAGACCTTCCTGGATCGCGGACCGTCGAATTCCGCGAAGAAGACGCCCTGCCAGGTCCCCAGCACGAGGTCGCCGCGCTCCACCAGGATCTGCTCGCTGCAGCCCACCAGGGAGGACTTGATGTGGGCGTCGCTGTTCCCCTCCATGTGGCGGTAGTTCGCTCCCTCCGGGACCAGCTTGGCCAGGGTCCCGTTGATGTCCTGGACCACGCTGGGATCAGCCGCCTCGTTGATGGTGATCCCCGCGGTGGTGTGGGGACAGTACACGGTGAGCACCCCCTGCCGCCATCCCCTTTCCCCGAGCGTGGCGCGCAGCTTGGCAGTGATCTCCACCAGTTCCTGCCTGTTGCGGGAGGAAACCTTGATGACCTCCATAAACCCTCCGGGATGTGAAATTGATACAAGCCTCATTCCCGGGCCGTGTCCGGTATTGCATCCTGCCATACTCTGGCCTACAATGAAAAGACACTGAAGGAGTGCCCTTTGCGGAAGGATTCCGTCCCCGCTCTGCCCTCCGGATAGCCTTGCGGATGCAGTGCGGGGGCAAACCGCCCGTGGCCGATTCGTTCGGGCGCCGGCACAGGAGTGGCTATGTCGCAACGCATCTCCTACACCAAGATCGAGAACGAGCTGTGGCCCGAGTACAGGGACCGCTTGAACAAGGCGGAGTCCACTGAGGACGTGAAAAAGTTCTTTGCCTACACCGCTATGGAGCTCCTGGCTCAGATCCTGGAGTCCAGGGAGATCAAGCCGCGCTTCGAGGACGTGCAGCTCGACCCGGAGGGCGAGAGGAACTATATCCTGAGCGCGCGCCTGTCCGACCGTCAGGAGGTGGCCGATCTGCTCGCGGGATCGGATCTTTCGGATATTCTGCAGCGCCTGGCCCGGGCCGCGGTCAAGCGCTATCAGCATTTGAGCCGCAATCCGGACAGATCCCGGTTCGGCACCTTCTATGACAAATCCCGCAGCGGGAGCTTCAGTCGATAACAATTTGCTCGATGCGCAAAGGCAAGCCTTCATTCAAAGGCCGCACTTCCCGGGGCTGTGAGCCATTCGGGAGGTACATCGACTTCGAATCGCGCATCAACGTATTGCGAGCCAGGAGGTCATATGGCCAACGCATTGGATCCAGTTGCCGCGGATGTGGAGCGGCTGGGGGAGCCCAAGGTGGAATCCCCGCTGCCCTTCATGCATTTCGTCCCCCACGAGAAAGGGGTGACCATGGAGATCCCCCAGGAGCTCCATCAAAAGGGGCAGGAAGGGCCTGAATACTATTCCTTCGAGGAAGCCGGACCCAAGGAGAACATCTATTTCGATCCCAGCAAGACCAAGTGCGCCATCGTAACCTGCGGCGGGCTCTGCCCGGGGATCAACGACGTGATCCGGGCCATCGTCATGGAGGCCCATCACCAGTACGGGATATCCTCCATCCTGGGCATACGCTTCGGGCTGCAGGGATTCATTCCCAAATACAGGCACGAGGTCTGGGAGCTGACCCCGTCCACGGTCTCGGATGTCCACGAGTTCGGCGGGACCATGCTCGGCTCCTCCAGGGGACACCAGTCCTCGGAGGAGATCGTGGAGGCCTTGGAGCGTCTCAACGTCAACGTCCTCTTCCTCATCGGCGGAGACGGGGCCATGAAGGCGGCCGGAGCGGTTGCCGAGGAGGTTCGCCGGCGGAACATGAAGATCTCCGTTATCGGAATCCCCAAGACCATCGACAACGACATCCCCTTCATCTCCAGATCCTTCGGCTTCGACACCGCCGTCTCCAAGGCCATAGAGGCCATCCGCTGCGCCCACACCGAGGCCACGGGCGCGTACAACGGCATCGGCATGGTCAAGCTCATGGGCCGGGAGTCCGGCTTCATCGCTGCCGAGGCCTCCCTTTCCCTGAAGGAGGTCAACTTCGTCCTCATCCCAGAGGATCCCTTCGAGCTGGAAGGGGAGAACGGCTTGTTGAACAACCTGCGCCTGCGGCTCAAGGATCGGGGGCACGCGGTGATCGTCGTGGCCGAGGGAGCGGGCCAGGGTCTCTGCAGCAGGGAAATGGGCCAGGAGGGACAACAGGTCACCGACGCCTCGGGCAATCCGGTGCTGGGGGACATCTGCGGCCTGCTCCAGAACCATATCAAGGATTATTTCAAGAAGCGGAACATGGAGCTCACCCTGAAATTCATCGATCCCAGCTACATCATCCGCTCCGTTCCGGCCAATTCCAGTGACAGGGTCTATTGCGGCTTTTTGGGCCAGAATGCGGTCCACGCGGCCATGGCGGGCAAAACGAACATGGTGGTGAGCAAGCTGCAGGACCGCTACGTGGACCTTCCTCTGGATCTGGTTACCCAGCGTCAGCGTCGGAAGCTGGACACCACCTCCAATTACTGGCGGGCAGTCCTGGAGTCCACCGGACAGCCCCTTTCCATGCATGACACGTAGTATCGCTGCGCATCACGGCATCCGATCCGCCGGGTCGCGGACCTCCGGCCGGTGGCGGCAAAGGGAGACGGTGTATGGAACGAGAACCGGATATCGACTTAAAGGTCACGGCGAGCCTTTTCTATCTTCCGGCTTTGGGGCATTTCGCCAAGGCCCTGTTCTCCAAGCATCCCAAGCTGCAGGACGAGAAGGGCGATTTGGCCTACAGCATGGAGCTTGTGCTCTACGAGGCCTGCGCCAATGTCATCCGTCACGCCTATGGTGACAAAGACCCAGGAAAGCTTCGGTTGCGGATATGGTTCCACCCGGACAGGCTGGCCATCCGGGTGATCGACTACGGCCCAGGGTTCCGTCCGGAGAGGATTCCCCAGCCAGACCTGGATAGTCCCAGGGAAGGGGGGATGGGCCTGTTCATCATCCGTTCCGCCATGGATTGGTTCACCTACGGCTATTCCAGTACGGAAGAGGGGAACGCCCTGCACATGGAGAAGGGCTTCACCGAACCCGTTGAGGCCTCGGATGCCTGCTAGTGCTGTGTTCGCGAAATACGCATGAGAAAATCCTACGCGGGGTATTTTTTAATTTTGCAGCTCCGGTTCTGGATTTTCTAACGCTCGTCACGCGGGGGCATCCCTGCCCCTACCCGACTCTAAATGGTTGGTCATTTCCTTCATGTTGCCAACTTACTGAAACGCCGATATTTTTAGAGATGCGAGCATTATCGCGGTCGGGTTTCCCCCACGTGACGAGCGAAGAAAATCGACAGAACCTCCACTGATATAGTTAAAAAATACCCCGCGTAGGATTCCTGCATAGGAGCTTTCATCCGATCATTTTTAACTTTTTTGGCGGACACTAGCGGAGGTGAAACCAACCGCGCCTTTTGCTCAGCTTTCTCTCCAACTCCGGGAGCGCCGCTTCCGCCGCTTCCCGACCAGCTTGGACCATTTCCCGGACCCGGTCCATCTCGTGCCACTGCACATCCCCGATTTCCGGATACAGGGCGATATTGGCCCGCTCCATCAGCCGGGAGGTGAAGTAGTGCATGTTGATCTCCTCGGCCCGGAGCATGATGTCAATGGCGTTCTCCGACTCCTTTCTCCTGTGCAGGCTGGTGGGAACCGCCACTCCCATGGTGACCGCGTCTGCGGCGTACTCCGCGTAGGGCACCGGCAGGGGACAGCAGATAGCCCCGTCGCTCAGAAAAAGCCCTTCGTGCTCCACAGGGGTGAAGAACCCGGGGATGGCGGCGCTTGCCGTGACCGCCCGGATCAGGTTCCCTGTGCAGAGAGGGGTTTCGCGGCCCCAGGAAATGTCCGTGCTGAGCGCCACAAAGGGGATGCGGCACTGGGAAAAGTCCCGGATACGGATCAGCCCTTCCAGGGTTTGCTCCAGACGTTCGGCCTTGAGCAGGCCGCGCCGCGTCTGGGCCAGGTTCAGGGCCAGGGTGCCCATGATCTTGGCCCCGATCATATCCCAGAAGCTGGCCTCGCGCTTTTCTCCGCGGGCGAAGCGCCTCAGGCCCAGACGGGCATAGTCCTCCTGCTGTGCGAGATTCTCGAAACGCTCCTGGACGAGGTGGGCGTCCAGGGTCTCGGCGTACATGGCCCCCACCACGGCCCCGATGCTCGTACCCGCCACGTGGTCCACTCCAATGCCGTGGTCCTGCAGGACCTGAAGCACGCCGATGTGGGCCAGGCCCCTGGCGCCGCCCTCACCCAGGGCCAGACCGAGTCCTTTTGTGGCCATAGCGAGCTCCCTCTATACGATGCGACGAGCCCTGAGCCGCAGGACTGCGTTAATCATTCGGATTCCGGGTCGCCCCTGCGTCGCGATCCGGAGGGGGAAAAGCGGCGCACCCGCCCGCGAAAGTCGCGCAGGGCGTCGTTGTCGCCGCGTCCGGCGTAGCGGAGCTCCATGAACTGATCCAGTATTCGCCGGCAGGAGCGGGCCAGATCCGGCCTTTCCGCCTCGATCCTGCGGGCCAGGGAGAGCGGGCCCTCGTCGGGCCGGGGCTCGATTCCCGCCCGGCGCAGCTTGTTCCGAAAGCGGCGATAGATCCTGTCCACGGAGCTGGCTTTCCCTCTCTTGCCCAGCAGAATGGCCACCAGGATAAGCATAAAGGCCAGAAAAAGAAAGGTCAGCAGCAGGGCAGCGCGAGGAAGGGCCTTTTCCAGGCTGTCCCCGAGGCGCAGCTTGGACAGGAGCCGGAGCTGGCGCTGTTGGGTGAAGCCGAGCACATAGTAGTTCCATCCGAAGTTGGCCGCGTCCCAGGCGAGTCCCGCATAGCGAGCCGCCCGGCCCAGAATTCCCCCGGAGGGCCCGTCCCTGCCCCGGATTCCCTCTTCAGCTGATGCGCCGCCCTGCCCCTGGTCCACGATCTGGTCCGGGGAGAGGGACTGCGTGGGATCCTTGCGCACCCACCCCGCTTCCGGAAAGGCAAACTCCACCCAGGCGTGGGCGTCGGACTGCCGCACGATCCAGTAGTCGCCCAGGGGATTGCGGCTGCCGCCCAGGTACCCGGTCACGATCCTGGCGGGAATGCCCGCGGCCCGGGCGGCCCAGGCCAGGGCCTGGGCGTAGTGGCCGCAAAAGCCCTCCCTGGTCTCGAAGAGGAAGTGGTCCACGGGGTTTTCCTCCGGGAGCTGGGCCGGATTCATGGTGTAGATGTAGTCCCCTTCGTCGAAGCGCTTCAGGAGGGCCGCCACAAGCTCGCGCGGGCCGGAGGTCCTTTGCTCCAGGCGCCGGACCAGGTCGCGGGTTCTGGGATTGTCCCCGGGCCGGATTCGCAAAGCGGCGGAGCGGATTTCCGGGCCCGGCGCCCCGGTGCGGTAGATGGCTGCCGAGCTGAGGCTGTACTGGATCCGGGAAGTAACCTTTTCTTCCCTGCGCAGGGTGATTCCGCGCCGGATCTCGGCGCCTTCCGGCGCCTCGAGGGGCAGCTCCAGGGCGGGAAGGTATCTTTTACCGGTGGGTTCCAGATCCACGCTGTATTCGGCGATCTCCCCGCGGGACTCCAGAGGGGCGGGGGGAGCGGACGTGCTCCTCGCGGGCCGCCATCTGGAGCCGTCGTAGCGGGTCAACACCAGTGAGCGCCAATAGAACCCATCCTTGATCTGCGGGAGCTTTTGGAACTTGACCCGGAAGGCCACCTCCCGGGAAGGGACCAGGCTGGCCACGTCACCCGGGGAGAGGGTGTCGGAGAGCCCGGTATAGGCGGTTTCCGAGGACGGGGACAGGGAGATGAGCCCGCTGCCGATACGGGGAAAGAGGACGAAGAGAATGATCGCCAGGGGCAGGGCCTGCAGGAG
>JAIPEP010000082.1 GCA_021737085.1 Desulfohalobiaceae bacterium | reverse complement strand
CAGCTGTCTGCGCAGGGCCGCATCCATGGCCCTGGTCTGGATCATGCCTGTCTCCCAGCGCTTGATGCTGGCTATACCCACATCCATGGCCCGGGCCAGCTGTTGCTGGGACATTCCCTTGGCCTCCCGAAAGGACTTGATCTCCCTGCCGGTCAAAAGGCCCATCTTTTCCCTGTATGCGTCCGCAATAGCCCTCTGCGTTGCTCCGGCTTTCTCCACGGTCCCCGCCTCAAGGCCGCACTCCGGACACACATAGGCCTCAGTGTCATACTCTATGGTTACGCCCTTAAGCGTAGTCTGCCTCCGCAGCTTTTTCAGCTCCATGGGACTGGAGCAGGCCGGGCATTTCATTTCCGTCATAGAGAGTCCTTATGGGGCCGGTCCTTATGGAGGGAAACGAGCCAGAGCGCGTCCTTTGTCAGGGCGAATTTCAGATACACCGCGCAGCCCAATCCAAGGCTTTCGATTGTGAAGGGATAGAGGTCCAGGCCGTGGATGTTGTCCTTGTACGACTTCTGTGGCGGATGAGCTCCCGCATAGTGCTCCTGGCCCGCCTTCTCCAGCAGCTCCTCCAGCACCTCGAATAACTCCCCGCCAATGTCATATCCGAGCTCAATTGCGTCCGCGGCCAGAGCGGCCTGGTCGATCAGAAAAACCCGCCGGTTTTGGACAGCGGCTCTGGCTTCCCTCAATTTGTTGCTCAGCTCTTTGTGAGACGGTCTATCCATAAAATGGTATCAATTGATACTAATGTCAATAAATGCTTTTTCATTAACAAGCCTGGCACTTAGTGTTCCTTTTGAGACAAGCGGCCATCAAACCGGCCATGGTACTGCTGGACTTGATTTTAACCCACTGATAGCATGACATATATGTCTGATACAAATGCGGACAGCAAAGCGGCGGAAGAAGCCGGAGATCGGGGCGAGAATGTGGCGCTGATGGAGCCTTTGCTGGTCAGCGAGGCCTCGCGCCATCGCGCGCGTCTCAACGATCTCGTGGTTGATCTTTCCGGGCGTTCCGCCGGATTCCGGCGGAGCCTCCCCCAGGGCGTTATACGGGCGCTTGCCGATCTGGTGCGGGCCATGAATTGCTATTACAGCAATCTCATTGAGGGTCACGACACGCATCCGGTGGATATCGAACGCGCGCTCAAGGGCGATTACAGCGCGGACTCCCGACAGCTAGTTCTTCAGCTTGAGGCCAGGGCGCACATAGAGGCTCAGAAATGGATCGACGAAGGGGGGCTGTTCGGCCGAGCCACCACTGTTGACGGCCTGTGCGAGGTGCATCGCCGTTTCTGCGAGCTCCTGCCTGAGGAAATGCTATGGATCGAACACCCGCAGACTGGGGCTCAGCTCCCGGTTATTCCAGGGAGCCTGCGGAAACACGATGTGCGGATCGGCCGCCACGTGCCGGTAAGCCCGGGAGCTTTGCCACGTTTTCTGGCGATATTTGAGGAGGGGTACGCCCAAACTGGCCGGACTGACAGGATCCTCGCGGCTGCGTGCGGCCACCATCGCCTGTTGTGGATGCATCCCTTTCTGGACGGCAACGGCCGTGTCGCTCGCATGATGTCCTATGCCATACTTTTTGAGACTCTGGATACCGGCGGCATATGGTCCGTGGCCCGCGGCCTGGCCCGCCACGAGAACGAATACAAGCAAAAGCTCATGGAATGCGATCGGCAGCGCCGCAATGATCTCGACGGACGGGGACATTTGAGCGAGGAGGCGCTGGCCGGGTTCGCGGACTTTTTCCTCAGGGTATGCCTCGATCAGATCGATTTCATGGAGTCGCTGATGCAGCCGGATCGTCTGAGGCAGCGGCTCTTGATGTGGAGCGAGGAGGAAATCCGGACCGGGAATCTTCCTCCGAAATCCGAACGGGTGCTGGAAGTGCTGCTCTATCGCGGTGAGCTGCCCAGGGGCGATATTGCCGGATTGCTCGGGGTCAGTGCCCGCCAGGCGCGACGAATTACCTCAGCGCTTTTGGAGCGGGAAATCGTAACTTCCGCCAGCGCGCGCGGGCCGCTGCGGCTGGCTCTGCCTGCGCACCTCGCGCCCCGCCTCATGCCGGGATTATTCCCTGAAAAACCGTCAGCTTAACCCTGCAACGACACTTGTTGGGAAGAATATGTAGCCTGTCCCTTAGTGCTTTTTGCTGATTGAAAGTGCCACTTTCAATCAGCAAAAAGCACTACCGTTTTTGGACACATCACTTGACGTCGAAAACAAGTGAATAATAAGGCTGTCACTTTGTGCAATGGTCACTTTGTGCAATGAGCATCGATTCCACGCCACCACTGCGCGTCGCCTGGATCATCTGAGGCCTGGGCGCTGTTTTCTATCTCCTGGGATTCTTCCAGCGGGTGGCTCCCGCGGTCATGACCCAGGAACTCATGCGGGACTTTCAGATAAGCGCCGCAGCATTGGGCAATCTGTCTGCCTTCTATTTCTATAGCTACGTGGCCATGCAGATTCCTACCGGAATCATCGCGGACATCTGGGGTCCCAGGCGGCTTCTTACTTCCGGCGCCATGGCCGCCGGACTCGGGACCGTCATTTTCGCCCTGGCCCCGAGCCTCCTCTGGGCCAGCATGGGGCGCCTGCTCATCGGCGGTTCCGTTGCGGTCGCCTTCGTGGGCATACTCAAGCTGGCAAGCACCTGGTTCCCGCCGCGACAATTCGCCATGGTCACCGGCATTGCCCTGCTGTTCGGCATAGTGGGAGCAGTCTTCGGAGGCCCCCCTTTGCGCCTGCTCATGGAAGTCTTCAGCTGGCGGGGCATTATGCTCGTCGTTGCCCTGGTAACCCTGACCATCGGCACCGTGATCTGGATCTACGTGCGTGACAGGCCCGAGCATAAGGGCTATGCCGAGTTCGTTCCGAGGGGGGAAGCCGACCACGTGGGCAATTCCCCCCGCCGGATCCTCTTCAGGATCGGCGAGGTCTTCAAATACCGCAACACATGGCTCCTCTTCTTCATCCCTGGGGGCATCGTGGGCTGCACCCTGACCTTCTCCGGCCTCTGGGGAGTGCCCTTTTTAACCTCCCAATACGGTATATCCACAGCCAAGGCTTCCACCCTGACCTCCTCGCTTCTGGTGGCCTGGGCTCTCGGCGGGCCGATTTTTGGTTGGCTCTCGGACTTCACAGGCAGACGCAAGCCCCTCTATCTTCTGGCCTGCGGCCTGTGTCTCGCCGGATGGTTTGTGATTATTTTCCTTCCCGATCTGCAGTTCTCTCTTCTGGTGAGTCTTCTGATCGGGACCGGCTTTTGCTCCGGCTGTATGGTGCTCAGCTTCGCCTTCGCCAAGGAATCCCTGCCGGCGAGGCTGGCGGGCACGGTCACAGGGGTGGTCAATATGGGGGTCATGCTGGGGCCAACGATCCTGCAGCCGGCTGTGGGTTTGATGCTGGACCGGAAATGGCAGGGAGAAATGGCTGAGGGAGCGCGGGTCTACGGTCTTCAGGCCTACCAGAGCGGATTTTCCCTGATGCTGGCCTGGGCCGCTCTGGCCCTTGTGCTTCTGGTTTTCACCAGAGAGACCTACTGTCGACAACAATACTGAAACGAAGCCAACCCAAACGGATGTGCCGACAATCACCATGACATCCCAAGGGTCAAAAAAAGGCACTGAGGTGTCCTAGCAGGGCCATACGGAGCACTGATCCATGTCGTAGAACTGGCTCCGGATCTACTCTTAGTAGCTAAACACCTCTTCCTCGGAAAACCGAAACAAACAGCCTGTCACTTTGTGACTCCCCCAAACCTTAGATCCCGGGAGCTAAGTGTAGCTTGGCTTCCTCCGCATACTCGTAAATGTGAGGGGCCAACCCTCTTCTTTGCAAAGATTCGCCGAGCTTCTTTCTCAAAAAGATGCTTGTCGTGTAGCGAGTCGTGCACGAAAAGTGCTTATTCGCTATTCGCTTGAGCATTTCAGTATATTCTTCCACAAGGTCCGGATCGAGGTTGAAGTTGTCGTAGTTGACCACCGCACGCACATTACCTTCCACTGTATCGAGAACCCTGTCAACTTCAGCTTCTATATCATGGATATCCTCCACCGAATTTACAGTATATCCTTCCAAATTGGCGAAGAGGATATTCTGCTCTGCATCATAGTGAAGACGGTTCCTTAAAGGAACTCTAAGTAGATCCTCTTTGAGTTGCATAGAAGACGACCAGAACATACGTTCGTCCATGGTTTTGATAGTTCTGTCCATCACCGGCTCGAAATCCATATGTGGTAGAATATCTCGGTGCAGATCGATTCCCGGAGCGATTTCCACTAATTCGAGACCCTTCTCTGAAAGGACGAATACGCAACGCTCCGTCACATAAACAACATTCTGGCCTCTTTTTACCGCGTATTCCCCGCTAAAGGTCACGTGTTCCACCTGACTGAGGAATTTGCGGTTTCTGCCTTCCTGATTGATACGAAGCTCTCCATTCTCTACGGAGACGTCCAGTCCACCGGCGGTGAAGGTGCCCACGAATACCACTTGGTCGGCACCCTGGCTGATGTTGATGAATCCGCCAACGCCGGCCAATGTCTCGCCGAACTTGCTTACATTAAGATTGCCACTCCGATCGACCTGGGCCATACCCAGAAAGGCTATATCTAAACCTCCGCCGTCATAGAAATCGAACTGTTCCGGTTGAGCGATGAGACACTCGGTGTTTACGGCAGCCCCAAAATTGAGTCCCCCCAGAGGTAATCCACCCAATACGCCTGCTTCGGTGGTCAAGGTAATGTAGTCAAGAATTTGTTCCTCGTTGGCCACTCTGGCAACCCCTTCCGGCATGCCGATGCCTAGATTGGCCACACTGTTAGGTCGCAGCTCAAAGGCGGCCCTTCTGGCGATAACCTTGCGAGCACTCATATCCATGCCGGGAATATGCGTCGAGGGAACCCTTATCTCGTGGCTATAAGCCGGATTGTAGGTCTCGGCGAAGGTTTGGCTGTGATTTTCCGGCCTTCCCACGACCACGCAATCCACCAGGACTCCGGGGATCTTAACCTGACGCGGATGCAAAGATCCTCTTTCGGCGATCCGCTCCACCTGTACCACGACGAACCCTTGAGAATTCTTGGTCGCCTGGGCCATAGACAGGGACTCCAGGAAGAGTGCCTCTCGCTCCATGCTGACATTCCCGAAGGGATCCGCAGTGGTGCCCCGTAGAAACACCACATTGAGCGGAAAGGTCTTGTAGGCCATATACTCCAGGCCGTCATACTCGGCAAGCTCCACAAGATCCTCGGTGGTCTTTTCGTTCATCTTGCCTCCGCTATGTCTGGGGTCCACAAAGGTCCCCAAACCAATCGGAGTCAGCGTCCTAGGCTTGCCCGCAGCGATATCCCTGTAAAGATGCGAGATAACGCCTAGGGGAAGGTTATAGGCCTCAATGCGATTGTCCATGGCCAGTCGTTGCAGACCGGGAGTTAAGCCCCAATGGCCACCTACAATTCTGTTAATCAGGCCCTCATGGCAGAAATGGTTCAGCCCACGTCTGTCCCCGTCTCCCTGGCCAGCTGCGTAAAGCAAGGTCAGGTTCCTAGGGGCACCCTGCTCCAGGAAGCGCTCCTCCAGAGCTACGGCCAAATCCTCCGGAAAGCCGATACCCACAAAACCTCCGGTTGCCAGAGTGTCACCGTCCCTGATTATCTCCACGGCTTCACTGGGAGTAACTATCTTTTCTTTTTCAGCACTTGTGGAGAATAGATGTTTAGAGAAAAAACCATTCCTGTCTGAATTCACATCACGTTGTGGCATTCTGGGGCCCCTTGAAAAATGATATTAGTTACCCTGTCGCTTTATACTCACTCTTAGTCCGGATAGGCACGCCCCCCGTTACTGGACAACGCTTTTCCAGTTGTTCGATTTGCTCTAAGGACAAATTACTATCATGGAGGTCACTTTATGCTCAACTTAACCCTTGGGCTCATACCTGTTGAATATACACTCCAGGATGAGATTCAATCATGACGAGCCAGTGCTCTTTGCAGCTCATCACGGATCTCCTGCCGCAGATCCTCCGGTTCCAGCAGAGCCGCGTCCGCGCCGAAGCCCAGCACCCATCTCTTGACGTCATAGCGGCCCGAGGTCTTCAGATGAACGATTATTGAGCCGTCCTCCCTCTCCTCGATCCCTTGAGCCTCGAAAAACCTGCGTTCCGTCACATACTTGGCCTGATCCCCAGAGATCCAGACCCTGGCCTCGATGGGATCATCCAGGGTCAGGTTGAACGTATTCCTCAGGATTTGGTCCGGCTGGAAATCCTCTGGATAGTCGAACCCCGCCTCCCGAAGCTGGAGATCCTCTATGCGCTCCACCGCCAATACGCGTATATCCTCATACCTCGCCACCCGGACAAACAGATAAAGCCCGCCCTCATGCTCAAAAAAGCACAGGGGATGGATTCTGTAGATCTTGGTCTGTTCATCCTGAAAAGCAAAATATTCCACAGCGCATTCCCTCTGCTTGATCATGGCCTGGGCCAAGAGCTCTATGATCTCCTCCTTGCCGCTGTAGTCCTTGCAAAACTTGGCCACGGGCCGAAAAAGCTCCTCAAGCTTTTCCAGCTGCGAGCTGACCTTATCCGGCAGTAGCTGACCCAGCTTGTAAAAGGCCCGGTCGGCATGCCTCTGCACTTCCGTGCCCTGATAGATACTGGATTCGCCCTTGAGCAGGCAAAGGGCCATGATTTCGGGGAAGTTCAGGGTGAGCTCCGGCAGGGAGACATTGGGAAGCTTGGCCAGATACTCGGACTGGATCTTCCAGCGCATCTTGCGCCCATCCACATCCTTGTCCTCGTAAATGGGGAAGAACAGGGCCTCCATGGTATCACGCAGGCGGTAAACGGAACGCCGGTCTAATTCCAGATCCTCGGCCAAGTCTTTTATCGTGGCCCCGCCCGGGCGGGACATCAGCTCCACCGCCCTGAGGATCTTCAGTAGCCTTTTCCCGTGCATACCTATAAACCAATTTTTCTGAAAAATGAGGCCAAAACCGCACACCGGGTTGTTACTGTTCAGGAAAAGATAAAGGACAAATGGCACTTTTGCCAACTGGTGTCCAAGGCCGCATTTTTCACCATCCAATAATTTTTAGCAGGGAGATAACCATGCCCACCAAAAGGGTACATATGCCTAGTAGAAGAAGGGAGCAGACAGGTAATGCATACTTGCTAGAAAGCGCACTGGACAAAAATGACTGCTTTGTCCTTCGGCAGGCCTGTATTTATCTGCTCCGATTGATTGCCCGATTCCCCATGCTGGACAGGGAAATCCTGGAATTCGCTTTCTGGGTAATAGGCCCTGATGTTGCCCAGCTCAATCAAAAGTTACTGGAATATAGCACGAAAAAAGAGGCGGAAAGATTGCGGGATGATTTGGATGATTGCCTGGACTTTGATGATCATGCCCGGGTGCTGATGAAGGCGGTCAAGCAGGATAAGAAAAAGGCATCCAAGCTCCTGGACAACATGCTCCGGATCTTGGAGCGAAGAAAAAAGCAAATGAAGAGCGCCAACCTTTCTCAGCTGAAATACAACTCCCGCAAGTTCAGGGAGCTGTTTTCCCTGAGTGAGGACGAAATGGAGCTGTGTCTTTTGCTTTTCCTGATCAACAGCTGGGACCGGTTCAGGCATTTGTTCAAGTCCCATCTAAGTATTGAGGAGTTTTCCGGTCGGAAATACCTTCTGGCTCTTTTGGGCATCACCTCGTCCAATCTGGAGAAGCTCCTCCAGGGCAGACTGAGCAAGCTGGGCATTATTTCCAAGAGCGAGGCTGGCTTGGACTTAAACGATGAGTTCCTGGCGCTCTTTATGGACCCGGAGCATCACGTGGGCCCGGGGAGCTTCTACAAAAGGCCGCAGGATAGCGATATCCCGCTCAGTTATCATCTGATCCCCCACAAAGAGGTGCAGTTCATCAGTTCCTTGTTGCGGGAAAAGGGCCCATTGCCCACCCATGTTCTTCTTTACGGTCCCGCCGGAACGGGGAAGACCAGCTTTGCCAGGGCGCTGGCCGCTTCCCTCCCCGACCCGGCGTATGAGATCCTGCAGGACAATAGGAATGAATCCAGAAAGCGCCGCGCCGCCTTGCAGGCCTGCCTGAACATGACCAATAACGGAGGGGGCTCCGTCATGATCATCGACGAGGCGGACAACCTCCTGAACACAGGGGGCAAATTCTTCTTCAGGGGGGAGATCCGGGACAAGGGCTGGCTGAACGCCTTCATGGAGGAGCCGGGAGTAAGAGCGATCTGGATCGTCAATGAAGCAGAGGAAATGGAAGAGTCGGTCCTGCGCCGCTTTTCCTACAGCCTCTATTTCCCGCGGTTTTCCAGGCAGAAGCGGGGTCAGCTCTGGAAGACGATCACCAGGCACAATAAAGCTGGAAACCTCCTGAAAAGCCGTTCCATCCAAAACCTTGCCCGGGACTACAACGTAAGCGCCGGGGTCATGGATCTGGCTGTAAAGCAGGCCATGCGCTCCTCGCAAAAGCAAGGGCTATCCTTCGAGCAGCGGGTGCGCATGGCCCTGGACGCGCATTTACGACTTACAAACGGGGGAATGCTGCCCAAAAAGCAAAACAGCATTGACGGGGGCTTCAATCTCAAGGGCCTAAATATCCGGGGGAATCTGGACCGGGTATTGCAGCAGCTGAGAACCTTTGACGGAAAGGTGAGGCAAGGAGGGAAACAGCCCATATCCCAGTACAATCTCCTGTTCTACGGGCCGCCGGGCACGGGAAAGAGCGAGATGGCCAAATACCTCGCCAAGGACCTGGATCGGGATCTGTTGATCAAGAAGAGCAGCGACTTGCTGGACAAGTACGTGGGCGAGACGGAAAAGAACATCGCAGCCATGTTTTCCGAGGCGGAAGAAAAGGAAGCTGTTCTGGTGGTGGATGAGGCGGACTCCTTCATCTTTGGACGGGATATGAGCCAAAGATCATGGGAGGTAACCATGGTCAATGAATTCATGACCCAGATGGAAAGCTACCAAGGGATCCTCATCTGCACCACCAATCGTTTCCTGGGCATGGACAGAGCCTCGGTCAGACGGTTCCACCACAAGCTCTTCTTCGACTTCCTGGATCCGGAGGGCGTGGAAATCTTTTACCGGGAATTCCTGGCCGGTCTCTGCACGGACGCCATCGAGCCCTCACTCATGAAACGCTTGATCGGTCTGGACAAGCTCACCCCGGGAGATTTCAGGAATGTGAGAGACGTATACGCCATGTCCGAGGATGGACTGACCCACGAGATCCTTGTTTCAGCCCTGGAAGAGGAGATGCGGCTCAAGGAGAAGCAGGAAGGGGCGGTGCGAATGGGATTTTAGCCGG
>JAIPEP010000081.1 GCA_021737085.1 Desulfohalobiaceae bacterium | reverse complement strand
AGGACTCCCCTTCTCCGGAGTCCTCCTCCCGCAACAGGCGGTACAGGTATTCCTCGTTCTTGGGGGTGAGATTGAACTGAAAGGAGGCCTCTCGGATCAGCTCCTTAATCTCCTTTTCCCCCCTGCGGGCGCTGATCCATCGCAGCGCGTCCTGCACCTTTTTTTCCTCCGGCATGATAGTGGTCATATCCCCTCCGCAAAAATGAGTTCACGGGCCAAGTGTCCTCTTCGGCTTGCCCGAATAATTAGTGCTTGGACGAAAACTAACCCACCTACTTCGTCGCTGCAAAATTTTAAAATCCTCATGTATTAATATACACTGCGGTTTCAAAATTTCGCCTCCTTGTATCTGGGCAAGTTTACGTCCAATCACGGTTTTCGATCAGGTACTAATTATTCTATCCTCCCCAATATGAATGGAACAGTGCCTTCCAGCTCGGAAACTACTCCTCTTTGCCGCGTCGCTGTTTCCAGACGTAGATGCCGGCTATCAAAAACACGAGCACAGTCGCGATGATCACCTTAAGATAGGGGATCAAGTCCCGGAAGTCCAACCAAGAGTCCGCTTGAGCCCTATGTCTCGTGCTGGGATCCATCTTGAGACTGCCCATGGCCTTCCGGATCTTTTGTGCGTAACGGGAATACATCTCTTGGGTCATATAGGTGCTCAACTGAAGCACGGAGTGATTCCGATAATACACCCCTTTGAGCAAGACTAACTGCTCCCCTGCGATGCGGAAGCGAGCCTCGGCTCGATAGTAATGCCGCTCCGGGTCAAAACTAGAGCTTACCAACTTAGTCTCATTGCCCCCCTGCAACAAGCTCTTCTCGATCTTGTGGTTCATTTGGGACATATCCTCGGTATCCACGTGAATATCCTCCCAGATGCTGATGAGCATGTAGGGATAGCTGAACCACTCCCTGGATTGCAGCTGCAAAGCATAGTCATAGCCGAGCCTCTTCTGGCTGCCATCTTGCTCGTAGGCTTGTTTCAGGGATTTCATCTTCTCCTGAAAAACGTCCTGCGGAACACGCACCCACTGCTCGGGAAGCTCCATTCGAAATCCCTCTTTTGAAAAATCGATATACCTTTCCCCCGCCTTAAGAGGCATGCCGACGCTCACCACAATCAAGAAGGCCAGAAAGCCAGCCGCTATCCCTCGCATCCTCGGCACCTCCAGGTTATAATCTTCGCTTTCTAACAAGAACTAGCTAGATTGGGTTAGCCCCGCGCCACTGATCTGCCCGAATATCCAGCCTGCGCATAATCTTTTGCAGAGAAACGCGCTCCAGACCGCTCAAGCGGGCGGCTTCGGAGATATTGCCCCTTGTCTGCCGGAGCAGCTCCTGCACGTAGGTCCGGGTAAACTCGTCCACCACCCTGGCCTTGGCCTCCTTGTAGGGGACTATAGTCCCGCTTTCCGCCTGGGGCTGTTCACCAGAGGAGTCGAGGAAATGAACCAGGCCCAGCTCAATCTCCTCCCCGGGACAAAAGACCGCCATGCGCCGAACAAAATTCAACAGCTCCCGAACATTACCCTGCCAGTCGCGGGCGCTCAAATAGGAAAGCGCCGAAGGGTCGATGCGCAGATCGGGCAGGCCCATCTCCCGGCAGACCTGTTCCAAAAAGGCGTTCACCAGCAGGGGAATGTCCTCCTTACGCTCCCGCAGCGGCGGCACATTCACCTTGAGCACGTTTAGCCGGTAGAACAGGTCCTCCCGGAATTGGCCCCGACTGATCTTGGTCTCCAGATCCTGGTTCGTGGTGGCCAGCATGCGCACGTCCACACGCAAGCTCTTGTTCGAGCCCACGGGCCGGATCTCCTGTTCCTGGAGCACCCGCAGGAGCTTGGTTTGCACCGGGGCGCTGATGTCACCGATTTCGTCCAGGAGCAAGGTGCCCTTGTCCGCGCGCTCGAAGAGTCCCTGGTGATTCCGGTCCGCTCCGGTGAAGGCCCCGCGGACATGGCCGAAAAGCTCGCTCTCCAGAAGGTCCCCGGGAATGGCAGGACAGTTCACCGTCACCATCTCACTCTGCCTGCGCTCGCTCAAGTTGTGGATCAACCTGGCAACAAGCTCCTTGCCAGTCCCGGATTCGCCCTGGATGAGCACCGTATAATCCGTGGCCGCCACGCGCTCCAGGGAATGCCGCAGATTCTTCATGGCAGGAGACTCCCCGATGAGCGACCTTTCGCCCTCCTTAGAGACGACACGACGCAGCCTCCTGTTCTCGGTGAGCAGATGATAGCGCTCTAAAACCTTGTCCACCACATTGAAAAGATGTTCTTCGTCCACTGGCTTGGTCAGAAAGTCGTACGCCCCGTATTTCAACGCCTGCACCGCGCTCTCGATGCTGCCGTAGGCAGTGATAACCACCAAGCTCGTCTCCGGCTGAATGATCCGCCCCTGCTCCAATATGTCCCAGCCGTCCTTTTCCGGCATGCGCAGGTCGGTCAGAACCAGGGGCACTTCCTCCCTGCGAAGGGTTTCCATGGCCTGATCAATAGTGGTAACGTATTTGCAGTCGTATCCCGGATACTGCGCGGCGAGCATCCGGGTCAGGCCATAGGCGAAATCCGCTTCGTCGTCCACCACAAGTATGTTTGCCCTGTTCTGCATCTCTACTCCTCTACACGAAAACCTATGCTAAAGACGGCACCGACTTCCGTGTCCACCTCGATATCTGCACCATATTCCTGAACCAAGCCATATACCACGGTAAGGCCCAAACCTGTTCCCTGGCCCACTTCCTTGGTGCTGTAAAAAGGATCGAAGATCTGGTGCTTCTGCTCCTCTGCTATCCCCGGGCCGCTGTCCCCAACTTCCAGATAGACCCGTCCTGTTTCCTGACAGAAGGAAGTGGCCACGCGCACCCACCCGCCTTCACCCGCTACATCGATGGCATTGAGGATAAGATTGCTTAGGATCTGCTCCACGGCGGACTCATCCGCGCAGATTCGCGGCAGATTCTCCGCGGTATGGCTAGAGAGAGCCACTTTCTTCTTTTCCGCCTGTACCGAGAACAGGGCCACATTTCTGCGCACAAGCTCATTAAGATCACAACTCGCGGTCTGTTCGGCCTTGGGCCGCGCGTGGTCGAGAATCTCCCTCACGATCTCGTACGCTCGCTTGGCCTGGCGCTCGATCACTTCCAGATCCTTCTGGCCGCCGGCATCCGGAGGAAGGCTCTTCTGAAGGAGCCGCACATAGCAAAGGATGGTCCCCAGCGGATTGTTGATCTCGTGGGCCAGACCCGAGGCGAGCTTGCCCACTGCGCTTAGCTTCTCAGTCTGTTGCAGTTTGGCCAGCATCCGCTTTTCCGAGGTGTTCTCCCGAATGGAACAGACCGCCAGATTCGGAGAGAGGTTATCCGCTGCCGCCAGGGGATAGAGACTGATCTTGAAGGAGCGGTTTCCTGCCAGGATCACTTCCCGCTCCTGGGGAACACCGGTCTCGTAGGCCTGTCCCAGAATTCCCTCGGCTGTTCCCTGCGCAGCATTATATCTGCCAAGCACCTCCTTGAGCTCACGCAGGTTTCCCCCGCCCTGAGGAAAAGTATTCCGGGCTCCCTCGTTGGCCAGAAGAATTTCTGTACGTTCGCTGATAAGCATCAAGGGGTCGGAGATCCCCTCGAAGATTGATTCCAGCAGACGCTTGCTGTGCATGAGGTCGAAAAAGGCCTTCATGTTCTCCAGGGCCACCCCCAGCTGCTTTCCCAAGGCGAGCAGCACCTGCTCCGAGGTGCGAAGCAGGGAGGTGTCCTCCTTGACCCGGAGATGGAGAACTCCCCAGGCCTGCTCCGTGGAGCTGACCGGAATGAATACGTCCTTCCCGGAATAGAAGACCTCTCCGTCCAAGACGTGCTCCATGTAGCGCTCGGGAAGGGTGGGGATCCTCTCCTTGTCCGGCCAGGAAAAGACCCGATCCGAAATATTGGTGCAGTAGTAGGTAGTGGCTTCCGCATGGAAGCGGTGCCCCACTAGGCGCATTATCTCCCGAATGAGCTCCTCGCTGTCCCGGCTGGTGTGCAGGCTCTGCAGAATGTTCAGGAAAAGGGTGATGTCCTTCCGGCGCTCGCTGGCTTCCTGTTCCAGAGAGGCCGTTCGCTCCCGCACCTTGTTCTCCAGGTTCTGGGCATAGTCCTTAAGCTTGAGGCGGGCCCGGCCCAGATCGTTGGCCATGGTTTCCAGGGAGTTGATGGCCTGTTCCATTTCGTCCGCATCTCCCTGTGCAGAGGAGCTATTCCCGGTCTCCTCTCCACCGCTGGAATCACCGGGGAGCTTCTGCCGCATCACCTCCAGAAGGCGCTTCAGCTTACCCGCCACCAGACGCTGAAAGAACACCTGCACTACTCCGAAAAAGGCCGCAATTCCCAACAAGTAAAGGGAGAGGTAGCTCAGGGTGGCCCCTTGGATCATGTTCACTGTGCGCTGCATGGGGAATCCTACGCTCACCACCCCTGCCACCTCACCTGTTTTGTAGTGGAACCCCCTTTGGGATCCGTATTTTTCCACGATCTTGTCCGGAGCGTTTTGCGGATCACCGTGGCAGCGCATACAGCTCTGGGTGAACACAACGGGCCTTGAGCAATAGAAGTACTGTTCCCCCCCCCGGCTTATCTTCTTTTGCCAGATATCGGCTTGGGGATTCTCCCGGAAATAGCGGATCATTCGCATCTCCAACTCATTGGGATCGAAATCCGGATTGCGGGAGTTCACCGCCACCCTGCGATAGATAACGTCCCGACTTTCGGCCACGTCTCGCATAACCTTGCGCGAGACATAGGAGGAGGACATGGCCTCGATGATGAACTCTCCACCCTCCTTTTCGGCGTACATGCGGGGCCGCAATTCGTTCTGGACATAACCCTGCACCGAGTTGGCCTGCTCCAGGATAAGGCGGGCACGTTGCCGGGTTTCCTGGGTGGTGATCTGCTGCAGATGAAAATATAGCACTCCCACAAAGAACAGCCCCATGGCTACCGCAAGGAGGCAGATCAAAGCGAAGAACCTGGTTTGCAGCCGAAAGGGCCAAAGAAGTTTCATATGTCCTTCCTGTCCATTTCGATCATTTTGCTCTCACAAAAGAAAAAACCTTCAGGATATGATGTCGGCCGTACAGGAGCCCTCCGGAATGGTTAGGACACCATTCCGGCCTGGCCCTCCTTTTATGCGGAGAGTGGGTCATACCAAGAAAAAGGCTTTAAAAAAACCCCGAGCTGCTGCCTCAAGGCTACCCCCTGCCAACTCGAGTTAGCAGGAGCGCTCGCCCCGACCCCCCCAACACGCCATTTTAAGCCCGATACCTTTTTGGGGTTTCTTGGCATATGAATTGCGAGCAAAGTGTGGACTATCTTCAGAGAGAGGAACGGAAACCATCAAGCCAAGCAAGGAGGTCAGTATGAGCCAAGAGCAGCACGATCTCAATGAAGAAGTTAGCCATGAGGCCGAGCCCTGGGAGCAGTGGGAGTCCAATCTGGTCAAGTGGTCCCTGATCATCGGCGTGGGCGCCTTGATCGTTTTCGGGGCGTTGGTGAATCTGTTCGTGCTCCACTAGTTGCCAAACCCAAGCGACGGGACAAGGAGGTAGGCAATGGCAGAAGAGAAGAAGTGGTATACCGGAATGTTCAGCTCGGAGGACTGGTGGTCCTTTTGGATCGGCCTGTTCTTCGTGCTCGTGGGCATAATCGCCGCGGCCACCGGAGCAGATATATCCGGATGGGTCATCGGCTTTCCCAAGTGGGTGGACATCACCAACTCCCTATCCCCGGACCACAGTGCTCTCATGTCCGGGGTGAGCTCCCTGATCGTCTCCTACATTATCTTCACCATCGCCACCTGTATCGGGGCCTACTTCATGGGCATGGACATGAAGAAATATTTTTGGGCCTGGACGCTGATCTTCTGGCTGAGCGCCCTGGTTTATATTCTGTCCAAGAACGCCTACATCCAGGCCACCTCCATTGAACGGCCGGATTTCGGGATCGGCTGGAGCCTGTCCATCGGAGGGGCCCACTACATCGTGGCCCTGTTCATCGGCCTGCTCATCGGCAACCTGGCCCCCAAGAGCTTCCGCGAATTCATGTATCACGGAGCTCGTCCGGAATGGTTCATCAAGATCGCCATCGTCTTTTTGGGCTGCAAGCTGGGCATGAAGGTGGTCGACTCCACAGGCTACGCCCTCGAGCTGTTGCTGGTTGGCGCATGCGCCACAGTCGCGGCCTATCTCCTGTTCTGGCCGCTGGTCTATACCCTGTGCCGCAAAGGCTTCAAGCTCACCCGCGAGTGGGCTGCAACTCTGGCCTCGGGCATCTCCATATGCGGCGTTTCCGCATCCATCGCCACCGGCGGCGCTATTCGGGCCCGTCCCATCGTGCCGGTCATGATCTCCAGCCTGATCGTGGTATTCGCTGTGATCGAGCTCGTAGTGCTGCCGCCTGTGCTCACCTACACACCCTGGTTCAATGAGCCCATGGCAGCGGCTTCCAGTTTGGGTCTGACAGTGAAGACCGACGGCGCGGACGCCGCCTCCGGAGCGATCACGGATCAGCTCATGCGCACCCGGGCCCAGGAAGAGCTCGGCGTGCAATGGGAAGAGGGCTGGATAACCTCCGCCTCGGTAATGACCAAGATCTGGATCGATATGTTCATCGGCGTCTGGGCGCTTGTTCTCGCCATGCTCTGGCTCAGGTTCGTGGAAAAACGTCCAGACGAAAAAGTGGAGAAAATGGAGGTCTGGTGGAGATTTCCCAAGTTCGTCCTGGGCTACTTCGTAGCCTGGATCGCCGTCGGCGTGCTGGGCCTGACGGTAATCGGACCGGATGCAATGGACTGGGGAATCCATCCCTTTGAAAGCACCGCACGGCACCTCTTCTTCATACTCACCTTCACCAGTATCGGTCTGGTGACCAACTTCCGCAAGCTGGCCGAGGAAAACATGGGCCGACTGGCCTTCGCCTACGGCTTGGGTCTGCTCCTGATCATCATCCCCTTGGGCTGGATCATCGCCTGGATCTTCCACAACGGCATGATGCCGCCCACTGTGGGCTAAGTCCCCGGAGACGACAAAGCGGGAAGGCGCTTCAGCCTTCCCGCCTCCATTTTCAACCCCACCAAGGATGTGCACTATGCGCTTGGTGAACATGAGCTTTTTCCACGACGGCAAGCAATGGATTGCCCGGGACAATAAGGTGGAAGTTGCGGCCTCCAGTCTCGCCGATCTGGACGGCAAACTGCACGAGGCGCTCAGAGAGCTCTACTCCCCGTCTGAGGGAAGCCGGATCACGGTCAATCTTGATTTCGACTACTCCACCATCCCCCATTGGATGATCCAATATCACCCCTACTACATGCACCGCCGCCTGGAATTCGACTATTGACAACTGAGTTATGCCAAGAGATCATACCTTATAATGGCCTAATTTTCCGTATACCAGAATAATCCGAAAGAGCAAGGAGGTATGGATTATGGCACGCCGCTCCTTGGACGATCTGAATCTCAGCGAGTCCAACATCCACAAGGCCGCAATCGTGAAGGACGAGAACGGTAACGAATTCGTCTGCAACACCGAGCACCTTATCCCTGCCTCCCAGGTGGATGAGAACTTGCGCTCGCAGTGCGTGCGTAACATCCCCAGCGAGGAGGACACGGAATAGCCCCCTCCGGCAGAGCCCCTTCCTGCTTCCCCTACAGTGCCCCGCCGCTGCGGGGCTTTTTTACGCCGTACTTCAGCTGAAGGCAGGCCCGCAAACCGGTTCAGCCCGCCCGGATCCTGTCATTCGCTGACCCACGCCCCTTATTGGCTCTTTCGATCCAGATCCGAGCAAAGTATTGGCATACTCTATTTGACCCTTCCTCCTGTTTGCAGGTTATTATTTTAAAAAATACGGGAGACTTCCCCCAGGAGGCGAGCATGAGCCCTGCTGAGCTGGACTGCACCGGTCTGGCCTGCCCCCAGCCGGTTATGCGCTGCAAGGATCTCCTTCAGAAGGAGAAGCCGGCAGGACTGCGTGTAGTGGTGGATAACCAACCCGCCAGGGACAATGTGAGCCGTTTTCTGAAAAGCCAGGGCTATGCCCTGGAGGAGGTTGCGGAAAAGGAGGGCGCCTTCCTTATCACCGCCCGCAGAAGTTCCGAAGGCGTCGGCGTCGGTCCGCGGGACAGCGGGACAGGACCCGAGCCCGAAGAGGTGTGTGCTGTCCCTGAGCCGAACGGTCGCTCCGGGGGCCAACTCGTATTCATCACTTCGGATGGCATCGGCCGCGGGGACGAGGAGCTGGGAAGCAAGCTCATGAAGAATTTCATCCGCACCCTGCCCGAAATGGGGGGACTGTGGCGGATCATCCTGATCAATGCAGGAGTGCGGCTGGCGGTCAAGGACAGCGGATTGCTCCCGGAGCTGCAAAATCTGGAGGCCAGCGGGGTGAGCATCCTCGTCTGCGGCACCTGTCTGGAGCATCTCCAGCTCCTGGAGGAAAAAGCCATCGGCGAGACCACGAACATGCTCGATGTGGTGACCAGCTTGCAGCTTGCGGGCAAGGTGATTACCATATAACCTTGATGCAAGGAAAAAGCGAAGAAGGAAGAATTCGCCTGAACAAGTTTCTCAGCCGCTCCGGGATCTGCTCCAGGCGCAGAGCGGACGAACTTATAGCCGCAGGTCGAGTCTCTTTGGACGGCCGGGTGGTTAGCCAAATGGGCCTGCGGGTCCATCCGGAAACCGATCGCGTCAGCGTGGATGGAAAGCCGGTTGCGGCTCCCAGGGAGGACAGTTCCAGCCACGTCTACCTCGCCCTGCACAAGCCGGCACATGTGGTCACCACCCTTTCCGACCCCCAAAACAGAACCACCATCCTCCATCTGCTTCCTGCCAGCCTGCGGGAAAAGCGAATCCTTCCCGCCGGTCGCCTGGACTATCTCTCCGAAGGACTGCTTCTCTTGAGCACGGACGGAAATTTCCTCAACCGGGTCACCCACCCCAGCTACCACCTGCCCAAGGAATACAGGATCAAAATCAAGGGGGGCCTCACCGGGAAAAAGCTCAAGTCCTTACAAAAGGGCATGGTTCTGGAGGGAGACCTGGAGCTGGCTCCGGTGGGGGTCAAAGTGATGAAGTCCTCCGGTAAGGGTACACACTGGCTGCAGCTCACTCTACAACAGGGGATCAACAGGCAGGTGAGAAGGATGTGTAACCAACTTAACTGGGAGGTTCTCCGCCTGATCCGCACGGCCCAGGGCCCAGTGGAACTCGGCGACCTGCAGCCCAGGGCTTGCAGGCATCTCACACGCAACGAGATCCGAGGCCTGCTCCGGGAGCCGGAGGTCTGAGGTCGGTCAGAGGTCTGAGATCGGAGGTCGGAGACAGAGATCGGAGGTCGGAGACAGGATTCATTGATCTACCGATACACCGACTCACCGATTTACTGACTTACTGACTCACCGGCTTACCGACTCACTGGCACTTCGCCCATCCCCTTAACCCGGAACGCTGAACGGGGAACGCCGAACGAAAAATCACCCCCCACCCCGGATGAACTCGATGAGGATGCGGTTCAGCTCCCCCAGCTGATCCAGGGGCATTCGTTCAT
>JAIPEP010000080.1 GCA_021737085.1 Desulfohalobiaceae bacterium | reverse complement strand
GTGAAAGCTTGATCTTTTTGAAGCAACGCAGCAATTGGAAGATTTTGGGCGCCCTGCTAGATCCCTCGGTAGTCCACGATGCGCTGCGCCTTGCCCTCGGAACGGGATATGCTCTGGGGCTCCACCAGCTTGATCTCCACGGTTACGCCGAGGAACTCCTTGATGCTCTTGGTGAGCTTTCTTTCCAGTCTTTGCAGGTGCTTTATCTCGTCGGAGAAGAAGTTCTCGTCCACCTCCACTTGGATCTCCAACGTGTCCATGGACTCTTCCCGGCGCAGAATGAGCTGATAGTGGGGGCTGACTCCCTCGGTCTCCAGGAGCAGGCTCTCGATCTGGGAGGGAAAGACGTTGACTCCGCGGATGATGAGCATGTCGTCCGTGCGTCCCAGGATTTTGTCTATGCGCATGTGTGTGCGGCCGCAGCGGCAGGGTGTGGCGGTCAGCCTGGTCAGGTCCCTGGTGCGGTAGCGGACCAGGGGCAGGGCTTCCTTGGTCAGGGTGGTAATCACCAGCTCCCCTTTTTCCCCCGGCGGGAGAGGCTCCTTGCTTACCGGGTCGATGATCTCCGCCAGAAAGTGGTCTTCCCAGATGTGCAGGCCCTGCTGGGCGGTGTCGCACTCCATGGCCACACCGGGTCCCATGACCTCGGATAGGCCGTAGATGTCCAGGGCGGTGAGGCCCAGCTTGGACTCGATATCCGCCCGCATCTCATCCGTCCAGGGTTCTGCTCCGAAGATACCGCGGTGCAGGGAAAGGTCCCGGAAGTTGATGCCGGAGCTCTGGGCCACATCGTAGAGATGCAGGGCAAAGGAAGGGGTGCAGCATAAAACCGTGGGTCCGAAGTCGTTCAGGAGCATGACCTGCCGCTTGGTCCCGCCTCCGGAAACAGGTAGTATGGTGGCCCCCATCTGTTCCGCGCCGTAATGGACCCCCAGGCCTCCGGTGAATAGACCGTAGCCGTAGGCATTGTGGATGGTGTCCCTTCTGCTCGCGCCGGCCGCCATGAAGGAGCGGGCCATAAGGTCGGCCCAGTTGCGGACGTCCCGCCTGGTGTACCCCACGACCGTGGTCTTGCCCGTGGTGCCGGAAGAGGCATGGATGCGGACCACGTTTTCCTTGGGCACGGCAAACATCCCGAAGGGGTAATTGTTGCGTAAATCCTGTTTTTCAGTTAGGGGCAAAAACTTGAGGTCGGATAGACTTCGTATGTGTTCCGGCCGCAGGCCCAGCTCCTCGAATCTGTTCCTATAGAAAGGGACATTGTGGTAGACCCGCTCGATCATTCTCTGCAGCCGTTTCAGCTGCAGCTCCTCCAGGTCCTCCCTGGGCAGCGTCTCGCATTCCACATCGTAGATCATGGGGCGCTCCTTTCGGCTCCTAGGATATGTCTTATCTCTTTGTCGTCCTGCGCGAAGGCAGCATCTGCCCGCGTGAGAAAAGCCTATTCTCGGGCAACCATTTCCATACGTCAAGGCAGGATGAATATAGACCGGATGGCGGGAGGCCAGGGCTTCGTTGCAGGGTGCGGAATCGTGGTCTATCCTGAGTAGGAAGGAAGTTGCCTAGGAGCGAACAGAAAAATAACGGACGAAATCGATGAGCCAAGACGGGAACAGGGAAGACGCCGGATCGCAAGGCGAGGACAAGGCAGGCAGGATAGTGGCCTGGCTCCGGGAGAAGCAGGCAGAGGACATCCTGGGTCTGGACGTGCGGGAGATCAATTCCTGCACCGAGGCCATGATTGTAGTTTCCGCCAGGAATGTGCGGCACGCTCAGGCCCTTGCCGACTGGGTGCTCAGCAAGCTCTCCCAAACTGGGATGGAGCTACTGGGGATAGAGGGGTATCACCCCGGTTACTGGATCCTTCTGGATGCCAACGAAGTGGTCCTGCATATCTTCCAGGTGGAATACAGGGAGTTCTATAATCTTGACGGCCTGTGGCGGGAGGCGCCACGCTTGAAAGAACACAGGGGACAGGAGACAGAGGCAAAAGGACAGGGGGCAGAGGACAGTGAGGAATAATAAGCCCACGCTCTTGCTGATACTGGACGGATGGGGGCAGGCCCCGGCAGGGCCGGGCAACGCGGTGAGCTCCGCCTCTACGCCCCACCTGGACCGGGCCCTGGCCGAATATCCCTGGTGCTCGCTGGCCTGCAGCGGGGAGGCCGTGGGCCTTCCCCAGGGACAGATGGGCAACTCCGAGGTGGGTCATTTGAACCTTGGAGCGGGCAGGGTGGTCTATCAGGACATTGTGCGCATCAGCCAGAGCATCCGGGACGACTCCTTTGCCTCCAACGAGGTGCTAAATCGGGTCGTGGACAGCGCCCTGGAGAATGGAGGCAGCCTGCACCTTCTGGGGCTGGTCTCCGACGGAGGAGTGCACAGCCACCTGGAGCACCTCGAGGCCTTGCTTGATCTGGCCTCGCGGAAAGGAATGCAGAAGGTCCTGGTCCACGCCTTCCTGGACGGAAGGGACACTTCCCCTTACGCCGGATACGGCTGCCTAGAGCATTTGCTTGCCAGCATGGAGAAGATCGGGGTGGGCCGTATCGCCACAGTCAGCGGCCGCTACTACGCCATGGATCGGGACAAGCGCTGGGAGCGCACGCAACTGGCCTACGAGGCCATGGTGCACGGCCGGGGCGAGACCGCCACAGATCCCTTGCAAGCCGTGTCCGCAGCATATGAGAGGGGAATCTCCGACGAGTTCCTCCCTCCCACAGTGATCATCGAGGAAAGCGGCAGCCCTGTGGGTCGCATGCGCCACGGTGACGCGGGATTCATCTTCAATTTTCGGGCGGACCGGGTCCGGCAGATAAGCACGGCCCTGTTCGACCCCGATTTCCGGGAATTCGAGCGAGGGGAGGCCCCGCGCCTCAGCCTTCTGGCCAGCATGACCATGTACGACGCGAGCTTTCCTTTGCCAGTGGCCTTTCCCCAGCAGAGAATGGACAACATCCTGGGCGAGGTCCTGTCCCGGAACGGATTGCGGCAGCTGCGCATTGCGGAGACCGAGAAATACGCCCATGTGACCTACTTCTTCAATGGCGGTCGGGAGGACCCCTATTCCGGGGAGGATCGTAAGCTCATACCCTCGCCCCGGGAGGTGGCCACCTACGATCAAAAGCCGGAGATGAGCGTTTATCAGGTCACGGAGGAGCTGGAAAGGCTCTGGGGTACGGGTGTCTACGAGGTTATCGTCTGCAATTTCGCCAACCTGGACATGGTGGGCCATACGGGTAATTTTCAGGCTACTGTCCAGGCCTGCCAGGCTGTGGACGAGTGCGTGGGCCGGGTGATGTCCATGGTTCTGGCCGACGGGGGTAGGCTGTTCATCACTGCGGACCACGGTAACGCCGAGACCATGTTCGATGCGGACGGCGGGGTACAGACCGCTCATAGCCACAATGAGGTCGCTTTTGTTTGGGTGGAGAAGGAGACCCCTCAAACAGGTCTGCGCAGCAAGGGCATCCTGGGGGATGTGGCCCCCACGCTTCTGGAGAGCTTGGGTCTGGCCTCGCCCGAGGAAATGACCGGCCGGGCATTGCAACAGAAAGGAGAAAACGGTCCATGAGCGAAAGCAAGGCGTTATCCCCGGTGAAGCCGGTGGGCATGGAGCTTGTGTACTACTATCCCTGCCCCCACTGTGGCCGGCGCGTTCCGCTTATCGCCCCGACTCAGCCAGCCAGGGTCCAGTGCGATTCCTGTCGCGGCCAATTTCCGGTGGTCCCGGCGGACGAGAAGACCGTCTCCTTCCTCAAGACGATCATGGATTCCGGCCGAGCCGGGATCGATCCCAGCTTTCTCTGAGTCCGGGAGGCCAGGATGGAGCTGCGCCGCGCGAAAAGGTAATCCCCTTTTTATAACCCTCATTCCCGGGCTGACCCGGGCACAACCAAGCATGAGAATGTTGCGAGCCGAACCGGGGAGAGCGCTTTGCTGGGATTCAGGTGGAGAGGATAAGAGATAGTGATGAGTAAGGACAGTGTCTTAAACTTGGTGGGCAATACCCCGCTAGTTCGTATCCAGCGGCTCAATCCCTATCCGCGGGTGACGATCTGCGCCAAGCTGGAGAGCTATAATCCGGCCGGATCGGTCAAGGATCGCGTGGCTGTGGCCATGATCGAGGATGCCGAGGCCAGGGGCGAGCTCTCACAGGGAAAGACCATCATCGAGGCTACTTCCGGAAACACCGGCATCGGTCTGGCCATGGTCTGCGCGGTCAAGGGCTATAGACTGCTTTTAATCATGCCCGAATCCGCCTCCGAGGAAAGGAAGCGGATCATGCGGGCCTATGGGGCGCAGATCTATCTCACACCGGGGCATCTGGCCACGGATGGGGCGATCGAGGAGGCCTATCGCCTGGCCAGGGAGGAGCCGGAGAGCTACGTCCTGATGGATCAGTTCAACAATCCCGCCTGCGTGGAGGCCCACTACCGCGGCACCGCTCCGGAGATATGGGAGCAGACAGAGGGCCGGGTAACCCATGTGGTGGGGAGCATGGGCACCTCCGGCTCGGTCATGGGCCTGGCCAAGTGGATGCGAAACAATGCCCCTAATGTGCGCACCGTGGCGGTGGAGCCCTATGCCGGGCACGCCATCCAGGGCCTGAAGAACATGCAAGCCTCCTATCCTCCGGGGATCTACGAGAAAAAGGCCCTGGACCGGATCATCCGCATAGAGGATGAGCACGCCTTCGAGATCTGCCGCAAGCTGGCCCGCTTAGAAGGAGTGTTTGCCGGCATGAGCTCCGGCGCCGCCCTGGGCGGGGCCCTCCAGCTGGCCTCGGAGCTGGAGGAGGGTCTCATTGTGGTCCTTTTGCCCGACGGGGGAGAACGCTATCTGAGCACCCCTCTTTTCGCCTCCCCCTTGAAGCAGGGCATGCGCCTGGAGAATCTGGAGGGGCAGAAAAAGGAATACCTGGATCTGCAGTCCGGGAGGCTGAGCGCCTTCACTCCCGGTCCCCCTTCGGATGAGTGCGGCGATCTGGAGACCTGGCGCAGGATCGTTTTTCTGGATGTCCTGCAGCGCTATCTCCGGGGGCGCGAGGTGGAGAGCGCCGTATATGTGGGGCTGGCGGACCAGGATGATCAGGCGGTGCGGCAGGCCCGGGAGCAGAAGAAGAGCCTCCGGGGGCACTCCGAGAGCTTCACGGAAAAGGTCCGGAAGCTGGCCACACGGCTGGGCGCGAAGGACCTCGTCCTTTGTCCCGCCTCGGACCAGGAGGAGCTCATGCTCTCCATTTGCCAGCGCCTCCTGGACAAGGGCAGGGGCTACGAGAAGCTGCGCTCCGTGTATTTCGACATATCCAGGGATCCGGATTACGGCGGTCTGGCCGGAGCGGACCTGAGCGGGATCAGCCTGGGCAAGACCGTGGACCTGGAGGACTACGCCAAGGAGAACCCGCAGGATTTCACCCTGCTCAAGCGGGCCAGCCTGCAGGACATCAAATTGGGAGAGTTCCTCAAGACCAAGTGGGGGAACGTCCGGCCCAGCTGGTATCTGCAGATGTCCGCCGCACCCGGAGAAGCCGTGGGCTCCCTGGACATGGTTCAAGCCGGGGCTTCGCATCAGTTTCCCCATATGGACAACCTGCGGGCCATCTGGTCCCATGGAATAGGGAAGTCTCCCGGGAGCTGGTCCGTGGTCCAGGGTGGCGTGGGCCGGCAGGAGGAGGTTCCTATCCCCGACATGGAGGCACTTCTGGGCGAGAGAAACCCCCATGCCCTGCGCATGTGGCTGCTTTCCAACTCCTACCGCAGGCAGCTGGTCTACAGCAGAGAGAGCCTGGACATGTGGGAGAACAACTGGCGGCGAGTGCAGACCATGGCGGTCAACGCCCACCACCTGGCAGGGAAAGGATCCGGCGAGGTGAGCAAGGAGATCGAGCAGAGGGTCTTTCAGGTGCGGCAGAGCTTCACCGACCTTGTGGAGGACGATCTGAGCCTCTATCGTTTCTGGCCCGTCCTCTTCGATCTGTGCAAGCGAGTCAACTCCCGTTATTCCCGCGGGGAGCTGACATCAGCCGAGGCGGCCCGGGTCCAGGAGCGTCTGCGGGAACTGGATGCCGTGCTGTGCCTCGTGGATTGGCGGCACATGCCTCTGACCCTGGAGGAGATCCCTCGGGAGACGCAACAGATGCTAGAGGAGCGCAGTAAGGCCCAGAAGGAGAAGGATTTTCCCCGGGCGGACCACCTGCGGGAGCGCATCATAGAACAGGGGTATATTGTGGAAGATTCACCCTACGGCCCCAGGCTATTCGCAGTGGCTAGACATTGAAGCGGAAGGTGATAATATCCCCATCCCGCACCACGTAGTCCTTGCCTTCCAGCCTGAGGACGCCCTCCTCCTTGGCCCGCTTGAAGCTCTTCAGGCGCTCGAAGTCGGGCCAGGCCAGGACCTCGGCCCGGATGAAGCCCCGCTGGATATCCGAGTGGACGGTTCCGGCGGCTTCCGCTGCCGTGCCTCCGAGGGGCAGGGTCCAGGCCCGGGCCTCTTTTTCTCCGGCGGTGAGGAAGGTGATGAGCCCGAGCATGCGGTAGGTGCTGGAGATCACCTTCTCCAGGGCAGAGGCGGGGATACCCATGTCCCGGAAGAAGGCCTCCCGCTCCTCGGGGTCCTCGATCTCTGCCAGTTCCCGTTCCAGATGGGCCGAGAGGACCAGGTGCCCCTGTGCCGGGCTGTCCGGTGGAGGGGAAAAGGAGTCCAGCTCGGATTCGGCCACGTTCCAGACATAGAGCACCGGCTTGGCTGAGAGGAACTGGAAGCCGCGCAGCTTGGGCGCTTGAGCGAGAGCGGGGTCGGTCCGCAAGGGCTCTTCCCCTTCCAGATGCGCCACAACTCGCTCCAATAGTTTTTCCTCCTCCGGGTCCACCAGATCTTTGCCCTTGTGCTTGTCCGTCCGCACCCGCTCCAGCCGTTTTTCCGCGATCGCCAGGTCGGAGATGACCAGGTCGGTCTCCACCTCGCTCCACTGCTCCCCGGGGTGGAAGAACCCGGAGAATCCGTCCAGAACCGCCAGAAGGCAGTCGCAGGGCCGTATCTCGCTCATGACCCGCTGCTCCAGGCCGTCCTTCCTGCCGGTTCCTCCGGGGATGTCCACGTATTCGATCTCCGGGTGGATCGTTTTTCGGGACCGAACAACCTCGGCCAGGGTTTCCAGTCTGGGCTCGGGAACCTTGACCATGGCCCGGTCCGTCCGGGCCGCGCCGGTCCGGCCCAGGGCATGGAAAAGCTCCGTTTTGCCGGTTCCCGGGGGTCCGAATATGGCTGTTTTCATGCTAGTTGCCCTTATCCAAGTGAGGCGGTCCTGTTATGAGCTGGTACCTCTTCGCCCTTCTGGCCTTCTTCCTCATCGGCACGCAGCGCTTTCTATACAAGGTCGCGGCCTCGAGCGGCCTGAGCCCTTCTCGGACCACGTTTTCCTTCATGCTAACTGTGGCCCTTTTGAGCGGCCTCCTCTATAGCCTCCAGCCGGCCCCCCTGGCAAGCCCCGGGTGGTTCCTCCTGCTCGCTGTGGTGAACAGCGCGAGCTTTGTGAGCGCTACCCTGGCCCATATCCGCGCCCTGCGGCACATATCCGCGGCTGTGGTCTTTCCGGTGATCCGGCTGAATATTGTCCTGGTCCTGCTCTTCTCCACCCTTGTGCTCTCCGAGAGTCTCAGCCCATGGCAGTGGATGGGAGTGGGCTTGTCCGTGCTGGCCTTTGTCCTGTTCTCCGGCCCCAGGGAGGAAGTCTCCGACGCTGTCCGCTCCGCTAGGGGAAAGGCATGGGCCCAGGTGGGCCTGGCCACATTCGCGGGAGCGGCGGCCTCCATCTCCAGCAAGCTGGCCGCGGAAACGGGCAATCTCCTGGCCTTCATCGCCCTGTCCTATGCCTTGTCCACGGGATTTTCCTGGCTGGCCCACATTGTAGCCCCGGCAGAGGGGGAGGAAGCTGCGCAAAGGCAAGCTGCGGCGACTTGGCTGGGAATAGGGATCGGGGTGCTCAATCTGGCGGGGTTCTACTGCTTCCTGCAGGCCCTGTCCCTGGGGCCGCTTGCCGTAGTGGCCTCCATCAACGGCATGCATTTCGTGGTGGCCGTGGTGCTCTCCGTCCTGCTCTACCGGGAGCGTCCCGGAAAAACGGTTATAGCTGGGATCGGGGTGACAGTCGCCGCCCTGATCCTGCTCAAGGGGTTTTAAGGAGATCCGCACTCTTCCGGCTCACCGCTCACGCGACTCCCGGAACAGAAAGATTCCCTCCCTGTTTACCCGGGCCCGCTTATCTCCGGGGAACTGCAATACAGCCCCCTGTTTGCCTTCTTGCCAGGCCTGTTCCAATTGAAAGAGATTTTCCGCCAGGCTCTGTTCCGGGCCTAGCCGGGCCAGGGCGTCCTTGAGCCAGCGGAGCCTGAGGCTTTCCGAGAGCGGGGCGAGCTCTGCTCCGGGAAGGAGGATGGTCTCTGGATCGGGATGTCTCTCTCCCCGGCGCAACTCGCAGAGACGGGTCTCCAGATCCTGTCGGTCCAGAGAGCCCAGCCTCCAGAGCCGGAGCACGTGTTGCAGAAAGCGCGGATTCTCCTCCATTATCAGGGGCAGGATGCGGGAGCGGATACGGTTGCGCTTATAGCGAGGATCCTGGTTGGAGCTGTCCTCGTGCCAGGTTATTTCCAGATCCTGCAAGAGGCTGGTGAGCTCCTGCTTGGTCACCTGCAGAAGGGGGCGCACGATACCGGAATCCGGATCGTAAGCCCTCATCCCGCAGAGCTCGGGCCAGCCGCTTCCCCGGGTTATCCGCAAAAGGAGGTCCTCTGCCAGGTCGTTCAGGTGATGCCCGGCCAGGATGTAGTCCGCTCCGGATGCGTTCCGGACCCCGGCGAGGAAGCGGTAGCGCAGGGTCCTTCCCGCCTCCTCCAGGCCGCGCCCTGTGCGCTGGGCGAAAAGGGGCACGGATGTTGCTCCGCAATAGAGGGGGACGTGGCATTGCGCGCACAATCGGCGCAAGGACTCGGCTTCCTGTCGGGCCTCGGGGCGGATGCCGTGATCCAAGTATGCAGCCTTAAGATTCATTCCCAGCCTGGGAGCCAACACGCGGAAGAGGACCAGGAGGGCGGTGGAGTCCGCTCCGCCGGAGAGGGCCAGCAGGGCGGTGCTATCCGATGTTCTAAGGCCCAGGTCACGCAGGATAAAGCGCTCCACACCGAGGCAGAGGTGCCCCCATCTTGCTGGCAGCTCCTGGATTCTTTCCGGGACTGGCATAGTCTGGCGGATCTCCGTGTCGGGTGCGTGCTATTGTATGGGAAGGGCTAAGTCGCGATCTCCAGCTCCTCCAGGATAGCATCCAGGCGCTGAATGACGAAGGCCCGCTGCTGATCGTCCGCATACGCGATGCAGCTGCAATGCATAGCGTTCCGGGGGCGGATCAGAAGCTCCAGCATGATCCAGGTATCACCGGTTTCCAAGGGAAAGACATAGGGGCCGCATTCTGTGGCGTGCTCCTGTTGCGTCTGGGTGAGCAGCTCCGTGGGCACCTGGAACCAGTAGATATCCTCAATGGGCGAGCTGTGGCCTATGTGCGCCAGGTGCTGTTTAAGTCGCCGGATGTCTTCGGATGCGATGCGGTGGATGTAGTAGGCTCGCACAATCTT
>JAIPEP010000079.1 GCA_021737085.1 Desulfohalobiaceae bacterium | reverse complement strand
CATCGTCCGAGACACCCATCTTGGTGCCCACCCCGAATCCGTCGATTGGGGCCCCGTCGCTCGTAAGATCCGCGATCTCTTCCTCGTCCAATCCGCCGCTGACCACGACTTGCACCCCGGCGAGGCCCGCTTCGTCCAGCATGTGTCTTACTTGCCGGGTAGTGTGGTGCAGGTTGTTGGAATCCACCCGTACTCCCTGAATGGCGAAATCTTCGCCCAACTCCTTGGCTAGGCGGATCACATTGCCTACCCCTTCCAGGGTGTCGTAGGTGTCTACAAGCAAAATAGTAAAGGGGTAAACCGCGGCGAAGTTGCGGAAGGCATCCATTTCCCGGTTGTGGGCCTGGATGTAGCTGTGGGCCATGGTGCCGCTCACGGGCAGTCCCAGTAGATAGCCGGCGTAGACGTTGCTCGTGGCGGAGACTCCGGCCACGGCAAAGGAGCGCGCCGCCTGCACCCCGGCCTCCAGGCCATGGATGCGCCGGAATCCGAAGTCGATTACCTTTCTGCCCGCGGCGGCAGTTACTACCCGGGCCGCCTTGGTCGCGGCCAGGGTGGAGTAGTGGATCCGGTTCAAAAGCAGGGTCTCCAGGAGCTGGGCCTCGCCTATGGGGGCCTCCACCTCCAATAGGGGCTCGTCGGGGAAGACAGCTGTGCCCTCGGGGACGGCGTATACATCTCCGCTGAAGCGAAAGGAGCAGAGCCATTCCAGGAAGGACTCGCGAAACATCCCCAGGGAGCGGAGATACGTGATCTCCTCCTCGGAGAAGCTGAGCCCCTCCAGGTACTCCAGCACCGGCTGCAGGCCGCAGGCGACAAGGTAGTTGCGCCTGGAGGGAAGCTTGCGGGAGAAGAGGCTGAATACCGCCCGCTCCTGCATTCCCTGCAGGTAATAGGCCTGTAGCATAGTCAGTTCGTAGAGGTCGGTAAGCAAGGGGGAGTGGGTGGGAAAGTCCGAGTATGTCACGTGCTGGCCCCGCTGCTGCAGATTGCGCCGGCTTCTTCCATTTCCCGGATGGCCTCTCGACCGGATTCCTCGGTCACTGCCCGGCATCCGTCCAAAATTACCCTCACCTCGAATCCGGAGTTTAGCCCGTCCAGAACGGAGGCCCTGACGCAGACGTCCAGGGCCAGGCCCATGACCACGAGCCTCTTGGTGCCGTCCCGCTCCAGACGACTGGTGAGACCGGTCTCCTGGAAAACGGAGTTCTGGTCCATGTCGAAGCGGACCCCCTTGGTGACCAGGTGGGCCTGTTCCGGGACCTCCAGGTCCGGATGGAACCCGGCCCCCCAGGTGTCCTGGAGGCAGTGCTGCGGCCAGGGACCGCCCTGCTCCCAAAAACTGGGGTGCTCGCGGGGGTGAAAGTCGCGGGAGCAGTAGACAGGGATCCGTCTGGAAAGTGCTGCCCGGATCCAGGTGTTGAGAACGGGGATGACCTGGTCCCCCTGGGGAATAGGCAGCGCCCCTCCCGGGCAGAAATCGTTCTGGGGATCCACCACCAGGAGGGCGTCGCTGTCTTGGAGGCTGATGTTTTCCGGGCTCATACAGTCAGTTTTTTAAGGAGATTGATCCGTTTAGCTGTGTTCGAGGGAAAAGGAATAATTCCGCTAGTGGATTGCGCTAAGGGATCGCTTGGGGGAGGTCAATTCCGCAGCGCGGCTGGAGGAGGCCGATTTTGTTTTCTTAGCCACCATGTTATCACTACAACGTAAGTTTGCGCCTTGCCGGGGAGTTGCCTTTTGCTCTGGCTGACCCTTCACCCACTTTACGAAGTGGGTGAAGGGTGTTTTCTCGCCTAGGCTCCGGGCGCTTTGTGATGCGGGCATGATGCCTTTAATCAAGAACGCGGGTCAAAAGGAAAAGAACGTGTGCCTCTGGAAGGGCATGATGCCTTTCGCGCTGCACAAAGCGCTTTTCCTTCGCCTCGGCGGAAAACATTGGCGCAATCCGATCAATGAGCACAGGCAACTCCCCGGCTGCGGCTTAAAATGAGCGAAGTTACGTTGTGGTATTATTCTGCCCCAGGCATATTCAGATCCCCGTGAATATTGACCGTGTCCGCCAGGGTTACCTTGTCCGCATCGATATTTTTGACCAGTGCGCTGGAATAGGTGGGCTCGCTCTGGTTTTGGAGCAATTTTACCAGCTCCCGGGTCAGCTCTTCGTCGTCCTGCAGCTTGCGAGCTATCTGCGAGGCCAGCTCCGAGGAAGCCGGATCCCGTTGCCAGCCCAGCTTTTGCTTGATCGTGTCCCACAGCTCCTGGACGG
Source organism: Desulfohalobiaceae bacterium (assembly GCA_021737085.1). Lineage (GTDB taxonomy): Bacteria > Desulfobacterota > Desulfovibrionia > Desulfovibrionales > Desulfothermaceae > JAIPDU01. The sequence continues at coordinate 7,398 of JAIPEP010000079.1, read as the reverse complement.
CCTGGGTGGCGCTGTCCTTGATGGCCTCAAGGCCCAGATTCGAGGCCGCGGAGGTGATAGTTGCGAGGGTGATGGGATCCATTTTTTCTCCCGGGGCTTGGAAAGTCCGATCCAAACAAAAAAGGGCTGCGCCGCAGCGCAACCCCTTGAGATCCCAGTCGGGATGGCAGGATTCGAACCTGCGGCTTCAGCGTCCCGAACGCTGCGCTCTGGCCAAGCTGAGCTACATCCCGGAACTTTTACTTATATCTGATCACAAAACGTTTGGCAAGGGGTGTTCCGGGTGGGCCAATTGTAGCTGCGCGCCTTGCCTAAGCGCGGCTGTTTTTTTAGGATAAGCTTATCGATTAAATTTTGCCAGATTTGCAGCATGCGGTCCTTATTTCTCCTAGGCCTATTCCATAAATAGGTGCAGAGACTTGCCGAATATAGGAGGTTCACGATGAGTACGCCGATTGTGATCGATGTGGGTGAGGTTCAGCTGAGCGGCGAGCTGATGGACAACGAAGCCGGAAGCAGGCTTGCGGAGAACCTTCCCTTTTCCGCGGAAATGGGCCGCTGGGGGGAGGAGCTCTACGGACCGGTGGAGCCCGCGGTGGGAGCGATAGGCGCCGAGACCCAGGAAGTGATGGAGCGTGGCGATCTGGCCTACCACGATGACACCGGGTGGTTCTGCATTTTCTGGGGGCCTACCCCGTCCAGCCAGGGCGACGAGATCCGGGCCGCCTTCCCCGTGCAGAAGGTGGGCAGGGTGGATGGCGACTTCGACGCGGTTGCCGCATTAACCACTCCGGTCACGGCCACCGTGCGTGCGGCGGAATAGTCAAGGGATCCCTGCGCGGTAACCGGACGCCTAGATCAGGCTGACTCGCCTTCCTCCAGCACACGGATGGGATCTCCCGCGCTGACCGGGCCGTCCCGCAGGACCCGGATGAAGATCCCCTCCCGGGGCATGACGCAGTCCCCGGTCTGTCTGAGGATTTCGCAGTCGCCGTGACAGCGTTTTCCGATCTGGCTCACTTCGCCCACGGCCTGGAGGCCAAGGAGCAGCCGGGTCCCCACTGGCAGGGACAGGAGGTCGATGCCCCGGGTGGTCAGATTCTCCGCAAAATCTCCCGGGCTCAAGTCGAACCCCTGGGCGCGCATTTTGTCGATGCTCTCCTCTGCCAGGAGGCTGACCTGCCTGTGCCAAGTCCCGGAGTGGGCGTCGCCTTCCAAGCCGTGTTCGGCGCGGAGGAAGCCACTGCCGATTTCCTGTTTGCGGTAGCCTGAGCTCTCGCTGCGGCAGACCGCGATAATCTCTGCCATAGGCGTCTCCTGTTGTTTAGCCCGATAGGGCAGGGCGTTGTGCCGGCCGCTATCAGAAGTGCGGACAGGGCCTGAGGGTCAAGAGCGGCCCCAGCGGAGTGCTGGCGTCTATTCCCTTTCCCGGGAACGACGCTGGATGAACACCCGCAGCAAGGAGAGAGCGGCCGGGGTCATTCCCGGGATCCGGGAAGCCTGCCCCAGAGTGGCCGGCTCGTGCTCCCGCAGCTTCTGGCGGACTTCGTTGGACAGCCCCGGTAGATCTTCATAGCAGAGATCGCCGGGAATGGCTATGTGCTCCGTCTGCCGGAACTTGTCCGCCTCCGCCTTCTGCCGGTCCAGATATCCCTCGTACTTGACTTCGATCTCCACCTGCTCCTCTTCGCTCCGGGATAGATCCTCCTGTGGCGGGAAACGGCGCTTGACAAAGGTGTAGTCCAGCTCCGGCCGCTTGAGGAGCTTGTCCAGGGTCACCGGATGGCTCAAGGGGCTGGATCCCAGCCCGGCCAGGTCGCTGTTGATCTCTTCCCCGGGGGTGACCCGGATGGAGCGCAGCCTGTCCACCTCGCCCCGGATAGCCTGGAGTCTGCGCTGCAGATCCTTGTAGGCCTTTTCCTCGTGCAGGCCGAGCTCGTACCCTTTCTGAAGCAGCCGCAGATCCGCGTTGTCCTCCCGGAGCAGGAGGCGGTATTCCGCCCGGGAGGTGAACATGCGATAGGGCTCGTTTGCTCCCTTGAGGACCAGGTCGTCGATCATGACCCCCATGTAGGCCTGGGAACGGTCCAGGAGGAAAGGGGGCCTTCCCTGGATGCGCAGGGCCGCGTTGATCCCCGCCCAGAGGCCCTGGGCCGCGGCCTCCTCGTACCCGGATGTCCCATTGACCTGTCCGGCCAGATAAAGCCCCGGGACCGTTCTGGTCTCCAGGGTGCGCCAAAGCTGCTGTGGCTGGATATAGTCGTATTCGATGGCGTATGCCGGCCGCATGATCTCCGCTTCCTCCAGCCCCTCGATGGAGTGGACGAAGTCCTCTTGGATCTGGGGAGGCAGGGAGTTGCCGGTGCCGCTTACGTAAATCTCCTCCGTGTCCAGGCCCTCCGGCTCCAGGATGATGTTGTGGAAAGACCGGTCCGGGAATTTGACTATCTTGTCCTCGATGGAGGGGCAGTATCTCGCGGAGACGCCCTGGATGCTCCCGTCGTACAAAGGGGAGAGGTGCAGGTTTTCCCGGATGATCTGGTGGGACCTCTCGTTGGTGCGCCCGAAGAAGCAGGAGATCTGAGTTTTCGGAGTTTGTTCCGTATGCAGGGAGAAGGGGCGCGGCTCCAGGTCCCCGAATTGCTCCCTCAGGCGGGAGAAGTCGATGCTGCGGCGATTGAGCCTGGCCGGGGTGCCGGTCTTCATCCGTCCTGTGCGCAGCCCGAGATCCCGGAGCTGATCCGGGAGCCGGTTCGCGGGGAGCTCCCCTGCCCGTCCGGACTCGATCCGGGCGGTGCCCAGATGGACCATGCCGCGGAAGAAGGTGCCCCCGGCCAGGACCACCGCACGCGCGGCGTACTCCGTCCCGCTCTCGTCAGCAACTCCGGCCACGCGGCCGTCCTGGAGGAGAAGGGAGGTGATCAGGGCCTGTTTCAAGGAGAGCCTGCTTTGCCGCTCCAGGGTGTGCTTCATCAAGGCGCGGTAGCGCTCCTTGTCGTTCTGCGTTCGGGTGCCGCGCACCGCCGGGCCTTTGCGCGTGTTGAGCCTGCGGAACTGGATGGCGGTTTGATCCGTAATCCGGCCCATATGCCCACCGAGGGCATCGATCTCCTTGACCAGGTGGCCCTTGCCGATTCCCCCCACAGAGGGGGAACAGGGCATGTGTCCGGCGGTATCCAGGTTGATGCCGAAAAGGGCGGTGCTGCAGCCCATGCGGGCAGCGGCGAGCGCGGCCTCGCAACCGGCGTGGCCTGCGCCGACAACGATGATGTCGTAGGAAAATCCCATCTTCACAGACTTTGCGAATTCACCTAGGATGTTTGTTGTGTTCGAGGTTCCCCGTTCCCCGTCCTGGGTTCACCGTTCTGGGTTCTGGGTTCCGGGTTTGGCGTTGACCAGTGACTGGTGACTTGTGACTGGTAAAGATAAGGACATGCCCTGAACTTGCTCCAAGGCCACCTGCAACAGAGAACCCGAAACGCTGAACGCGAAACGCTGAACGGGGAACGCTGAACGCGGAACGCAGAACGGGGAACGCGGAAAATGGAACAAAAGCCCTATCTTGACCTGAACACCTTTTTGCGTCGGCGCTTCGGCTGCAGGGTGCAGAAGATAAGCCTGGACGCCGGCCTTGGCTGTCCCAACCGGGACGGAAGCAGGGGATGGAATGGCTGCATCTTCTGCAACGAGCGGGGCTCGGGGACTGGCCTGGCTGCGACCCAAAGTTTAACCGAACAGATCCGCTTCGCCAAGTCCTTTTTGGCCAGGCGCTATAAGGCGAGGAAGTTCCTGGGCTACTTCCAGTCTTTCAGCAATACCTACGCCCCGCTTCCCGTGCTCAGGGAGCTCTACAGCGAGGCTTTGACCGATCCGGACGTGGTGGGCCTGTGCATCGGCACACGGCCGGACTGCGTGGACCAGGAAAAGCTGGACTACTTGGCGGATCTGGCCCAGCATAATCTGATCTGGATGGAATACGGGCTGCAGTCTGTTTACGAAGAGACCCTGACAGCCATCAATCGGGGCCACGGAGTAAAGGTTTTTCGGGAGGCGGTGCGCCGGAGCCGGGAGAGAGGACTTTTGACCTGCGCCCATGTGGTCCTGGGTCTGCCCGGGGAGTCCCGCGAGGACATGCTGCAGACAGCCCGCTTTCTCGCGGAGCAGCAGGTGGACGCGGTCAAGATCCACGGGCTCTACGTGGTGCGGGGCACCCGCCTGCACGAGCTTTACGCCAACGGGCGCTACCGCTGCCTGGAACGGGAGGAATACGTCCCCCTGGTAGGGGAGTTCATTTCCCGGCTGCCCAGCGGAATGGTTGTGCAAAGGGTGACTGGCGACCCCCATCCCGGGGAGCTGGTCGCCCCGGAGTGGATGCTGGAGAAAAGGCATAATCTGCGTGAGATCCTAAAGTATATGCGGGAGCAGGATCTGAGGCAGGGCCAAATGGCCCCTGCCGCGTGGAAGGAGGTAAACGTGTGATGGCCCGGGCGTGGCGGGCAGTATTCTTTCTGGGGCTGGCGCTTGTGCTGCTGGTGGGACCCGCTTCCGGGACCCAGGCGGGAGAAGACAAGCTGCGGCTTGCCGCGAGCATCCCACCGCAGCACTATTTCCTGAAGCGAATCGGGGGAGAGCGCGTGGAGGTGGAGATCCTCCTTCCCCCTGGAGCCAATCCCGTCACTTACGAGCCCAAGCCCTCCCTGCTGCGGCATATCAGCCGAGTACAGGCCTATTTCCGTATAGGTATTCCAGTGGAATCCGCATGGCTGCAGCGTTTGCGGGGGATCAACCCGGATATGCAGATAGTGTCCATGTACAAGGGGATCCAGCGCCGCCCCATGCCCAGCTCCTATGAGGAGGCCCTGGAACCGGGAGACAGTTCGTACGGGGAATCCGGAGAGGGTCATCCCGATCCCCATATCTGGCTTGCGCCGCCACTGGCCAGGATCATGGCCCAGAACACCCGGGACGAGCTTATCCGTACCGACCCGGAGCACGCTGACCTGTATAGGGCCAACTTTGCGGAGCTGGTCCGGGACATCAATGAACTGGACCTGGAGCTGCTGGATCTGTTCGCAAAGGCCGAAAACCGCTCCTTTCTGGCCTACCATCCGGCCTGGGGCTATTTTGCTCGGGCCTACGGGCTGAACCAGATCCCGGTCAAGCTGGCCGGCAAAAAGCTCACTGCAAAAAGGATGCACCATCTGATGGGGATAGCCAGAGAAAAGGGCCTGCGCACGGTTTTCGTGCAGCCGCAGTTCTCCAGGCGCCCCGCCAGGCAGGTGGCCGAAAATCTGGAGGGCAAGGTGCGCGACCTGGATCCCCTGGCAGAGGACTGGGCAGCCAATCTGCGGGAATGCGCCCGCAGGATCCGGCTGGCACTGGAGTAGCCCATGACTGGTGATCGGGGGTTCCCCGTTCTGGGTTCCCCGTTCCCCGTGCTGTGTTAAGGGGTGCCCCATACAAGGTCCAACGTCTCCGCAACGCTTATTGCGGATCGCGCATAACTCGCATCTTTCCGGCCATCAATTCAGAGTCGCGAATCACCGGTCAACGTCGAATCCGGAATGCCGTATGCGGAACATCGAGTTCGAAACCTGAACCTGAGAACCCTGAACCCAGAACGCAGAACCCGGAACCTTGAACCGGAAAGGGCTTTTCCCATGACACCCTTATTGCAAGTGCAGGATGTTTCTTTTGCCTATCAGGGCAACCCCGTTCTGGAGGAGGTGAGCCTCACTGTGTACCCGCAGGAGTACATCGCCCTGCTGGGCCCCAACGGCGGGGGCAAGACCACTCTGCTCAAGCTGATCCTGGGCTTGATCAGGCCCGATTCCGGCCGGATCCTGCTCAAGGGCAGAGAAAACGGGGGAAGGGAACGCTATATCGGCTATCTGCCCCAGCACGCCGGGATCAAGGACATCTTTCCCCTGACCGTGTTCGACGCGGTGCTCATGGGCCTGGTGGATGCCGGGCACAAGGGATGGCGTTTCTCCCGCAAGGAAAAGCTGGAGGCGGAGGCCGCCCTGGAGCAGGTGGACCTGCTGGAAATGAAGAACACCTTTCTGCACAACCTTTCCGGAGGCCAGAAACAGAGGGTGTTCATCGCCAGATCCCTGGTTTCGGGACCGGAGCTGCTCATCCTGGACGAGCCCACCTCGAACATTGATCCCCAGGCCAAGTTCTGCTTCTATACCTTTCTTGCGGAGCTCAAGAACCGGATCAGCATTCTCATGGTCACGCACGACATGACCCTGAGCACGGCCGGAGTGGACAGGCTGGCCTGCCTCAACCGCTGGCTTGCCGAGAGCTCCCAGCCTGTATTGAGCAAGGAGATGATGGAGCTCATGTACGGGGTGCACGAGGACCACAACTGCCCCATGTATCAGGAGATGCGGGAGTGGGCGGAATGATTGCGGAGGTCGGAGCTCGGAAGGCCAGAGCCTGGAGGTCAGATGCCAGATGCTCCGCCTTCTCCCTTCGACCCAACGCTGCACCCTGAACGCAGAACGAGAAACGGGAATCGCCCCCGTCACGAACCACTAGTCACGGATCGTCGCGTTCCATCCATCTGCGCCAAGCGCAAGCGGAGAAACCATGTTCGAGGTCCTTAGCTACACCTTCATGCAGAACGCCCTGCTTGCCGCCCTGCTGGCCAGCGTGGTCTGCGGGATGGTGGGCGCGCTTGTGGTGGTGAACAGACTCGTGTTCCTGGCGGGAGGAATCGCGCACACCGCATACGGGGGTGTGGGGATAGCCTTCTTTTTCGGGTTGCCCGTGATTCCCTGTAGCCTTGGCATCTCACTTCTCGCCTCCTGGATCGTCGCCGGCCTGAGCCGTCGCGACAGCGAGAACCTGGACAATCTGGTGGGACTGGTCTGGGCTGGGGGAATGGCCCTGGGGATCATCCTGATCGATCTCTCCTCCGGGTACAACGTGAACCTGATGAGCTATCTCTTTGGAAGCCTCCTAACTGTGACCCGGGAAAACCTCTGGATTACCTCAGGTCTGGTCCTGCTCATCCTCGCTGTGCTTCTGTTCGCCTATAAGCAGTTCTGGATTATGTCCTACGATCCGGATTTCGCTAAGGCGCGAGGGATCCGGGTGGGGCTTTTGTATGTGATCCTGTTGTCTCTAGTGGCGCTTACAGTGGTTATCCTGATCCAGGTAGTCGGCCTCATCCTGGTCATCGCGCTGCTCTCCATCCCCCCCTTCATCGCCAAGTATCAGACAGGATCCATGTTCAGAATGATGTTTCTTTCCGTGGGCTGGTCCGCATTTTTTTGTCTGCTCGGCCTGTGGCTGGCCTATGCGGTGAACATTTCCTCCGGAGCTGCGATTGTGGCCGTAGCTGTGGCCACTTCTCTGGTTTTTTTCCTTCTTCGCGGGATCCGGGAAAGG
>JAIPEP010000078.1 GCA_021737085.1 Desulfohalobiaceae bacterium | reverse complement strand
TGCGACGCGGACGCCCTGCTGGTGCACGCCCCCAAGGCGGAAAAGCGCTACGTGGACAACGGCTACGGCGTGGACCGCACCAAGGTCATGTACAACGACTTCATCATCATCGGGCCTGAAGAGGATCCGGCAGGAATCAAGGGCATGGAGGTAACCAAGGCCCTGTCCCGGATCGAGGCCGAGGACGCTGACTTCGCCAGCCGCGGAGACGATTCCGGCACGCACAAGAACGAGCTCCAGCTGTGGCAGGCCGCAGGGGACGGTGCGCCAAGCGGCGAAAAGTGGTACATGGAGACGGGCCAGGGCATGATGGCCACCATCCGCGTGGCCGCGGAGAAAGGGGCCTACACCATGGCCGACAGGGGGACCTACATCAAGTATGCGGACAACTTCGAGGGCGATCCCCCGCTCAAGGTGCTCGTCGAGGGAGACAAGATCCTGTTCAACCAGTACAGCGCCATGGCGGTGAATCCCGAGCGCTGCGACAACGTGGACTACGAGTCCGCGCGGAAGTTCATCGACTGGATCACCTCTGAGCATGTCCAGAAGGCCATCGGCGAATACAAGCTGCTGGGGAAGACCCTCTTCACCCCCAACGCGAAGTAGTGTATGGACGAAAAATTGCCCATCTTCTTCGTTGCTGCAAGATTTTGAAATCCTCATGTAGTTCTCATACACTCCGGTTTCAAAATCTCTTGCGCCTCGAATCTGGACAATTCTTCGTCCATACAGGAATGATATGGAAAGGACAGAAAGTTTTGTCACCTGACACTTCAGAGGTTACGGCTGGCTCGTTTCCCAACGGTTAGGAGCCAGCCTTTCTTCTTTTTGGAAACGAATGCTCATCAACCTCCTCCTTTGAACCCTATCATCTGTTGAAAAAATCTTCTGCAGGCAGGCCGTCCCATGGATTACTTGTGGCAGGGCCTCGCCCAGGCCTTTGCGCTCCTCCTCTCCGGGGACCCGGAGACCTACTCCGCCATCTGGGTCACCCTGAGGGTCTCCTCGCTGTCCATCGCCGCCACCCTGGTGATGGGCATTCCTGCGGGCTTCGTCCTGGGACGCTTCAATTTCCCCGGAAAGGGGCTCGCGCGGCTGGTGGTGGACACCCTCCTCTCCTTCCCCACCGTGGTCATCGGCCTGGTGGTCTACATGCTCGTTTCCCACAGGGGCCCCTTGGGCGAGCTGGAGCTTTTGTTCTCCCTGCCCGGCATTGCCGTGGGCCAGACCATTCTGGGCCTGCCCATCGTCGTCGCCCTGACCGCCTCCGCGGTGGAAAACGCCGACCCTAGAATGGAGGAGACCCTGCTCACCCTGGGCGCGAGCCGTCGCCAACAGCTCCTGGCCACGGTCAGCGAGCTCCGCTACAGTCTTCTGGCAGCCGCCATCACCGCCTACGGCCGTATCATCTCCGAAGTGGGCATATCCATGATGATCGGGGGCAACATCAAGGGCAGCACCCGCACTATCACCACCGCCATCGCCCTGGAGACGAACAAGGGCAAATTCGGCCTGGGCCTGGCCCTGGGACTGGTCCTGCTCACCCTCGTCTTCTTCATCAATCTCGTGCTGCACTTCCTCAAGCGATCCAGCGAGGCATGACCGTGGACGAGCTCTATCGCCTGAAACATCTGGAAAAGACCTATTCCGGCCGGAGGGTCCTGACCGTCCCGGAGCTGACACTCCGGCGGAGCTGCCTGGCGGGCATCCACGGCCCCAACGGCGGGGGCAAGAGCACCCTGCTCCGGATTCTGGGCCTGTTGGAGGCGCCGGACAAAGGATCAATCCGCTTCCTGGGACGAAACGCCGGACCGGAGAATCTGGCCCTGCGGCGGCGCGTGGCTATGCTGCCTCAGAACCCCTACCTCCTTCGCCGATCCGTTCTGGGCAACGTCACCTATGGCCTCAAGCTCCGCGGAGAGCGCGGCGCGGAGGATCTGGCCCGGCAGGCCCTGGATACCGTGGGGCTTCCCTTCCAGCGCTTCGCCCGGAGGAAGTGGCGCGAGCTGTCCGGGGGCGAAACCAGGAGAGTGGCCCTGGCGGCCCGCCTGGCCCTGCGCCCGGACGCCCTGCTGCTGGATGAGCCCTTGGCCAACCTGGACCCGGAAAGCGCCGAGCTCATCCGGCAGGCAACCTTGGATGCGAGACAGAACTGGGGCACCGGAGTGATCCTGGTGGGACACGATCTGGAGTGGCTCCGCTCGGTGTGCGAGCGCATTCTGCGCGTGGAGAGGGGGGAGATCCGCGACGATTCCGGCGCTGTGACGCCGTGAACTATTCCGTGGAAAAACTTCTCCGGAGATTTCTTTGGCGCGGGGAACCTTCGGTTCCACACCCCGGTGAAATGGGAAGAGATTTTACGGGGCAGGCGGGTGCTTACGCACCCACGGCCCGGATTTTTTTCTGGGGAGTAGGCGCAACCGCCTTGAAAGCAAGAAGCCTTGCTTTCAAGGCATCTTCGCCGCGCGTAGCGTCAGCCACCTGTGTGTACCGCGATAGCGGCACCCGCGCCTAAAAATATCCTCGCCCGAGCCCATCGACTCCCTAGAAATTCACCCGCACCGAAGGATCGTCCTTGCGCGCGGCCTTGATCTCGCCGATGGTCCAGGCCTGTTCCCGCAGCCCTTGCAGGCGGAGCATTACGTCCTCGTGCTCCCGCTTGTTCACCACGAGGGCCATGCCGATGCCGCAGTTGAAGACCCTGAGCATTTCCTCCCATTCGATCCCGGCCTCCTCCTTGAGCCAGTCGAAGACCGGGGGACGGCTCCAGTTGGTGAAGTTCAGGTCCGCCATAACGCCGCGGGGCAGGACGCGGGGAATATTGTCGTACAGACCGCCCCCGGTGACATGGACGATGCCCCGGATGTCGAAGTCGCGCAGAAGGTTTTGCACCGCGTTCACATAGATCCGGGTCGGATCCAGAAGCACATCCCCCAGGGGCCGGTCCAGGCCCGCCGGGGTGTCGCTCAGGGAGTGCCCTCCGTCCTCCAGGACCTTGCGCACCAGGGAAAAGCCGTTGGAGTGCACCCCGCTGGAGGCCAGGCCGATGATCTTGTTCCCCACACCGATGCCCGAGCCGTCCACGATGCGCAGATCGTCCACCAAACCCACGGCGAAGCCGGAGAGCTCGTATTCCCCGGGCTGATAAAAGCCCGGGACCTCGGCGGTCTCCCCGCCCAGCAGGGCGCACCCCGCCTCGCGGCAGCCTGCCGCGATGCCGCTCACAACGCTCTCCGCCTGATCCACGCGGAGCTCGGAGGTGGCGTAGTAGTCCAGAAAGAAGAGCGGCTTGGCCCCGTGGACCAGGATGTCGTTGACGTTCATGGCCACCAGATCCACACCGACTGTGTCGTGCCGATCCCTGGCGAAGGCCAGTTTGAGCTTGGTCCCCACCCCGTCGGTGGAGGATACGAGCACCGGGTTGGACATCCCCCTCGTATTGAGCCGGAACATCCCCCCGAAGGAGCCGATATCCTGGATCACTCCCCGTGTATGTGTCGACTTGGCAATGCTTTTGATCCGGTCCACCAGGGAATCCGCAGCCTCGACATCCACTCCGGCCCGTTTGTAGGCCTGGCTGTGCTGTGCCATTGAGTGTCCTCCGCAATGTGTGTTTGTGTCCCTAATCGCCTTCAAAGTATATCCGGGATATAAAACGGAGACAAGTCCATTGTCCCGGGTGACGGGCGACAGGGAGTTGACACGCTCCCAGTGCGCGAGCCATACTGCGGTAGCGGGTAATAGCAAAAGGAGGGGTTATGCAGGAGGCCAGACTCTGGCGCCAGCTCAAGGAAAATACGGTCCAGTGCCGGCTCTGCAACCACTACTGCTCCGTGCGTCCGGATGAGCGGGGCAAGTGTGGCGTCCGGGAAAACCATGGAGGCGTATTGTACTCCCTGGTCGCGGACCGGATTGCGGCGACCAACGTGGACCCCATCGAAAAGAAGCCCCTGTACCACTTTCAGCCAGGCAGCCACAGCTTTTCCATCGGCACGGTGGGATGCAACTTCTTCTGCATCTTCTGCCAGAACGATTCCCTGTCCCAGTCCCCCAAGTCCGGAGGCCCCATTCCCGGCGAGCAGGTGAGCCCCCAGCAACTGGTCCAGGCCGCGCAGCACTACGGATGCAAGAACATCTCCTACACCTATAACGAGCCGACCATGTTCTTCGAGCTCATGCTCGACTGTGCCGAGCTGGCCAAGGAACAGGGCCTGGCCAACGTCATGGTCAGCAACGGCTTCATGACCCCGGAATGCCTGGACGAGCTGGAGCCCTGGATTGACGCGATCAATGTGGACTTCAAGGCCTTTTCCGAGCGCTTCTACAGCGAGCTCTGCGGCTCCCGCCTGGAGCCGGTGCTGGAGAACATGAAACGGATCAAGCGCATGGGCTGGTGGCTGGAGGCAACCACCTTGCTCATCCCGGGGCAGAACGACTCCGAAGAGGAGCTGCGGGACATGGCCGCCTTCATCCGGGACGAGTTGAGCCAGGACACACCGTGGCACCTCTCCCGCTTCCATCCCTGCTATCAAATGACCCAGACCCCGACCACTCCGGTCTCCACTTTGGAAATGGCCCACGCCATCGGCAAACAGGCCGGGCTGGACTACGTTTACCTGGGCAATGTCCCAGGCCGCAAGGAGGGCAATACCTACTGCCCCAATTGCGAGCGCACCCTGATCCAGCGCAGCGGCTTTTCCGCGGGAGCCAGCCAGGTGGAAAACGGCAACTGCTGCAACTGCGGCCGTCCCATCGCCGGGGTGGATCTCGGCTGAAGTCTTCGCCCCCTCCCTTGCCTCCTCGGGACAGATGCGCTATATTCCGCCCTGCTTCGGGAAGTAGCGCAGCCTGGTCAGCGCACCTGCCTTGGGAGCAGGGGGCCCCCGGTTCAAATCCGGGCTTCCCGACCATTCGCCAAGAGGGCCGCAGTCGTTCAGCTGCGGCCCTCTCGTATTACTATCCCCGTATCATTTTTCCATTTTTGGAAGGATATTTCGTAATCGAGCCGTGTCGCTTTTTCCAATAATACCTGCCGTCTTTGATCCCCGCCTTCCCTTGGGCCATCAGCTTTCGCACTGTCGATAACGCAACAGGTCTCGACGTCTCTGTCTTCGCTCACATCAGTGCCAGCCAGTGATGTCAGTTAAAGCCCAGGCAAGGTTCTCCTCCCGGTATCGGGCTCTCGTTTCAGGAGAACCGTATCAATAACCCCCATGCCTGTGCAGATGCAGGCACAACGAAGCACGAAAATGCGCAAAGCAAAGGCAGGCTACTTGAACTCCTCCCTGAGCACCTTGCGAGCGTTCTCGCCGTCCACGGAGGTCACCCCGTAGGTCCACATCGCCACGATGTCCATATTGTTCCCGATCCAGCGGCGCGCCACTTTCTCCGGTTCCTCATTCTTGTAGGTGAAGTCGTAGATCCACTGGCTTTGCCACTCGGGAAGGACGCGTATCTGTTCCAGAAAGCGGGTAACATTGGGATGCTTCTCATCGAAACCCGAATGGATGATGGTCCAGACAGAGGTGTTTCGTCCCTGTCCCTCCCAGATCTCCTTTGGGTCCTTCAGGAACTTCAGGTCCCATTCGATGACCATCCAGTGCGGCTTCCATCCCTGGAACACAATCCAGTCCTTGTTCTTCGCCGCCTTTTTCACCTGGCTGAGCATGCCGGCCGTGCTGCTGGAGACGAAGTCCCAGTCCCCGAGGCCGTAAATATCCTTGTCAATGGCTTCCAGGGTGTTCTTGTTTCCCACATTGCCCGACTCGATACCGTAGAGCTCCGGCTTGCCGTCCCCGTTGAGATCGAATTTGTCCCTGAATTCCGGCTTATCCAGGTCAGCCAGGGAATGGACCCCTGCATCCCAGACGTATTGCGGCACCGCGTGGCAATAGATGGTTTGATCTAGATTCTGGCCCAGCTTGGTGATCGTGCCCTCTTCCAGGTAGCCCTTCATGTAGGTGATCTGATTGGGGAGCCAGCATCCCAGGAAGACGTCCAGCTGGCCGTTGGACACGGCCTTGAGAGTGGGGGCTACCTGGAGCTCCATGGTCTGCACCTGGTAGCCGAGCGTTTCCAGGATCTGCTTGGCGATTTCCGTCTTCACCGTCACTCCGGGCCAGTTGATCGTGCCCATCTTGATCCTGGCGTCCTTGGCCGCGGCGGCGGTTGCGGGAAGGAGCCCCAGAGCGCAGACCAGAAGAATGGAAAGGATGAGGTTCATCAAACGTCGCATAACCGACCTCCTTGTTTTGTGGCTCGAGCCCGGATGGCCCAAAGGAATACACTCATGGCGGAGTATTGGTAGTAAGAGTCCTGGCTAGGGCCTCGAACCGTTTCCGCGATGTCTCGAAAAAGCGCTTCCATCCTGAGCACAGCCAGCTCAGGCGATCCGGCGACTTCCCCCGGATCATCCTGTGCTTGAGGCAGTCGCCCATGCACAGCGACTGATGGGCGCAGCGATCGCATGCGCTGTTCCATTGGCTCTTCATTGCGGAGAACTCGGAATATGTTTCGCTGTTCTGCGCCTGCAACCAGGACGTGGAAGCGATATTGCCCAGGAAATAGCTCGGCCGCACAAAAAAGTCGCAGGGATAGATGTCCCCGTTGTGCTCCACCGCAAAGTAGGAATCGCAGCTGGCTCCGAAGCAGCATTCGCTTGCGGTCCCGTAGACCAGCTTGGAGAGCACGGATTCGAAGTGCCGGATGGAGATCGTGGTCACATCCCGGGCGTGCCACTCCTCGAAAAGGACGCGCAGGAATTCCCCCCACTCTTCTCCGGTAATGGTGAAGGGAAGCGGATTCCCCCGGTCGTCGAACTCGACGCAGGGGATGAACTGGATGTGCGTGAAACCCCTGTCCTTCAGATAGCGATACAGGGACAGCGGCTGATCGACATTAGCCCGGCTCACCAGGACCAGGGCGTTGACAGGGACGCCCTGCCGGCTCAGCACGGAAATGCCCTGAAACACTCGCTCCTGTGTGGGGCGTCCCAGCCGGGTGCGGCGGTAGCGGTCGTGCACCTCGGGGGGGCCGTCCAGGCTGCACCCGGCCAAAAAGCGGTATCTGGCGAACAGCTCGGCCATTTCCTCCGAGATCCCCACGGCATTGGTCTGGATGCTGTTGGCAAGGCGCGTGCCCTTGGGGGCATGGCGTTTCTGGGCGGCAATCACGCCCTCAAAGAAGGAGCGGCCCATGAGGGTCGGCTCCCCGCCCTGCCAGATCATGGAATGGACCGGCTGCGGTGTGTCCAGATAGCTCCGCATCAGGCGGGACAGGACCTCCCGGCTCATGCGCGGCTTTGCGGTGCGCGGATAGAGCGCCTTGTTCTCCAGGTAGAAGCAGTAGTCGCACCTCAGATTGCAGTCCGCGGATGCCGGCTTGATCAGGAGGGAGAAGGGTTTCGTGGCCTTCTCCTGTGTCCCCTGTTCAGGGCTTTGGTTCGCGTTTGGCATATGGTTCTGTTTCTGGACTCTCCCGGGGCTTTTCTCCGCGGGAGCCCTTTTCGCTGTATGGATTGCTCCGGCCTTCCCCGGGTGGGGGGAATGCCGGAGGTGCGGTCACTGGAGCCTATTTCTTGGAGGGAATGCGGGCCTTGCCCTCCACGTCGTTGAGATCGCGGTGATTGCGCATGTACTTGTTCGCCGAGTCCTGGACCGGCTGGAAGTCCCACGGTGTGTGCTTGCCGGTCATATGGGCGTTGAACACGACCCTGCGCCGCTTCTGGCTGTCCAGCACCTCCTGGTTCACCCGCTCCGGATTCTGGTGGTCGAGGACCACCTGGTGCAGGGTCTGCAGAATCTCGCCGTATTCGGTGTCGGATGCCAGGTTGCTGAGCTCGCGCGGGTCGTTGTGCAGATCGTAGAGCTGGGGCGGGTCGGGCTGGCTGTAGATGTACTTGAACCTGCCCCGCCTGACCATGAAACACGGTGCGATGGAGCCCTCGGCGAAGAACTCGGAGATCACGGTGCGCGTCTCCTCCCCGTCGCCCTCCCGCAGCATGGGCACGAGGCTTTCCCCGTCCAGCGTGTCCGCAGGATGGCTCAGGCGCTCGTCTCCAGAGAGATCCAAAAAGGTCGGGAGCAGGTCCACCAGAGAAACCGGAGTGCTCACCCGCTTGGGGCTAAAGCGGTTCGGGGCGGAAACGATGAAGGGGACCCTTGCCGAGCGCTCGAAAAAGGACATCTTGTACCACATCCCTTTTTCCCCGAGCATGTCCCCGTGGTCCGCGGTAAAGACGACGACCGTGTTCTCTCTGAGCCCGGAATCGTCCAGGGCCTTGAGGAGGCGACCGATCTTGTCGTCGATATAGCTGATCTGGCCGTAATAGGCCCGCCGCGCGTTCTTGACGTCCTCTTCGGTGACCGGAGTGGAGTCCGCCTGGTAGGCGTAGCGTAGACGCCTGCTGTGCGGATCGCGTTCCTCTTCGGGGATGGACTCCGTTTCCGGCAAGTCGATCCCCTCCTGGCTGTAGCGGTCCCAGTGCTCCCTGGGGCAGGCATAGGGATCGTGCGGATCGGTGAAGGAGATCACCAGGCAGAAGGGGCGTTCGTCCTCGTCGCGGGCCGTGTCGTAGATCCAGCGTGTGGCGTGGAATTCCGTCTCGTCGTCGAAGTCGATTTGGTTGGTGCGCTCGCAGGGGCCTGCCTCGGTCACGCTGGACATGTTGTGGTACCACCAGTCGAAACGGTATTCAGGGTTGCGCCAGTCCGGGGTCCAGCCGTGATCTGCCGGATAGACGTCCGTGGTCAGGCGCTCCTCGAAGCCGTGCAGCTGATCGCCGCCCACGAAATGCATTTTTCCGGAAAGGCAAGTCCGATAGCCGTTGGTCCTGAGGTAATGGGCGAAGGTGGGAATGTCCGCGGGGAACTCCGCACCGTTGTCCCAGGCCCCTATGCGCGATGTGTGCTGCCCCGCCATCATGGAAAACCGGGAGGGGGCGCAAATGGGGTTGTTGCAATAGGCGCTCTCGAAGACCACCCCGTCCTCGGCCAGGGAATCGATGTTCGGCGAGCTCACCACCTTGTTGCCGTAGCAGGGAAGGGAATGGGGCGTGTGCTGGTCCGTCTGGATGAGCAGAATGTTCGGTTTTTCATCGGCCATAGTCGCTCCTTGTCGATTTAACTGAGAAATTCCTCGATCTCCTCCTGGCATTGCTGCAGGCGAGATATGATCCGCTCGCGCAGGTCCTCCTCGTTTTTGAGCCGTGCGGGCATCACCCCCACGCCAAGGGACATGGCGGTCTGGCCCCTCTCCCTGAGGGGAACGGCGAAGCGGTGGATTCCGGGATAGAATGCGCCCAGGTCGTCCTGGAGACCATTTTTTTCCGCGTAATCGATCATACGGCGTAACGTTTCCCGGGACAGGGAATAGGTGTGCCTCTGGATCTCCTGATTCCGGAAATCCTCGTCGTGCAGCCGAGCGGAGGGAATGTAGAAGATCGCCCCCAGGATGGCGATATGAATGGGCAGGCTTCTTCCGGCCTGCCACAGGGAGGGGGACTCCGGGTCGATAATGCTCTCGAGGCAGTACATGCTGTCCTCGATGCAGGTAAACAGGTTCACCGAGACCTTCAATTCCCGGTGCAGCCGCTCCATGTGCTGCTTAGCGATCTCGATGGGCGAGTTCCGGAAGGCCATGGCCCTGCCCCAGAAGTAGACCTTTCGGCTCAGGGTGTAGCGGCCCATGGCATTCTTGACCAGGATGTCCTCCTGAATGAGCTCCTTCAGGATCTTGCTCACCGTGGTCGGGCTCGGCCCGCCCAGGACATCGGCGACCTCGGAAAAACGAAGTCCCTGATCGCTCCGGCTGACGGCATCGATGACTGTGATTCCGCGTGATAAAAGGGACATAATTAACTACACATATTCATAGTTAACTCCATTTATGTAAAGTAAAATAGCGAAGGCTGGTCTTGCTGTCAAGTTGGATCAAATTGTTCAGCCTGCCCCGACCCAAGGAAAACAAAGCTCCTTTTCCCCAAAAGCTCACAACTCGCCGCTGAAAAGAACATCTTATTCAATCTTTTCAGATAGTTATAGAAATATATTTTTTCCTTGACAATTCTTAAAGAAACGCGAATAGTGGCAGCATTCGTTCGATGGGAATGAGCGAAAGAA
>JAIPEP010000077.1 GCA_021737085.1 Desulfohalobiaceae bacterium | reverse complement strand
GGGCTTTATTCCAGCTCTCCCACCCTGGCCTTTGTCCTGGCAGTTTCCGCCTTTGCCCTGGTGGGGCTCCCGCCCACAGCCGGATTCATCGGGAAGCTCTTCCTGTTCAATACCGCCTGGGCCGAGGGATTTCAGTGGCTGGTCGTGGTGGGGGTGATCAACACCGCCCTGGCTATATTCTACTACTTGAACCTGGTCCGTCACGCCTACACCATGGAGCAGTCGGTTCCCGGCAAAATCGATCTGAGCTTTGCAGGCGGCACCATCGCCATGGTCCTGGCTCTGGTCGTTCTCTATCTGGGAGTCATGCCCCACACCATCTTCAACATCCTGCTGCAAGCCAGCCAGGGTCTGATCTCCTGAAGCCCTCTAGCTAGTTTCCATCCGGAAAGTCCCCTTTCCGGACTACAGCTCCTGCGATCCCAGGGATGTCTGCAAACCCCTCGGCCGGGGCCACATGGCCATGGAGGTCTATAACGGCCTCGGAGCCAGGCCGGGCCAAATAGTTCAGGTATCCTCTATCCCCAAAAAAACCTTCAAGATCTTCCTAATCCACTGTCTCCCTCCTCTGGCAGCCTTCCTCGTGGGTGCCGTCTCCTGACACAAGCTGGCCTTAATGGGCTGTCGGCACCTCTCCCATGCCACCCTGAGACTGATTTTTCGTCCCTGCCTTGACTTTCGCAATGACCTGATCCTATAATTCCTATTACACTGCCAAGAAATCTCAAAGACAGCACCGCATCAGCAAAATAAAGGACTTTCGAAACACCATTTCATGCGGAAATTCTGTGGAGCGGATGAGCTTCGTTCGCCGATGGCACAACGCCAACGCAAAGTGAGGAGCTTATGAGACTGCGCAGCTTCTCCGAAGGCCTCTTGTTGCCTCGCTCCTCCCGGTCCGAGCCGCAGCCTTTCGAGCACGTCCCTGCGCCGGAAACCCTGTTTCTCCCTCTGAAACAACACCAGGGTGCCGGCTGCAGACCACTTCTCAAGAAGGAGGAAACCGTCCAACGGGGACAGGCTCTGGGACAGAGCTCCGAGACAACCATTCAGAGCCCCGTGACCGGACAAGTCGTGGAAGTGGACAAAGAATTCCGCAACCTTTACGGCACGCTTACCACAAGCCTGACAATCACCGCCTCCGGGGAGATGGAGCAGACGAAGCAATCCCCAGCCGAGAGCGCAATAATGGACAGAATCTTGCACTGCGGGGTGATCGATTCCGGATCGGCTCAGCCCCTGCTGCGCAAGCTGTCCAAGTCCCAGGAGTGCGGGGTGCGGACCCTGATCATCAACGGCCTGGACGAATTCTTCATCTTCGGGTCCCGGGCGGCTCTCCTGGTCCATTACCCCGAACAAACCATGGAAGGGATCCAGATACTGCAGCATATACTCCAGCCCGAGGTGACCTACCTGGCAGTCTATGAACAGTCCCTTCCCCTGCTCCGCGAACACGCCGCAATTCCCGATTCTGTCAGCACGATCCCTCTCCGGGCCAAGCATCCCCAGCACAAGGAGCCCTTGCTGGTCTCTGCCCTCACGGGCCAGGAATATCCTTTGGAGTCCTCCCCTCTGGAGCTGGGGATCGCCTCCTTCAGCCTGGAAACTGCCTCCACGCTGGCCAGGATAATCCAGCAAAACCAGCCCAACACGGAAAAGCCGCTCACCGTTCTCGATCCCGAACCCGAGGACCAGCGCAATCTTATTGTCCCTCTGGGGACCCCCATCAAACACCTGCTGCAGTATCTGGGCCGTAACAGCGAGAGCGTGGCCAAGGTGATCGTGGGAGGTCCCCTGACCGGAACGGCACTGTCCAGCCTGGATTATCCGGTCACCAAGGAGATGGACCAGATCCACTTCCAAAAGGCCAGAGATCAGATCCGCTTCTCCTCCGAAGTCTGCATCAAGTGCGGCTATTGCGTGGAGGTCTGCCCCATGCGGCTCATGCCCTTTCTGTTGTCCGGATACTCTTCCACCGGACTCGTGGACATGGCTGCGAACTACGATATATTCACCTGCATCGAGTGTGGCTGCTGCGCCTATGTCTGTCCGGTAAACATCCCGCTTGTGCAATGGATCCAGGTGGGGAAATCCCGGCTTTCCACCCATATAAGGAACGAAGCGGTATGAGCGAGTTCAAACTCACCGTGTCCCCGTCGCCTCACGTGCACAGCGGGAACAGCCTGACCCGGATGATGCGGGATTTCATCATAGCCCTGCTCCCCGCTACAATCTACGGGGTCTATTTCTTTGGAATGGATGTTTTGCGCTGTGTCCTCATCGCCATCGTCTCCGCCGTGGTCTGGGAAGCTTTGAGTCAATGGCTCTCGGGACGCAAGCTGGAGATCGGCAACCTGAACACCGTCTTTAGCGGCCTGCTGCTGGCCTTGCTCCTGCCTCCCAGCCTGCCCTGGTGGACCATCCTCATTGGCACCCTGCTAATGGTCCTGCTGGGCAAAGAAATCTACGGCGGCTACGGGAGCAATCCCTTCAACTGCGTGCTCATCGCCTGGGTCGCCCTACAACTCTCCTATCCGGACTACATGGCCCAGTGGATCCTCCCCATGGCAGATCCGGCAACCACCTCCACTCCCATGGAGGTTTTCGCAAGCCAAGGGTCCGCTTTCATAGGGGAATACTTCTCCTACACCGATCTCTTCCTGGGGCGCACAGCCGGTTTCACCGGCCAGGTTTCCGCTCTCATGCTGCTTATCGGCGGGAGCTACCTCCTTTGGCGAAAGACCATTAACTGGAGGATCCCCATCAGTTACCTCGCCGGGGTATTTTTTTTCGCCGGCATCTTTTGGCTGCTGGGGACCGGACTCTACGCCGATCCCGTCTTCCATCTCCTGGCCGGGGGAACCATGATCAGCGCCTTCTTCCTGGCCACGGACCTGCCTTCTTCGCCGACAACGCCGCAGGGAATGATTCTCTTCGGCCTCGGAGCGGGCATCCTGACCGTCACCATACGAACTTGGGGCGCATGGACATTCGGGGCTTTCTACGCAGTGCTCATTTTCAACATGTTCACCCCGTTCCTAGATAAAATCACACCAGAGGTCTACGGGAGATAATAGGCGTGAGCCTGAAAGAGTTCCTGCGCATGGTCCTGATTCTCACCCTTGTCACTGGGATTTGGGGAGGTCTGCTCTCTCTGGTCAAAATAGCGACCCAGGATCAGATCGAGTACCAACGGATCAAGAACATCAAGGCGCCCGCCCTGGAAAAAGCCATTAACGTGGAGTACACCAACGATCCGGTGAAGGCGCGCAAGAAAATCAAGGTGGGAACGGATGAGTCGGGTAATCCCATTAGGCGCAACGTCTTCATCGCCAAGCGGAAGGGGCGGGTAGTCGCCGTGGCCTTGGAAGGCTACGGTACCGGGTACGGCGGAAGATTGGGAGTCATGGTGGCCATAAGGCCCGAGAAAAGAATCGTGGATGGGATCGCAGTGACCATCTACTCGGAGACCCCCGGAGTGGGAACCAAGGCCATGAAGAGCGAGTCCTTCATGGGACAGTTCTCCGGCAAGCGGATCTCCGCTAACTTCGGCGGCAACAGGATCGACGCCTATTCCGGTGCGACCTACACCTCGGAGGGAATCATGGAGGCAGTGGAAAAGGCGACCCAGATCTTCTCCCAACAGCGTGAGAAGATCCTGTAAGCCCGAGTGCCACGCCATAAAACAGTCAAGAGGTAGAGGCTGCCGGGGAATCCGGTTGCCCACCCTGCATTAGTCCCATATCTTAAGCGGGAGAATAGGCCATGTCCACCATGTGGCAGGAGTTCAGCAAGGGGCTCTGGAAAGAGGTTCCGCCTTTCCGTTTCGTGCTCGGACTGTGCCCCACCCTGGCGGTAACCGGGAAAGTCAGCAGCGCTTTGGGGCTCGGCTGTGGGGTCATCTTCGTGCTCATGGTCAGTAACACCTTGATCTCTATATTCAAGAACCAAATCCCCGGCAAGATCCGCGTTCCGGTGTTTATAGTGATCATCGCCTCCGCGGTAACCATCGTGGAGCTCATGATGGAGGCCTATTTCTACACTCTCTTCGAAGTCCTGGGCATATGGATTCCCCTCATTGTGGTCAACTGCCTGATCCTGGGCCGGGGTGAAGCCTTCGCTCGCAAGAACCCCGTCCACCTTTCGGTGGCCGACGGGCTGGGCATGGGAGTGGGATTCACCATATCCCTCTCGGTCCTGGCCTCCTTCCGCGAGATTATCGGTAGTGGCACCTGGTTCGGACTGAGCCTTTTGCCCGCCTCCTACATCGGCTTCGAGCTCCTGCAGAGTCCCCCGGGGGCCTTTATCTGCCTGGGGCTGCTCCTGGCCCTGATCAACTTAATCTCAAGCAAGATGGAGGACAAAAAGCAAGGCTGTTAATTCCAGGCGAAAGCCTGCCGAGTCAGGGGGCCGCAAGGCTTCCTTTCACCTCCAAGCGCGGGGGAACAACTATGGGCGATTACTTTCTGATGATGATATCGGCCATCTTCGCCAACAACATTCTCTTGATCCGATTTTTGGGCCTGTGCCCCTATGTGGGCGTCTCCAGCAACGTGAACGGTTCCGTGGGCATGTCCGGAGCCGCCCTTTTTGTCAACGTCCTGGCCAGTGCTTTCACCTGGCTGGTGTACAACTACCTGCTGGTCCCCTTCCAACTGGAGTATTTGCGCACTGTGGCCTTCATCCTGGTCATCGCCTCCCTAGTCCAGCTCGTGGAAATCGTGCTGCAGAAGACCGCTCCCGCCCTGTACCGGGCCCTGGGCATCTATTTGCCCCTGATCACGACAAACTGCATGATCTTCGGCACAGCCGTCTTGAACATCAACCAGGAGAACACCTTTTTCGAGGCCGTTCTCTTCGCCTTCGCCACAGCGGTAGGCTTTTCCCTGGCCCTTCTCATCCTGGCCGGCCTTCGGGAGCGCTTCGCCATCGGCAAGGTCCCGACCATGTTGAACGGATTTCCCATAGCCCTGATCTCTGCCGGCCTTATGGGACTATGCTTCCAGGGATTTATCGGGTTGGGACAGTAGGCTGCCCGCCGTACGAGCCCTTTGCCTCTTCCTGAGGAATTTTCCGGGTTTCTTGGTGGGCCCCAGAACTTGGGCAAACTCATGCCTACAGTCCCGAAAAGGAGCCACCAGCATGATGTCCATTCTCAACGCCGTTTTGGTCATGGCCCTCCTCGGCGTCGTTTTTAGTCTCGTGCTTGGACTCGCCGCCAAGGTCTTCTACGTGTATGTTGATCCGCGTATCGAATCCATCGCGGACATGCTGCCCGGAGCCAACTGCGGCGGCTGCGGCTTTGCCAGTTGCAGCTCCTACGCCGAGGCCATTATCAACGAGGGTGTATCACCCACGCGCTGTGTCGCAGGCGGAGAGGATGTCACGCAGAACGTCTGCTCTCTCCTGGGAATTTCCGCTGAAGCCGGGTCACGCAACGTGGCCCAGATCTTTTGCCGGGGATCGCGGAACAAGGCACTGCATCTCTTCGACTACGCCGGGGCAGAGGATTGCATCGCCGCACACGTAGTGACAGGTGGGGACAAGGCCTGTAAGTACGGTTGTCTGGGACTGGGTACTTGTGTCCGAAAATGCCCCTTCGGAGCCCTGAGCATAGGTAATGACGGGCTTCCACATGTGGATATCGACCTCTGCACCGGTTGCGGCAATTGCGTGGCTGTCTGCCCCAGGGGCATCCCCAGGTTGGTGGCCACCTCACAGAATGTGGCAAATCTGTGCGTCTCCAAGGACGCAGGCAAGACGGTCAAGCAGGTCTGCCAGGGGGGCTGCATTGCCTGCGCCGTATGCACCAAGCAATGTCCGGAGAAGGCTATCAGAATGCAGGAAAAGTTGGCTGAAGTGGATCCGGACAAGTGCACTGGAGATTATGTTTGTGTGGAGAAATGCCCCACAGGTTCCATGCAGAAGCTCTTCACCGCAGAGGAAGAAGAGGGTACAGCCGTAGAAGTGGCGAGCCCAACTGCCGAAGCAAGCCAGACCAGCGAAGAGACGGAGCAGGATACGGTGTGATCGGATCGGCCCAGAAGGAGGGAAGACAAAAAAGACAGAGCTCTCACGATGCAAGTCTTTAATAACCTATCTAGAAAGATCAGTTTGAGCCTTGTCTTTTCTCTTTAAGTCGCCACAATGAACACGGAACCGGAACCCTGAGATGGTTCTATTATGGTCATTTATGGCATATAACGTTGAAGCCGAGACCGGAGAGGTCATCCACCTCCTCCCCGGCAACAAGGTCAAGGTAAAAATCCCCATGGGAGTCTCTTGTGGATCCTGCGGCAACAGGGACCTTTGCGAGCCCTTCGGTCGGGACTACATGGTAGTGGAGGCCACGAACAGACTGAGGGCCCGGCCCGGACAGGTGGTTCAGGTATCCTTCACTTCGGAAAAATCCTCCAAGGCCCTGCTCATCCTCTATCTCCTGCCGTTGGCCGCTCTCCTTCTAGGAGCCGCCCTGGGCCATCAGTTGGCGCTCTTCGGCGCGCAAAACCTCTCCAGCGCCGTGCTGGGCCTGGGCTTTGTCGCTTTGACTTTCGCTGCGATCCGCTCCTACACTCGTCGCAGTTACGCCGCACATCCGGAAAAACAGCCGCGAATCAGCAAAATCGTGGATTGACCCCGCGACCTTCCCTGAAATATTGAGCCCGCATCCCTTTTCGCCGTTCCCGCCATCCATGGACTAGCCTCTTTTCAGGGCTATACCAGATGAATGTACCTCCTCCTCCTAAGTATTGAGTTCCATTGCAGGCATATATTCGCAACTGGCCCAGTGCTCGTATGGACCTTTCCCTATACAGGGGCGGGAGGATAAATTCGGCCAGCCGGGCTATGGGACCCGCCTGGACAGGCCATCCGCCTCATGATACACCATAATCGCCTGAGCGAGCGTCCGTCACACCTCATAATAGGGCGCTCCGGCTGTTTCCGCGAGAGGTATGTCCTTTTCCCGCAATAGGCACAGCGGAGTTCGCCGATGGAGAAACCCAAGGTGAAGGAGCACCACATCAAGAGATCCTGGTGCAAGGGCTGCGGCATCTGTGTCTCCCTCTGCCCCAAAGGGGTGCTAGAGCTCAACGAGGAACACAAGGCGGTGCCCGCCAACGCTTCCCAATGCGTGGGATGCAGGACCTGTGAACGTATGTGCCCGGATCTGGCCATTGCTATCGAGCTGGAGCAGGAGCATGAGACAACGGACTGAATTCATTCAGGGCAACGAGACCTGCGTCCGCGCTGCCCTTTACGCCGGCCTGGACTTCTTCGCCGGGTACCCCATCACCCCTTCCTCGGAGATCACTGAGCACATGGCCGCCCATCTGCCCCGCATCGGCGGAAGCTTCCTGCAGATGGAGGACGAGATTTCCTCCTTGTGCTCCATTATCGGGGCCTCCCTTACAGGGCACAAGGTCATGACCGCCACCAGCGGACCCGGTTTCTCCCTGATGCAGGAGGCCCTCGGCTTTGCGGTCATGACCGAGATACCCTGCGTGATCGCGGATGTGCAGCGCGGGGGCCCCTCCACCGGACTGCCCACCCACGGAAGCCAGGGAGATGTCTACCAAGCCAGGTGGGGCACCCAAGGAGACCACGCCATCATCAGCCTGACCGCCTCCAACCATCAGGACCTCTTCGCCATGACTGTCGAGGCCTTCAACATGGCCGAAACATTCCGTACCCCTGTGGTGCTCCTTCTGGACGAGATCACCGGCCACATGCGGGAGCCACTGACCCTTCCGCGGGAGGGGGAAATCCCTGTCATCGAACGTCTGCGCACCTCGGTCCCGGAAGGTGTGGACTACCACCCCTACTTGCCCCGGGAAGACGGCCGTTTGCCCATGTCCGACTTCGGGGGCAAGCACCGCTACAATGTCACCGGCCTGTATCACGACATGTGGGGCTTCCCCACCACGGACCCCAAGGTGATCCACGGCCTGATCCACCACCTGATGGACAAGATCGAGAACCACGCCCACGAAATCACCCGCTATCGGGAATACTACCTGGATGACGCCCACACCGTGCTCATATCCTACGGATGCTCCGCGCGCACAGCCCTGCACGTGGTCACCAGCCGCCGCAGGCGCGGAGAGAAGCTGGGCCTACTGGAGATACAAAGCCTCTGGCCCTTCCCCGCGGAGCTGGTGCGTGCCAAGTGCGAGCACGCGCACTACATCCTGGTGGTGGAGATGAACATGGGCCAAGTGGTGCACGAGGTAAAAAAGGCGGTGCAGGATCCGGAGCGCGTCTACCTGGCCAATCGAGTGGACGGTGAATTCATCACCCCAACGGACGTGCGAAACATCATGCGCCTAGTACACGGCAGAGGAGTCTGAGCCTTGGCTATCGACCAGTATCTGCGCAAGCGTTTCTTCCCCCACATATGGTGCGCCGGTTGCGGCCACGGAATAGTGCTGAACAACATGCTGCGGGCGGTAGACCAGTTGCAGATCAACCAAAACGAGATGGTCATGGTCTCCGGGATCGGCTGCTCCTCGCGCATCTCTGGTTATGTGGACTTCCACTCCCTGCACACCCTGCACGGACGTGCCCTGGCCTTCGCCACGGGAGTCAAGATGAGCCAGCCCAATCTGACCGTCATCTGCCCCATGGGTGATGGAGATGCCCTGGCCATAGGGGGAAACCACTTCATTCACGCCTGCCGGCGCAACATGGATCTCACCGCCATTGTCATGAACAACCGAATATACGGCATGACCGGCGGCCAGTTCTCCCCCCTTTCCGGCACTGGGATCACGGCGACCACTTCTCCCCAAAAAACCATCGACCGGGAATTCGATATCATCTCCCTTTCCCTGGCCTCAGGTGCCACCTTTGTGGCCCGGACCACCGCATACCACTACAAGGAGATCACCAACTACATCAAAGAGGCGCTGCAGCATCCGGGATTCTCCGTGGTGGAGATCCTGTCCCAGTGCCCCACCCACTTCGGCCGGCGTAATAAACAGGGCGACGCCACGGAAATGCTCCAACGATACCGACAGAACACTACTAGTATCGGGTCCGAGGCCAAACAGAAAAATCCGGAGCTCATCGAGCGCGGCATCTTCCGGCAGGAAACTGCCCCGGAATACTGCGCCGAATATGCGGAGCTCATTAACCGGGCACAGCAGAGCTAGGCCATGTCCAGACATCGACTCATCTTCGCCGGAGCGGGCGGGCAGGGAGTGATCACCGCCGCGATCATCCTGGCCGAGACGGCGGTACACTTTGAAGGCCAGAACGCGGTGCAGTCCCAGAGCTATGGGGCCGCCGCGCGGGGCGGCATCTCCCGATCCGATGTGATCCTCTCCGACGCTCCCATCCACTTCCCCAAGGTCACCCAGCCCAATACCCTGATCTGCCTAACCCAGGAGGCATACAACAGCTTCAACACCATCATCCGGCCCGGAGGGCTCCTCATCGCGGACACGCACCACGTCACGCTCCAGACGCGGGCAGAGGCCAGAATATTCCACCTTCCTCTCTACGACACCGTTGTACAAGAGATCGGCAACCCTGTTGTATTCAATATCTGCCTCCTCGGGGCCCTGCAGGCCCTGACCGGTTTGGTGCGCCTCGATTCGCTGCAGCAGACTTTGGCCCAACGCGTGCCTTCCCGATATCTGGAGATGAATGAAAAGGCCCTGCAACTAGGGGCGCAACTAGGTGAACAAGCCGAGGTCCAAAAACCGTAGCTAGTTTCTTTGTAACTATTCACCATCTTTCGAAACCGAAATGTTCGCGGGGCCTTTTTTTATCTTGAACCTCCGACTCTGGATTTTCTAACGCTCGCCACGTGGGGGCATCCCTGCCCCCACCCGACTCTCGGTCGCTGCTCTTGTTCGAGGGCTCGGCAAAATATCTTCAGCAATGGGCTTTAGGCCATGATGAGCATGTTCACGGTCGGGTTTCCCCCACGTGGCGAGCGAAGAAAATCGAACAGAGTCTCCGGTGGATAGATTCAAAAAGGCCCCGCGAACATTTACGCTGAGGTCTGAGAATTAGTGAATAGTCGTTTCTTTTTGTAATAGTCCATTGTGCCTTCCGCTGCTCCGGGAGTTACCAGCTTGTACGCAAAAGCGCCCGTTTCCGGCACTATTCAGATCCGGAAAC
>JAIPEP010000009.1 GCA_021737085.1 Desulfohalobiaceae bacterium | reverse complement strand
GTGGGACAGTTCCGGCTCCTGATGTGCCCCAGGAATTCCTCCAGATGGTTCTCAAACCGCTGGGAGAGGGTCTTTCCCAGATTCACGCACTCCGCGTCCTCGCCCTTCTCGGCCAGCTCCCGGGCCATGGAGCGCAGGCTGTCCATGTGCTCTTCCCCTGCCCGGCTGTCTATGATGTCCCGGAGGATCTCCTGTATATCCCGCCCGATCCGCCTGCAGCGGGGATGGGTCACCGCACCGGAGTCCAACTGGTCGCCGAGCCACTGATAGGTGGCCAGAACCTGGCATTGCGCTTGATTCATGACTCTGCCCCCAGCTGAATCATTCCGGATCGAACTGTCCCTCGGCCTTGGTGCGGGCGTAGCGCTCCCGCCGGATCTCCGACATCTCTTCTGGAGGCCCGAAATGGATGCACTGCGTGACGCACACCGTGGCGCAGGTGGGTTTCAACCCTGCGTCGATCCGATCCTTGCACAGATCGCACTTGACCACCTTGCCCGTGACCGGATTCCACTGCGGGGCCCCCCAGGGACAGGCTGCCATGCAGGTCTTGCAGCCCACGCAGAGCTCGGGATCCACGGAAACCACCCCGTCCCCGGAGCGCTTCTGCATCGCCCCGGTGGGACAGGCGGCCACGCACCAGGGAACCTCACAGTGGAAGCAGGGCATGAAGGTGAAGACTGTTCTGGGCTGATCCCCTGTCCACCTGGGTCCCACAGCCACCACGAGAGTGGGAAGCGGACCCTGCGGAAGTTTCTGCCGCGTTTTGCAGGCCACGACACAGGCCTCGCACCCGATACAGTTCTTCTGGTCATGGAAAAGCATATATTGGCTCATTTGTTGTGCTCCTGGGTTGAAAATCCCCGATTTACCCGGATCCGGCTTGCCGTGACTTTGCTTCGAGCCAGCCTAGGGCAGTGGTCGCACAGTGACGAAGGTCTCGTGCAGCCCGGGGCTGCCGCCGACGGGATCGCTCACGTTCTTCATCAGGGCGGCATCGGAGACCCCTTTGTTAAACGAACGCTCCGCGAGCTGGGACTCGTGCCCGAAACCGTGCAGGAGGAAAACGCACTCCGGATGGATGAACTCCGTAACCTTGGCCCGGATACTGCCGGAATGCTGATCTGAGGAAATCCGAACAAGATCACCGTCCTTAATTCCCAACTCCCCTGCGGCCCGCTGATTGATCCAGAGCGTGTTCTCCGGAACGAGCTCGTTCAAATAGGGATTGTTCTGGGTGGAGACGTGCGTATGCTGGGCACAGCGCCCCACCACCATGCGGAAGCGCTCCGGGCTCTCCCCTGACTCCGGGGATTCATAAGGCGGGAAGGAGGAGAAGCCCGCATCCTCCAGCAGGGAGGAAACACATTCTATCTTGCCCGAGGGGGTTTTAAAAGCCAGGCCGCTCTCCCGGTCCCAGAAGTGCTGCTTGTCCGTGTAAGCCAAGAATCCCTTGGCGCGGAAGTCCTCCAGGGTGAAGCCGGTGGGCTCCAGCTGCCAGCGTACGAGCTCCTCCATGGAGCTGTAGGGAAAATACTGCTCCAGGCCCAGACGACGAGCCAGCTCCCGAAGGATGATAGGCCCGGGAAGGGTGTCGTAGCGCGGGCTGAGGGTCTGCTGCCTGAGAAAGATCTGGGGCTTGAGGCTGTTTGCCTGCTGGGGGCTGTCCATGCGCTCCAGATAGGTGGACTCGGGAAGAACGACATCCGAGTACCAGGCGATATCGCTGTGCTGAATGTCGATGCTGACCACCAGGTCCAGCTCTTCCAGAGCTTGTTTGGTTTCGTTCGTGTCAGGCATGGACATGAGCGGATCGAAGCGGAAGGCGAACAAGGCCTTGACCGGATAGGGCTCCTGGTTCAGCACGGCGCGGGGCAGCATCTGAGGGGCCCCGTGATTGGGATCTGGCAGGGGAAACTCCGGAGTGCCCACCTTGTCCAGGCGCGGCGCCTCCGGCTTGGGCAGGCCCTCCTGCTCCGTGAGCTTGCGGGCGGGCTTGCCTCCCGCCACTCCGGGGCCCTTCTTGATGAAGATACCCCCGGGCGTTTCCACGCTGCCCATGAGCACGTTGAGCAAAAGAATGGAGCGCCGGAGATGGATCTCATTGACCTGGTGCGCCCCGCGATAGCCCATGTGAAAGATGACCCTGGGCTTGTCCCTGCCGAGCTCCCTGGCGAAGCGCACGATCTCCTCCGCGGGAATGCCGGTCTCCTCCGCGGCCCACTCCGGGGTGTAGGAACTGACAAAGCTCCGGAGCTCGTTCAGGCCCGTTACCCACCGCTCCAAGAAATTCGCGTCAAAGAGGCGTTCCTCGAAGATAACGTGCATCAGGGCGTAGTTCAGGGCCAGATCTGTGCCTGGCCTGATCATCCAGTAGCGGTGGGCCTTGGATGCGGTGACCGTGACCCGGGGATCGATATAGGTCAGCTTGGCCCCGCGATTCATGGCCTCCACTATCTGGCGCACCGGTTTCACCTGGATGGACTCGAAGATATTCCGTCCGTAGAGGACCAGATGCCGCGTGTTGGAATAGTCCATGCCGATCTGTCCGTCGGTGTATCCGAACAGGGAGCGGCAGGCCGTGTTCATGGAGCCCTTGCAAAGGGCATCGTGGGATAGGTAGTTTGGCGAGCCCAGGGCCCGGAGAAAGGTCTTGCTCACGTGGGTGCTCAGCTGGGCCCGCTCAGTCAGGGCCACGCTCTTACCGCCATACTGATCGGTAATCGTCTTGAGCCGATGGGCAACATAATCCAGGGCCTCCTCCCAGGAGGCGCGCCGCCACTGCCCCGATCCCCTGGGGCCGGTGCGGATCATGGGGCCCTGCACCCGCTGGGAATCGTCCACAAGGGCCTTGCCGGCAGCTCCTTTGGGGCAAAGGCTCCCCTCCATTCCGGAAACATGGGGGTTGCCCTCGATGAAGGACACCTCGCCATTCTCCACGGTTACCTTGATGGGACACCGGATGGAGCACATGAAGCATTGGGTGTAGACTTCCTTATCCATGGAATAACTCCTGAGGGTTGGTTCGCTTGACAGACCCGCCGGTTCCTTCTCGGGTGGGAAGCGCCCGGTGTCAGGCGGATCGGCAGGGAGAGCTCAGCTCCGAGACTTTTCGTATTTCAGCCGGAGGGGAATACCGATCCCCAGGCCGGCGAGGGAGGCCCCCAGGAAAAGGAAAAGATAGGGGACCGGTGTGGCGGAAGCAAAAAGCCGCTGATCCACAAGTAGCTGCATCCAGTAGGCGACGCCTCCCAGGATGAGCCCCAGGGCCAAAGAAAGGGCTGTCAACTCTGTCCCGCCCCGGACGCGCCGCCGCCATAGGGTGTATCCCCCGTTGACCGCCGCAAAGAAGGCAAAAAGCGGCAGCCAGATTCGCAGGCTCGCCGGTGCGAGGCCGAGGACCAGGAGGCCCAGGGCGATAAGCCCGAAAAGGGCCAGCAGGAGGCCCGAAGCGAAGGCGAACCAGTTGGGCAGCAAAACATCCAGCCAATCCACGATGCTTCTAAGCGGCATGGTCCTTCTCCCCGTGCTACTGGGACTGTCCGGCTTGAGCCGGCACATCCGCGTCCCGCTCTATTCCGTGGTTTGTGTTTCGGGAAGGGAAAAACCTTTTGCGCAGCACGACCCAGAGGATATAGGAGGCGACCAAAATGAGAAGGAACCAGAAGATCGCGCCCATCTCGTAGGTCCTACCTCCCAGGGTGACAGAGAAAAGGTATTCACTACCGAAGCGCTCCCGGAGGCCCGCCGGATCGTAGGTGTTGTTCACGTAGGTCAGCATGGAGAATACGGGGATGTAAAGGGTGAGCAGATTGTTCAAGAGCCCCTCGATGAAATAGTTGTAGTAGAGCTCGTTCAGCTTGCCCTTGTCCAGGTCCTTGGCCAGCCCCTTTGCCTTATCCGGATCATCGCCCTTGTAGCGCATGGCCTCCTGCCGCAGCCGGTACCAGTAGTCGAATTCGCTCTGCAGCCTTTTGTAGCGCTTGGTCTTGAAATTCTCCGTCAGGGTTTTGGCCACCAGCATGGTCGCCAAGGCCATTCCGGTGACCGCGGCTGTGGGTCCCAGGGCCTCCAGGGGCTGAAAGGCGAAGTCCAGGCCCATCCGGATATGCTCTATGATTTCCAGGATGTAAAGCCACAGGGTATCCATGACGATCCTTCTTGCGGAAAACGGTTTCGCAGTTGCTTAAAATCGCAGCCACAGAGGGCTCTCGCCCCAGGGCCTAACCTTTCTCCTTGCCTGGTTTGACAAGCGGGCCGGGGGCATGAGCCAACCCGGCCCACTTGTGGCCATTGGCCCGCTAGATCCAGACCTCGATCTTGAAGAAACGGAAGAAGAGGAAGAAGAGCACCACCGCCAGGATGATCTTGAGCTGGACCTCGGTAAAGACCTTCTGCATGCGGCTGCCGATGTAGCCACCCACGAAGCCGCCGATGACAATGGCCAGGGCGATCCAGAAGTCCGGCAGATATCCGTTTATGAGGTACCCGATAAAGGAGCCGATGCTGGAGAAGCTGGTGCCCACCAGGGATACCGGCACCGCCACGTACATGGGCAGGGCGCCAATCATGGTCATGATCGGGGTCAGCAGGAAGCCGCCGCCGATGCCGAAGCACCGGGCCACGATCCCGATGCCCAGGCCGATGATCCCGAAAAGCAGGGGATTGATCTTGAACTCCTCACCCCAGAACTTGAAGCGGTAGGTGGTGAGCTTGCTCGCTCCGTGGGTGATGGGCTCGATACGGCCCATCTCCGCGGCCCGGCCCTCTTCTTTGGCCTTTTGCACCTCCGCATTGAACTTCTGGGTCATGGCCTTGATGTTCTTGCGTTTTTCCATGACCCGTGGGGTGAGCTCGTACAGGGTGCGGATGCCCATGAGCACCACAAGAACGGCCAGCCACTCCTTGTATGTAGCCAGGGGCAGGAGCTGAGTCACGTACTTTCCCAGCCAGATGGAGCCCACCAGGATGCCGATGCCGAAGGAGAGCCCCACTGGCCAGCAGACGCGGTGCTCCTTGATCGCGTAGCGGTAGAAGGACCCTATGGGGGAGAACAGGGTCAGGGCCACGTTGGAGGGGCGCAGGACGTTGGCCGCATTGAGACCCACGGGCCCCATGGTGTTGACCACCATGACCTGGTACGCGGCCATGAGCATACCTCCGGCAGCGCCGATAAGGGAGAAGAAGGCGCCCACCAGTATGGCCCCGAGGATGATCCAGAGGGGATTCATATAGCGCCCTCCGAGAGGGAGCCAAAAACCGTTCCCGGCCAGGGTGTATTCGCCAATCTTTTCCCCGTTGACCGCGACCTGGAACTCGGTGTCCGGAGGGGTGTGGCGGAAGGTGTCAAAGGTAGCGGTGAATTCGCCGGTCTCCTTGTTAAGCTCGATATCCGTCCCCTTGTCCCAGTAATTGCCGCTTCTCTCGTAGTCGGTAATCACGCTGCGGGCGAAGATGGTGATCTTGCCTACCTGGGTCCGTTCCTTGGTAATGGTGTTTATCCCGTAGTTCGTCTCGTGGGTGTAGCGGAAGAAGTCCCACTTCTGCCTGCTGTCCAGCGGACCCAACTTTTCCTTGATCCGCGGAGAAAGATCCTGCCATTGGGCCAGCTCGAACATGGTGGTGCTGTAGATCCCCTTGGCAAAGGAAGGACCGCCGTAGCGCTCCTTGACCACGGATCCGAACTCGCCCGGCCTGTTGGTGAGCATGTAGTAGAATACCGGCACCTCGGTGTCCTTGCTGAAGGGATGTGTCGCAGCGGCCTCCAAAAGCTGGTCCTTCTCGTTTACTCCTTTCGCCTCTTGGGGAGCGAAGGTCCGCTTGGAGGAAACCGCAATGTACAGATCCTCTCCAGGCTCGATCTGTCCGGAGATGGTCACCGTATCTCCGGCTTTGTAAGTCTGTTTCTCCAGCTCCGCCTGGATCGCCTGTTGAGCTTGTGCCGCTGGGGACAAGGACAGAATTAGCGCGGCAGCCATCCAGATCAAAAGTCCGCGGGCATGGAATTGCATAATATCCTCCTTGCCGGTTTCCAGGTTGATAATAAGTGCAATGCCCCCGCTCCTTAGCAGGCGGAGACCCCAAAATGATGCTCGGGGAAGCCTTTGCTCCTGCCGAGTTAGCCCTATTGCCGCAGTCAACCAGCTTGTCGCCATGCAAATATTACATGTACGAACAAGCACCAAAGTTTTATTAGCAATTTTCTTGCCAATATCGTGACTGGGTGTGCGTCCCGCCTTATGGAGCAAGTCTTCTGCTTGCTTGTTCCTTACGGAACAACCCTAAGGGGCCGGGTGTTCCATTTGGGACAATTCTATGCTAGACATATCTCCAGTGATAACTCTAGGGGGACAGCTGTAGTAGCCCCCCCTTTGGTGATAATGGCAATACCTAAAGAGGGCCGGTGAGAGAGGAATGAAGGAAACAACAATTCTCATCGCCGACAGGGATGAGCACACTCTTCAAGCCCTGTCCTCCAGGCTCAGAGAGGAGGGCTACAAGGTGGATACCTGCCGGGAGGGGAAAAAAGCCTGGCACCTGATCCAGACTAGGCAGCCGCACCTGATCCTCGCCGAGCTCGAGCTTCCCGGAATGAACGGAATGGATCTTCTGGAGGGAATCCGGCAGCACCTGCCGGACACCGCAGTGATTCTGACCACCGCCCAAGGCAGCATCCGTAACGCGGTACAGGCAATGAAGCTGGGGGCCACGGACTATTTGACCAAGCCAGTGAATCTCAGGGAGGTTGTCAAACAGGCCAGCTCTTTATTGGATGGCGCAGCAATGACACCACCTCATGCAGGAGCTCCCAGCGGAGACGGCCGCGGCTTTGCCCCATCGGAGACTGTAGTGGGCACAAGCGCCTCCATGCGGGAAATCTTCGAGTTGGTCCCCCGGGTGGCCCGCTCCGGCTCCAATATCCTGATCACCGGAGAAACGGGAACGGGCAAGGAGTTGGTGGCCAGGGCAATCCACAGAGCGGGGTATTCTCCGCAGGCCCCGCTGGTAACCATCGACTGTGCCGCTATCCCGGAGAATCTGTTGGAGTCCGAGCTCTTCGGCTACGCTCGCGGTGCCTTCACCAGTGCGGACCGGAGCAAGGCGGGCCAGATCGAGCAGGCCCACGGTGGGACGCTGTTTCTGGACGAAATCGGGGAGATGCCCCTTTTCCTGCAGAAAAAAATGCTGCGATTCCTTCAGGAGAAGGCCTTCGTCAGAGTGGGAGATACCAGGTTGCGCCGGGTGGATCTTCGGATAATAGCGGCCACGAACAAGGACCTGGAGGCGGAGATCTCCCGCGGGGCTTGGCGTGAGGATCTCTACTACCGGCTGGACGTAATCCGCATCGACGTACCACCCCTGCGGCGGCGCAAGGAAGATATCCCCAGCCTGGTGGAGGCCTTCCTGGAAAAGTACGCACCTCGCTGCAATACAGCTGTGCGCGGCGTAAGCCAAGAAGCGATGGACCTTCTTACCGGGTATGACTGGCCGGGCAACGTGCGGGAGCTAGAGAATGTAATAGAGCGGGCGGTGGTCCTTGCCTGCGGGGATGCCGTTACCCCCTCCTGTCTGCCGGAGCGCCTGACCGCAGATAAAAGCGGGAATACAGAAGGAGCAGGGGCTAACGGGTGTAACCTCCCGGAGATGGAGCGCGCACTCCTACAGCAGGCATTACGGCGAACCCAGGGAAACCAGAGCGCTGCCGCCAGGGAGCTGGGCATTTCCCGGAAACGACTGCGCACCAAGATGGGGCGGCACGGGATGCTTAATAACAGCTCCGCGTAAGGCACCCTTTCTTGCTTGAGGCCAGAGGCCTTGTCCCTCGCCCGGTAGCGGAAAGACACCCTCCGCGAGTCCCGGCTTCCTTTTCCAGGAGCTGAAAGAGCCTCTCCGATCCCTGCCCATCAATGTTCAAGCCACCTCAGGGGGCTCACCTCACTAGAAGGCCTGGTACAGGAGCCTGCCGCTCATCACAAAGAGCACAACAGCGAAAAGCAGACGGACCGTTCTGCCCTGTAGCTTGCCGGCCATGAGCCGCGATCCGGCTTGGCCACCGGCGAAGGAGAACACCGCCGCTAGCAGCACAAAGGGCCAGTCTATGGTGCTGATGGAGGCATGGGTGGCGAATCCGGTGAGCGAGGAGAAGCAAACGATGAAGGTGTTGGAGGCTGCCGCTGTCTTGGTGGGGATCTTGAGCGCGTAGATGAGCAAGGGCACGATGAACACCCCTCCCCCGATGCCCACCAGACCCGCAATGAATCCTACGGCTAGACCGATAAGGGCGCTGCCGCAGATTTTTTTCCAGGTGCCCTCGTATTCCGCCACACCCTCGGAACGGGGCGATATGAGCATGCGCACCGCTCCGAAGAGAACGACAATGGCCAGGATGGCGATAAAGGACTGGGTGTCGATACGGTGCGTGGTAAGAGCTCCCAGGGGGGCGCTCAGGCCGGCGGCCAGCAAGGGCAGGGCCACGCTGTAGTCCACCATGCCCCGCCGCATGTAGATCCCCGCGGCCGAGGCTGCGGCCACCAGGTTCAAGAAGAGCGAGGTGGACACCACCATGGCCTTCTCGAACCCTAGCAGGGCGAAGAGCGGGGAATAGATCAGCCCTCCTCCAAGGCCCAGCATGGTGAGGGTGAGTGAGATCAGGAAAATGCCAATGAGCAGGGCAGCGATAAAAAGCATAGCGACTCGTCAGCCGCCAAGGGCCCTTCAGATAGTGAGAGTCTTCATCTGGAAAAATCACCCCGTCCTTCTCATCCCTGACAAGAGCCCTCTGGACTGGATCCCGAACAAAGCTCTGCATTCAAGTCCCTGAGCCCGGCCGCCCTTTCCGGCAGCTGGCAGAGATCCTCTCCCAGTCGCTTCAGCTCATCAGTTTGTACCAGGTAGTGGGTCCAGTAGCCTCGCTTTTCCCCCCGTACCAGGGCTGCCTTGCGCAGGACCTGCAAATGCTGGGACGTAGCTGCTTCGGTGATCCCAAGTGTCCGGGCAAGGGCTCCCACGCAAAGGCTCTGGCTCAGCAGTAGCTCGATCATACGCCAACGGGTCTCATGGGCCAGGGCCTTCAGTGCGGCGATTGTTTCCATTGAGGCCATAGACGATCCATTTAGCAAATAATCTAAACTAAATGATAGCTTACTTTTTTTGTTAAGTCAATGCTTAATTAAAAGCTTTCCCTTTCCCCATAGAAAAAGTAGTAAAGATTACTGCCGAGTAACACCTCTAAGGCACCCCCCACTCAGACAACTATGCCAATCATCCTGGTCTTTTAGGCGCTGCTACCAAAGGAGTGGACTTCCCAACGCCAATGTTACACCTTTTTTGAGACCTTAGTAATTTTAGGTCATTCTTAGTAATAAATAGACCATATTTTCAAGTAAACTTATTTTATGAAACTATAATGACCTTACTTGACATTTTTTTACTAAGCTTTTAAAAAGTGCACCGGTCGCCCTCTGGAGCGTAATCATTAGGCCTTGGATAGATCACTGGTTTTGAAACCACAGGGGAAACAACAAATAGTTTCATTAATCCCAATGCCCATAAAACGGTCTTTAATCAGGGGTCCGAGGCTGCTGTGAGGCGGCTCTTACAAAGGTCCCACCGTACAGACCCAGGCTCGGCCTGATCAACCTGAGCCTCTTGGGAAAAAAGGGGGCTACCCTCCGCTGCAGGTAATCAGGATTATGAACTATAGAAAGAAAGGACATGGTAAAAGATGCGCTATTACCTCGGCATTGACGATACTGATAATGCACAGGATAATCTGGGTACAGGCAAGTTGGCCCGCTGGCTTGAAGGGTCGCTGCCACAGGAGTGCTCCTTGTGGGGGGTTGTCCGGCAGCAGTTGAACAGGGATTCCCGAATCCCTTATACATCCCATAACAGCGCCGCTTGTGTGGTGGTCAAAGGCCCAGAGGGCATCCTGGAAAGGCTCATCCAGGTGGCTACCCAGCATTTACTCGCCCATTCCCTGCCGGGAAGCGATCCCGGACTCTGTGCTGCAGGGGAGAATGAGCCCCGCCTTGCGGAGCTGCTCGATTTTGGCGCCAAATGCAGCAACAGGATCAGCAGCCAGCAGGAGGCCATGCGAATGTGCGGCTCCCGGGTGCATCTCTCCGGACACGGGGGAACCAACGACGGGATTATCGGAGCAGCCGCCTGCGTGGGGCTCACCTATTCCGGATGGCACGGGAGGTTCATTGAATTCGGAAAACTACGCGAGATAGGCTCTACCGTGAAGGTGAAGGACTTGGCGGCGATGGATATCCTGGTCACTTCTTTAGAAAGGGATGCGGAAATGCCGGATCCGGAGGATACAGTGGAGACCAATGACTGGTGCCGTCCCAGGCTGTGGGGAGACAAGCCTGTTCTGCCTCTCTTACGGGGAAGAAATGGTTCATGGACATCCCTGGGCCAAAAGCGCAACAAAGCCCATGGCACCATGACCACAGAGATAGGGGGAACAGCCTCGAATTAGTGAGGACGGCAATCCCGCCCTCCTCAGCAGGATTTCCTGCCTCTGTCAATCCCACCACGGGGATGCGGGCCCTAGGACACCCCCGCATCCCTGTCGCTTCCTTTCAATCCCGCAGCTGTTGAAAGCGCCGAACGAAATTCTGCAAGGCCTCGGCCTGGCCTTTCATATATTCCACCCAAGCCCGAAGAACTTCCTCCCCCTCGAGAGTAGTCCGATATATCCTTTTGGCTGGGCCCCCTTCCTGCGTATTCCAGGTTGAGCTGACGAGGCCCTCTTCCTCCAATTGTCGCAGATGGCGATAGACCATGCCGGGAGGTGCCTGACCCTGAATGAAACCAAACTCCTGAATGGTCTTGATCAGCTCGTACCCATGGGAGTGTCTCTCACTCAAGGCCAAAAGGATGGAGGGCTGGATATAGCGTTCCGGTTTACCTGGACCGGAACGCCTATTTTTTGGATTTTCTTTATCTACCATCTTGACCTATATCCTCAAAGTATATATATTCTTTATAGTAAAAACCGCTTGCGAAAAGATACGCGGACAAGATCCAGCTGGAAACAGGAACTGGACTTCCTAGGGGGCACAATCTTTCAGCTGTTGTTTTGCCAAAGGCCCGAGTACTAATTTTCAGAAGTTGAATAACCTGCTGACTGCCTTGGTTCCGCGGTGTGGGTGCGGATTCCATTGAATAGTTCTGGAGCGAGGACATAAAAAGCCAGGGAACAGACAGGTTGTGCGCAGGCCAATCCTAATTTCCGTGGTGTCGGTTTAGAGGGGACGGTGATTCCGTAAATATTAATCCAGGAGGACGATCATGAGCCCAATCATCTTTATCCGGGAACGTAAGAAAGTGGAGAAAGGGGAAAAGAAACCCAGATTTCGAGTGGTGGCTGTAGCGGGTGCTGATTTGCAGTTCCGAGCCCATCATGTCCGTAGGCAGGAAGTGGATCAGGTGGCCGGAAAAATAGGAGCCGAGGTTGTTGAGCTCAAGGCTGAAAAGGGCAAAGAGATCCATGCTTAAATTCAGGCTGAAAAATGAAATGAATGCTTTCTGCCTTCAAGTATGTTCACACAGACGCCCCTTCCTTTAGCTCGCACCTCAGGGATGAGCTCCTGCCCAATCCCCTGAGCCGGCTTTCCCTTCTGCTGCCAGGAGGGAAAGCCGGTAGTTACTCCTCGGCTTCTTCCTGGTCCTTGTAGATAATGGTCCCTACATGGTCCCCTTGTAGAGCGGAGAGGATATGTTCCGGATGGTTAAGCGCGTCGATAATCTGTAGTTCGGATATGCATTTGGCTCGCTGCAGCATATGCACGATCGGCCTCTCAATGATTAGGTCATCCAGATCTAGGGCCTGCAGTTCCCTGGCGGAAATACGGTCATAATGTTTTATATTGTTGCGCTCTTCCTCGGGCGTTTTTTTGGGATCGCTTTCATAGAGCCATTGCTCATCCTTAAGGTAAATCAGCCGCCTGGCGCCAATGTTCTCTGCCAGAAGAAAGGCTCCGCAATCCGTTCTGTGCGGGGGAATAGAACCGTATTCAGCAGGATGCTCAAAGAGCCCGTACGGAGGGATGCCGTAAGTGATGGGCAGATAGCCTAGGCGGCAGAACATGGTCAGCTGTTCCAGGTTATCTCCATTGTCGATTTTGACCCCCCCGTGCTTGGAAAGAAGCACGGAAAGCATTTCCGCGTTCTGCCAGGCCACCTTGTCCCCCAGCTTGGACAAGACCCCGGTAGGCATGCCCAGATCCACACCGATGTTATAGACGTGCCTGGCCCGGGTGCCGCCTCCCGTCATGAGCAGTATCTTGTATTCCTCCTTCGCTTGCCTCAATACTTCCAGGATGGGGCGTATAGCCTCACCCCCCCGATCCATTATGCTTTGTCCCCCGATCTTGAGCACATTGATATCCGGATGCATGCGGAAGTATTCCCTGGACTCGGTCTGACGCAGAAACTCCTTGCTAACCAGGGATTCTCCCATCATGGGCGTATCAATATGCAGCCTGCCCTTTTCCGATTTTTCCTTTACCAGCTTTGCCATAACCACCATTTCCCCATGGGTTATTTCTTTCGACAGCTCTTCATCTCGCCCCTGGGAACGGACACAACGAAACAGAAAACACAGGGAGGGCCCTGATCACCTGCAGCGCATGCGGCTCCGGAGAGGACCCGCAAGTCAAGCCACTCTTAATAATTGCTACAGTTGTTATTTTACTCATTCAGCGATTAATATAATTTTATCCGAAACTGCAGCGTTATTCAACATTTTTGTCAACTGACTGACCAAACTAAAAAGCTGGGCCTTGCCTAACAGTTTACAGGCGCGGCACGGCCTCCAGAAGCTTCATCGTGTAGGGATGGCCCGGATTGCGGTAAATCTCCTCCGATCCGGCCCGCTCCACGATCACCCCGTCCTTCATCACCAGCACCTCGTCGCTTATGTGCTCCACAACCGCCAGATCGTGGGCGATGAAGAGGTAGGTCAGGCCCAGCTCCTGTTGCAGGTCCTGCAGGAGATTGACGATACCGGCCTGGACCGAGACGTCCAGAGCGCTCACCGGCTCGTCGCAGACAATGAACTCCGGTTCCACCGCCAGGGCGCGGGCGATGCCGATGCGCTGCCGCTGCCCTCCGCTGAACTCATGGGGATAGCGCGGCAGATGATCCGCCTCCAGGCCGACAAGCTCCAATAGCTCCGCCGCCCTTTCCCGCTTCCTCCTTGCGGACATGTCGGGGAAGTGGATCTCCAGGGGCTCGGAGAGGATCTTCTGCAAGCTCATGCGGGGATTCAGAGAATTGAAGGGATCCTGGAAGATCATCTGGATCCGCTTGCGGTAAGGAAAGAAGGCCCGCTTGGAGAGCGAGCCGATCTCCGTGCCCTTATAGCGGATGCTTCCTCTGTTGGGGGTAAGCAGCTTGACGAGACAGTGGCCGGTAGTGGTCTTGCCGCTCCCGCTCTCCCCCACCAGGCCTACGGTGGTCCCCCGCCGAATTCGAAAGGAGACCCCGTCCACCGCGCGGACGTAGCCGCGCACGCCACGCCACAGTCCCCCGCGGACCGGAAAGTGCACCGTGAGGCCCTCGGCCTCCACCAGGGGCGTCTCTCCGGCGGGAAGAGGAGGCAGGCGATCCACTTCCTCCGCTTGAGCTACCGTCTCCTCTTGAGCAGATTCCTTACTTCGATGCATTACTCTTCACCTTACAATATCGGATATCGGATGTCGGACCCGACCAATCAACTCACTGACCCACTGATTCACCGACTCACTGACCCGAGGCGATAGTGGGCAGTCTGCGGCGACGGCTGCCCAGAACGGGGATGCAGGCGATCAGGGCCCTGGTGTAGGGGTGCCGGGGCTGGCGCAGTATGTGCTCAGTCTCCCCGCGCTCCACGATTTGTCCCTGCCGCATGACCGCCACGCGGTCCGCGAACCCGGATACCACCCCGAAATCGTGGGTGATGAGCAGAACTGCCATGCCCAGCCTCTGCTGCAGATCGCGCAACAGCTCTACAATCTGGGCCTGGATGGTCACGTCCAGGCCCGTGGTCGGCTCGTCCGCCACCAACAGCTCCGGCCGACAGGCCAGGGCCATGGCGATCATGGCCCGCTGCTGCATACCACCGCTCAGCTGGTGCGGATAGCTCTCCGCCCGCTGCTGTGGATTTTCCATACCCACTAGCTCCAAGGCTCGCACCACCTCGGCGCGCACATCACGAACACCGGGCTGGTGCAGCCGGACCGCCTCCGCGATCTGATACCCCACGCTAAAGACCGGATTCAGGGCGCTACCTGTCTCCTGGAAGACGTAGGCGATGCGGCCACGCCAGGCCCGGATCGCTTTGCGGGAGAGGGTGGAAAGATCGTGCCCCCGAAAGATGATTCGCCCGGAAACCCGACACTGTGGAGGATCCGGAAGCAGGCGGGTCAGGGCCAGGCCTGTCACGCTCTTGCCGCTTCCGCTCTCCCCCACCAGGGCCAGCACCCTGCCCCGCTCCAGCTCCAGGGACACGCGGTCCACTGCTCGAAATTGCTGCCCGCGGGCGAAGAAGTCGATGCACAGGTCCTCGACGCGAAGGAGCGGTAATTCACTGCCCAGCCCTTCCTGCTTTTTCCC
Organism: Desulfohalobiaceae bacterium; assembly: GCA_021737085.1. Lineage (GTDB taxonomy): Bacteria > Desulfobacterota > Desulfovibrionia > Desulfovibrionales > Desulfothermaceae > JAIPDU01. Next base: position 25,727 of record JAIPEP010000009.1, on the reverse strand, counting down.
CAGGCTCTGGCCTGTGCTCATGGCATATCCTTTTGCGTCCTCTGCGCCTTTGCGGTGCGAAGAGTAGCCCACCGCGGAGGCGCGGAGAACGCGGAGTAAGACACGGAGAGTTCATCTTGATCCTTTGCCCTGAGACGGGGCAAAGGATCAAAGGACTCCGCCCTGCTGGCAAGTCAGTTCAGTGTTCACTTATTGCGCACTATCATAGAAGAATTGGCGCTTCCCCAAGGGCTGAGCCCTTTTTGCTTTGCGGCCTCTCAGCGCAAAGCAAAAAAATTCTTTCTCGGCGCTTCCTCAGCGCTCTCTGCGCCTCTGCGGTGAGTAAAAAAAGACCTTCGGCGCCTTGGCGTTCAATCTTCCCCCATCTGGTGCCTAGGATCCACGATGTCCCGCAGCACGTCTCCGAGCATGTTGAAGGTGATCACCGTGACAAAGATCGCCGCTCCGGGTGTCAGCAGCCACCACAGCCCCAGGGTGAAAACCTTGAGCTCCTGGGCCTGCTTGAGCATGAGACCCCAGGAGGTGCCCGGCTCCTGGATGCCCAGGCCCAGGAAACTAAGGGAGGCCTCGGCCAGGATGTAGACCGGGATGCTCAGCGTGGCCGCCACCAGGAGATAGCTGGCCAGGTTGGGCAGAAAGTGCCGCATGAGGATCCTGCCGCTCTTCTGGCCCATGACCTCCGCGGCAAGCACGAAGGGCCTCTCCCGCAGAGAAAGGGCCATTCCCCGGATAATCCGGGCCGCACCGGCCCAGCCTATGAGGGAGAGGATGAGCACGATGAGCAGATACATCTGTTCCGGATCGAAGTATTCCGCTAACGCCCCGCGCAGAGCTATAAGCAGATAGAGCGAAGGGATGGCGATGACGAACTCCACCAGCCGCATGGCCAGAAAGTCCACATAGCGGCCGAAGTACCCCGCGGCGCTTCCCACGGCAAAACCCAGGCTCATGGTGACCAGGATGCCGATGAAACCGATGCTCAGGGACACCTGGGCCCCGTACAGCAGGCGGGAGAACACGTCGCGCCCGGTGGCGTCGCTTCCCAGGAGATAGACACGATGCGGCTCGTCAACGCCGAAGAGGTGCGTGTTTGTGGGGAACAGGCCCAGAAAGCTGTATTCCTCCCCAGGAGCGAAAAAACGAAGGGGCACGGTCTCGCCAGCCACCGGTTCGTAACGGGCCGCCGAGGGATCCACCCGCTCATAGACCTGGACATGGGGCCACCAATCCTGGAGAACGATTTTCGTGGGCGGATGGTAGGCGTGCTTCAGGTCCTGGTCCGTGGGCAGATAGGGGGCCAAGAACTGGGAGAGGATCGTGGCGGCATACAGGACCGTCAGGATGATCAGGCAGATGAGCCCCAGACGGTGCCTCAGGAGCTCGCGAATTATATATCGCAGCATAGGATCAGTTTTTCTCCAGCCGGATTCTGGGATCAAACCAGGCCAACAGCAGGTCCGCGACCAGGTTGCCCGCCATGAGCATGATACAACCCATGAGCACCGCGGCCACAACCACGAACTGATCCTGCCGCATCAGTGCCTGGAAGATGAGCTGGCCCAGGCCGGGATAGTTCATCACGTTCTCCACCAGGATGGAGCCAGACAGCAGGGTGGCCAGGATGAAGCCCGATGCGCTGACCAGGGGGTTGATTGCAACTCGCAGGACATGGACGAACATCACCCTGCCCTCGGGCACTCCCTTGGCCCGGGCCGTGGTCACGAAGTCCTCCCGCACGTAGTCCAGGAAGTTGGCCCGCATGATGCGCATGTAGTTGGCCACGCTGCCCATGCCCAGCACGATTGTGGGCAGTACCAGATGGTGGGCGTAGTCCCCGATCCGGGCCCAGAAGGGCAGAAACTCGTGCTCCACCGAAGTGAGCCCGCCGGTGGGAAACCAGCCGGTGCGCGCTGCGAACATCACCGCGAGCAGGGCCAGGAAGAACTCCGGAACAGACAGGGCGGCGTAGGCCAGAAGCGCAGAGATGCGATCGAAAAGGGAGTCCTTGTACACCGCCGCGAGCACTCCCAGGGGGATGGCCACACTCAAGGCGAAGAGGATGGACAGGGCGGAAAGGAGGAGGGTCGCCGGGATCCGCTGCCAGAGCAGGTCCGTCACCGGGATCTTGTAGATCCAGGAGCGGCCCAGATCGCCCTGCAGGGCGTTGCCCAGCCAAGTGACATATCGGGTGTACCAGGGCTCGCCCAGGGCGAATTTGTCCTCCATCTGCTGGATGTACTCCGCGGGGATGTCCGGCTGGCTCCGGGCCACGTCCAGGAAATCCCCAGGAGCCACAGCCAGGAGCAGGAAAACCAGGACGGAGATCCCCAAGAGAAGCGGAATCGCCGAAAGGATGCGTCGCAGCAGAAAGGCGAGCATGGATGTTCCTCGCGTTCACTTTCCTTGGCAGGTTTGAGACGCGCAAAGCTTCTTATCGGGCTCAGCACCTCTGCGAAAGAAAGAATAACTCACCGCAGAGGACCCGGAGGGCGCAGAGGAGGAAGCATTCCTGTTTGCCCCCGAGACGGGGCAAACAGGAAACAGCTCCGCCCTGCGGGCAGGCTCTTTCAAGGGCGTGAGCCCTTTTTGCTTTGCGGCCTCTCAGCGCAAAGCAAAAAATCTGGCTCTCTGCGAGCCCTCAGCGAGCTCTGCGCTCTCTGCGGTGAGACAAAGCTCTTCTTGACGTCTTACTGATCACATCCCTCGCATCCAGGGTCAAAATCCAACTATTCAGCCCTCAGGTACAACTCGTCGATGTTCCAAATGGCCGACCCCATGGAGGGGATGCGCACATTACGCCACTTGTCCTTGAGCCCGGTGTACTCGTGCGGGGTGAGCAGATAGAGAAGGGGCACCTGCTCGGAGAATATGGCCTGCATGCGGTGCACGTATTCCACGCGCTCCTCCGGGTCGAAGGTCCGCTCCGAGGCCCGCACCAGCTGGTCCACCCTGGCCTCCCATTCGGCATGCGGCTCCTTTTGCTCCGGGTTCCAGACGTGCAGCCTGCCGGAGCTCAGGTATATGGAGCGCCCGCCGGAAGGATCCGGGCCGCCGGTGAACCCCATCATTGCGGCCTCGTACTTGTGGTGCCTGCTCACCCGGGCCACCAGGGTCCCGAAATCCAGATAGCGGATCCGGACCCGGATGCCCAGACGGGTCATGTTCTCCCGGAAGGCGGACAGGATGCGGGGAACGGTCTCGTCCCCCTCGGAAGCGTAAACCCGGAAAGTCACCCTGTTCCCTTCGCTGTCCCGCAGCCTGCCCTGTTCGTCCCGCTGGAAGCCCTCCGAACGAAGAATTTCCATGGCCCGCTCCGGGTCGTAGTGGTATTTGGGCACCTCCGGGTTGTACCAGCGCTCGTTCGCCGGGCTTATAATGGAATGAAGCGGGGAGGCCCGGCCGAAGTAGAGGCTCTCCGCCAAGCCCTGCCGGTTGAATCCGTACATCAGGGCCTGCCGGAATCTCTTGTTGGTGAACCAGTCCAGCTTGTGCGGGGCCACGTAGGACTCGCCCTTGTCGTTGGTCCCCGGCTTCTGGTTGAACCAGATGAAGTGGATCCCGCTGGCCGGGCCGCGCTTGTGCACGGTATAGCCGTGCAAATCGGCGTTTTCCCGCACTCCGACCACGTCCCCGGGAGAAATGGAGGCTATATCCGTCTGCCCCGAGGCGAAGAGCACGGTCTGGGTATTTGCGTCCTGCACGTAGCGGGTGATCAGGTAGTCGATGTAGGGTAGGCGCTTGTCCTCGCGATCCACGCGCCAGTAGTGGGGATTGGGCTCGAACACTATCCGCTGCCCCGGCTGAAAGGAGCGCACCCGGAAGGGGCCGGTACCCACCAGGCGCTCTGGACGGCGCAGGGCGGTGCGCACGCTCCAGGCCTGCAGGAGGTCGCCGCTTTGGTAGGCATCATACAGAATGTGCTTGGGCAGGATACCGATGAAGCCGATGACGTAGAGGAAGGGGGAATAGGGCTTGGACGTAGTAAAGCGCACCGTGTGCTCGTCCACCTGCTCCACCCCGATGGGCTCGCCCGCGATGGTGTACTGCCCCTGGTAGCGGTTGGGATAGCGCTCGTCGAAGAGGGCCTGGAAGGTGAAGACCACGTCCTCAGCGGTGAAGGGTTCCCCGTCGCTCCAGCGCACCCCGCGCCGCAGGCGCATGGTGATGGTCTTCTTGTCCTCGGAGATGTTCCAGGAGCGGGCCAGCTCCGGGACCACCTTCTGCTTGATGGGATGATAGGTGGTCAGACCGTTCAAAAATTGCCCGATGGCCTGACTGGAATAGGCGTCCTGCGCCACCAGGGGATTGAAGGTCTTGGGCTGCTGAGAGGCAGCTCGCACGAAGACCCCGCCGTATCGACCCGGCTCCGCCTGGCTCACCTCCGCGTCGCGAGGGATAGGATACTTCTCTCTCTCCAGGCGGGACACGTCCCCGGAAGAGCACCCCAGCAGGGCGGCCACAAGAAGCGCAGCAGCCATCCGGGCCACTACTCTGCCCCAAAAGGGCCCTCTCCGACCCAGCCTGTCCCAGCCGGTTATAGCGGAACCACTCTGCGACACAAACACCCTCTGCGAGAACGAGTTGTAACTCCCTTTAAAGCCTTGCCCCCGCTTTGTTTGGCCCCAGCCGAAACATCCTGCGGGGCTTCGGCCCGGGTGCCGTCTTGCGGCGCTGGCCTCGGAGCGCCTTCCAGGCCTGTGCGAAACTACAGCCCCTTCTTTTTAAAAAGGACAGGCCAGAAGATCAAGGGATTATTCTCTAACATGTCCTCCTTCCAGGAAATAAGCTGACACGCTTATTGATTCCTTTTACATTGCAGCAGTCGGGGCTCTGATCCCCGGGCTTGCGGCTTGGCAAATCACTACGATGAGCCGGGCCCGTTTCCCTCATGCGCCCACCAGAGGCAGATCCTTCCATCTGGTAGTAAATTCCCGGGACATCTTTTCCCGTCGCATCTCCCATCCCCTCTCCGTGCCGGCGGAGGCGAAACGGATCGTGTCCCGCCCGTAGCGGGAATTGATACGGTCCACGGCCCCCATGAGCCCCTTCTTCGATTCCCTCAATCCTGGATCCGGATCCATGAGGCTCAGTCTCCTGCCCCTCTCCGGCTCCAGGGCGGTCAAAAGGACCCCGGTCTTCTTGTAGGCGTAGCCTTTTTTGTAGATCCGCCCCAGAAGATCCAGGGCCGGTCCCAGCAGATCCGGGGTAGTGTTGGTCGCAAAGGTGAGAGTCCAGGATTGGCAGGGCATGTGCTGGGGCACCGGCTTGTGGCGATCTGTCTCCAGAAAGACCTGCAGGCATCCGGCTACCTGGCCGGACTGGCGCAGCTTCTCCCCGGCCCGCTGCACATGGGAGGTCAATGCCTCGCGGAGCTCGTCCAGGCAGCTCACCGGACGGCCGAAGGAGCGGGAGCGGACCATGCTCTTGGCCGGGGCGGGCACCTCCTCCAGGCCGATACAGGAGACGCCGCGCAGCTCGAGCACGAGGTGCAGGCCCTGGATGGTCATGCGCTTCCTGACCCATCTGTCCTCCACCCGGGTCAGCTCCTGGGCGGTTCGGATGCCGTAACCACGGAGCATTTCCGCGTAGCGCGGGCCGATGCCCCATATGTCCCCCACCTCTACCCTGTGCAGCAGCCGATCCCGGTCGGAGCGGGCCTGCAGATCTAGGACTCCCTGGAACCGGGACTCCTTTTTGGCCAGCCTGTTGGCCAGCTTGGCCAGGGTCTTGGTTCGCTCCAGACCGATGGAGACGGGAATTCCGGTGCGTTTTCGCATCTCCCTGCGGATATGCCTGGCGTAATCCTCCAGATCTGCTCGCCACTTTTTGGGAAAGAAGAGAAAGGCCTCGTCGTGGGAATAGATCTCTATCTCCGGGGCAAAGGAGGCGAGAAGAGCCATCACCCGGTCCGACATGTCGGAGTACAAGGCGTAGTTGGAGGAGAACTCCCGTACCCCGTGCCTGCGGAACACCCCCCTCCACTTGAAGGCGGGAGCACCCATGGGTATTCCCAGACGCTTGGCCCCCTCGGAGCGGGCCACAACGCAGCCGTCGTTGTTGGAGAGCACCACCACCGGCACCTTCTCCAGACCCGGCTGGAAGACCCGCTCGCAGGAAACGTAGAAATTGTTGCAGTCCACCAGGGCGAACAAGCCCCTAGCGGGTGTCCACGGGATGGAGCACATAGATGACCACTCCCCAGACCTGGAAATCGGATTCCTCCGTCACCTCTACGGCGCTCCCTGCTCCCCCGGAAACGAGCCAGAGACGTCCTCTGCGCCGGTAGACAAGGCGAAGCAGCATCTCTCCTTGCACTACGGCCACCACGAGGCTGCCCCCGACTAGGTCCGGGTCCAGGGCCCGGTCCGTCACCAGGATGTCCCCGGCCCAAATTCCCCCGCCCAGCTCCGTCTCCTCCTCTGCCCGCAGAAAAAAAGTGGAGGCCGGACGGCGCACGAGGAGATCGTTCAGGTCGAGCCGCCTGCCGCGGAAGTCCTCCCCGGCAGAGGAGAACCCCGTGCGCCCCCCTTGCCTTTCGCGCAGGTCCGGATCGGTTCCCTTCATATCATCGTTTCCCGCGTTGCTTTTATATCCTTCGCGGGGAGCATTCAGTGAAAATCACGCCACATGCCCACCACCCTGCCGATAATCCGCAAGGTCTCCATCTCGTCGCCCTGTAAATGAATAGGGGAATAGTCGGGATTGGCGCTGACCAGGATAAGCCGTCGGGGATGCCGCTCCACCCGCTTGACCATGATGGTCTCCTGCACGCCGACTGCATAGATGCCGCCAGCGTAGAGATCCTTCTGGGACTGATCCACAAGCACCATATCCCCCTCTTTGATAAGGGGCTCCATGCTATCCCCGGAGACCTCCATGAGCACCATCTCTCCAGGATTCCCTCTCTGGCGGAGCCAGGGCTGGCGAAAGGCGATTTCCTCCTCCATCCGGGAGTCCACCACATAGGATCCGCCGCCAGCGTCAAGCTTGGCCCGCACCAGGGGAACCGGACAGAAATGCTCCTCCTCCCCCACCCCGTGTTTCAGCCAGACTGGATCGAGGTCGAACATCCCGCATAGCTTGGACACCCAGGCCCGGGGAACAGTTCCCCGCTTCTTGGCGCGGCTGATCGCCGAACGATTGAGATTGAGCAGGTTCGCCAGCTCCGTTTGGGAGCTCACTCCAGCGGCCTGCTCAATCCGCTGCATAAACCGATCGAACTCTGTTGGGGACATCGAGGCTCCCTCCCGGTTTTTTGTTTACCTCAAGATAAACAAAAAGTCACTGCAGTGCAACCCCGGGAGATAGCACTCGCAGGAGGGGACAAATCCAGCTTGGGGGCCTCAAGGCACGCTTGTGCCTCTCGCGCCTTACATGATAGGAAAAGAGATCTTCATCAGGGGTGAGGCTGTTGAGAGCAGGGATGGACCCTGAGCCTCCGAGTGCTTGACGCAGCGAGCAAAGGGAACGCAGACAATGGAAACGGCGGAAGACCAAGCTGCCCTGTCCTCCCACGGAGAGAAGAATCGCCGAAAGCACAGGGCGGCCCTCTTATCCATATTCTCCAATTCCTTCCTCATTCTGTTCAAGCTCGCCGTGGGGCTGTTCATCGGCTCTATCTCGGTCATCTCCGAAGCGATCCACTCCGGGGTGGACCTGTTCGCCTCCTTCATCGCGCTCTTCGGGGTCAAGAAATCCGCCAAACCGGCGGACGACGGCCATCCCTTCGGCCACGGCAAGCTGGAAAACCTCTCCGGAACCATCGAGGCCCTGCTCATTTTCGCCGCCGCAGGATGGATCATCTACGAGGCGGTCCAGAAATTCCTGGCTCCGCATGCCCTGCATCTTCCGGTTTGGGGCGCGGCTGTCATGCTCTTCTCCGCCCTGATGAACCTGCTAGTATCCAGATATCTTTTCCGAGTGGGACAAGAGACGGATTCCATGGCCCTGCAGGCGGACGCTTGGCATCTGCGCACGGATGTGTACACCTCTCTGGGAGTTACTGCGGGGCTAACCGCCATATGGCTGGGCGAAGCCATTTTTCCGGACACTTCCCTGCACTGGCTCGATCCGGCGGCCGCTATGGTCGTAGCAGGGCTCATCCTCAGCGCGGCGTATCACCTTACCCGCGAATCCGGACGCGACCTGCTGGACGCGAGGCTGCCCCCGGAGGAGGAGCAAGCCATCGAGAAGCGTATACGGAGCTTCTATCCCGATGTGCGGGGCTATCACGGATTGCGCACCCGCAAGGCCGGATCGGAACGCTTTATAGAGCTGCACCTGCAGGTGGACGCGCAGATGTCCGTGGAACAGTCACACAGCTTGGCAGAGGAGGTGAGTCAGGCAATCAAAGACTACTATGTCGAGGGCAATGTAACCGTGCATGTAGAGCCATGTAACGGGAACTGCACTCTGAGGTGCCTGGAGGGCTGTCTGCTGGAGGAAGGGGAACGAGAACAGGTGCGGGAACGCTTCAGGACGGGGTTTGAAGATACTTAATTGTCCCCTCCCGCCTCCGCGACAAGGAGGAGCTCATGAGCGAATCACAGACGGAGCTGGTACAGCAGATCAAGGACGATTTCGAGAAATTGCGGGAACAAATGCCTGAAATAGGGCGGGCCTACGAGGCGATGCCGCAGGAGGTATACAAGGACGGGTCCCTGAGCGGCAAGCACAAACGCCTCATGGCCCTGTGCGTCGCCGTGAGCTCCGGATGTCGCGGATGCATTCTGTATCAGACGGACCACGCCCTGGATAACGGCGCCGGGGCAGAGGAGATCCTGGAGGCCTGCGGCGTGGCCATTAGCATGGGCGGAACCATGGCTGCGGCGGAGGCCACACGGGTGGTGCAGTATCTTCGGGAAAAGGGGCTTGTTTCGTAACCCGCCATTCGTGACCGGTGACCGGCTGTTCCTGATCCATAGCGACCAGTGAGCTGAAAGTCCTGAACCGGGAACCCGTAGCTCTGAACTCTGAACGCGGAACGGGGAACGTGGAACGCTAAAAAAAGATCGCCGTCTCCTTGGGCTCGGGGTTTTGCTGCGCCATTTCCCGTACCCGCTTCTCTATGGAGGAGGTGTCTATGTGCATGGCCCCTTCCGGGCAGAATCGGGCGCAGTTGTTGCACAAAAAGCAGCTGTCGTCCCTACGGGGATAGGGATCGAGCTTGATCGCGCCTGCCGGGCACTCCTGCTCGCATATCCCGCACTGAGTGCAAAGTGATTCCTCCAGGGTATAGCCCGGGTGGAACTCCTTGAGCCTCTCGATGTTCATTGCCGCGGCCCTCTCCTTGAGCCACTCCGGCTGATAGTCCAGTTGCCGCCGGGGAAGCGGTTGCCACTCTCCGCTGTCCAGCTTTTGCAGCACACTGTCCGCTAGCTTGCGGACCTCGGCCAGATCCCCCTCTCCGGGGCGGCCTTCGCCCAGAGGGCTTTCCGAGCGCCACATGCTGGAGTGCTCCGCCACCACCTTGGCCGCCCCGGGCAAAGAATATCCCTTTGCCAGAAGGGTATCCGTCATCTCCGGCAGGGCTACTCCGCTGGAGACCGCTCCCCAGGTAACAAAAGGAACAGCCGCCCCCTGTCCGCTCGCCTCGGGCAGATGCTCCAGGAACTGCAGGACCGGAGGCACCGGATGCTGCGCGTAAACAGGCGTGCCCACCCACAGGCAGCGCGCCCCACTGTAGCCGGAAAAGAAGTGGGGAACGTCCCTTGGCGCGGTACGAGCCAGATCGAACAGGGCCACAGACTGTCCGCTCTCCCGCAGCCGGGCCTCTACAGCCTCGGAAACCTTTCGCATCGACCCAGCAGGAGAGCAATAGACGATACAGTGCTCCGTTTTAGACATAATTCCACCTTTATTTCACTTCTTGGCTCCGCATCTCCGAGGGCCAGCTATCCGGGGCTCCCTCTCATCCCGCACACCGGGAGGAAGAGAATATTGGACAAACCGATCACTTTGCAATACACAATACCTACTCCCCTTCGGAAAGCCCTCTTTCCGAACGGTAAAATCAGGGGAGTGGCTTATAACTGTAAGCTCTCTCCACAGACGGTGAGGTGATACCCACACCCTAAAATAAGAATCGCGATGCAACAACACAAAATAAAACAATCCTCACCCCAGGAACCGGAGGCCTCCACCCGCTCCATCCTGGAAAGCATCTCCGACGGCGTCTTTACCGTGGACGAATCCTGGCGCGTCACCTACTTCAACCGGGCGGCGGAACGCATCACCGGCGTCTCTCGGGAGGAAGCCATAGGCCGCCCCTGCTACGAGGTCTTCAGCTCCAGCATGTGCGAGCACGACTGCGCCCTGGAAAAGACCCTGTCCACCAGCGAGCCGATGATCAACAAATCCTGCTTCATCATCGACTCCGAGGGCAACCGCATCCCCATCAGCGTTTCCACTGCCGTTCTACGAAACGCCCAGGGCGAGATCACCGGAGGGGCGGAAACATTCCGGGATCTCAGCGAAGTGGAACAGCTGAGGCGGGAACTGCGGGGCGAATCTCATCTCGGGGATATGGTCAGCCGGAGCCCCCGCATGCGCAGAATATTCAATGTGCTGCCCACCATCGCCCAGAGCGACAGCTCCGTGCTCATTCAAGGAGAGACCGGAACAGGCAAAGAGCTCCTGGCCAAGGCGATCCATTCCCTGAGCCACCGTAGCGAAGGCCCTTTTCTCGCAGTGAACTGCGGTGCCCTGCCTGCCGAGCTTCTGGAGTCGGAGCTCTTCGGGTACGTGCGAGGCGCCTTCACCGGCGCGGATCGAGACAAGCCGGGTCGGTTCGCTGTTGCGCGAGGGGGAACCCTCTTTCTGGACGAAATCGGGGAAATCGCCCCTTCAGTACAGATCAAGCTGCTCCGAGTACTGCAGGAAAAGGCCTTTGAACCCCTGGGCTCCAACAAGAGCGTTTCCGCGGATGTGCGCATTATCACCGCAAGCAACAGGGATTTGGAACAGCTGGTGCGAGAAGGAGGATTCCGGAGCGACCTCTTCTACCGGATCAACGTCATCCGGCTGGATTTGCCCCCTTTGCGCGAGCGCAAAGAGGACATCCCCCTGCTAGTAGAGCAGTTCATACAGCGCTTTAATCAGCTGCAGAACAAGAGCATTCCGGGAATACGCTCCGAGGCCCTTTCCCTTCTCGGAGCCCACGACTGGCCGGGCAACATCCGGGAACTGGAGAATGTCATCGAGCGGGCCTTTGTCCTTTGTCCGGACGGCCAATTCATCGAAACCGCTCATCTGCCCGAGGAGTTCCATGCCGCGGATGCCTCTCGCTCGGAAAAGGGAGGCGATATCCGCTCCTCCAGGCGCATCAGCGAATCCCAGGCCATCCTACGGGCCCTGGCCAACACGAACGGCAACCGCAGCGCCGCTGCCCGAGAGCTGGGAATCCACAAAAGCACACTCTACCGAAAAATCAGGGCCTTGGGCCTGGAACCGCCACAGCAAGACGGGCGCTACCGGCGGGAATAGCCCTACCTTTCCCGCGGCCGCCTCCGCCGCCCATGCCGCGACCCCCGCTTCCGGGGCCCCGTCCTCGAGCTCCGCCGCCCTTGCCCTGGCCGCCACTGGCGGGGCCTCTTCCTCGACCGCCACCGCCCATGCCTCTGCCACCACCTGGGCCACCGGCTCCGGGTCCCTTGGCAGTTCCTCCTCCGTGCCCATCCCAGCCTGCTGAAGCGGAGCCAGATACAGAGGTCTCCGCACTGTAGTTGTCCAGGACCTGACGCACTGTTTGTCCGCTTCCCTCTACAATCCGCATATTCCTTTTTTCCAGAACACTCATCGCCTTGGGACCAACCTTGCCGGTTATAAGCACTTCCGCTCCACGATCCGCAATGGACTGGGCAGTCTTGATTCCTGCTCCCTGCTTGAGCTGCATATTCGCTGTGTTGTCCATATATTCCACTTCTTTGGAATCACTGTCATAGAGGATAAAACCCGGAACCCTCCCGAAACGGGGCTCAAAGGGACTGTCCAGGGATGCGCCTCCTGCGCTTATGGCGATCTTCATCATCCTTCTCCTTGGGTTGCAATGCATTGGTCCGGACTAATAGGGCCCAGCCGCCTCGGGGAATCGGCCATTATTCGGTCTTCCCCATCTCTTCCTCCGACGGATCCTGAATCACCACCATATTAGTATCCAAAAAGTCCACACTCAGGATCCTTCCCTTTACGGAGCTGCGCTCGCCCAGAATTCCGTAAAGCACATATCCATCGCCCTGTTGCTCCATCTGGGCGACCTCGCTCTGGACAAGCTCCTTTTTCCCCTGCCGAAGCTGATAAACGCTACTCAGACACATATACCCTTCCCACCATCTTCATGGCTTGTTGCCTCGATGTTACTGCCCTGCTTAGGCTTAACCTCCATAGTCTGCCACTTGTCAGGCTTACTGGCTCAGGAGGTGATCCAGCACCGCGGAGACATCCTTAACAGAAGCGGATAGCTCGATCCTGTCCCCCTCCAAACAGGCCTGAAAGATGGAGGAATCCTCCGACAAGATCCCTACAACCGACACACTTCTATCAGCCAGATACTGCTCCAGCTTTTGGATCCACTCCTGGGAAGAGACCTTATTCAAGACCGCCCCCACCTCCTTGCCCATGCCGGAAGCAAGCTCCCGGATCCTTGCTGCCAGCTGCAGAGACTCCATAGAGGGTTCGACCACCAACAAAACAAAGTCCACAGCCTCTTCCACCCCGCGGCCGAAGTGCTCCACACCCGCCTCCATGTCCACGAAGGCTATTTCACCCGAAGTAAGCTTAAGCTTTTTCAAAAATTCCCGCGTGAGAACCCCCATAGGGCAGGCGCATCCCTCCAGGGCCTGGTGGATCTTTCCTATGGCCGCTAGCCTGAGGTTGTTCCTGTCACGGACATATTCCTCTGGCAAGGATATGGGGGTTACCTCATCCTGGGCCAGGACGTTACCCTGTCCCATCCCCGCCTTGATCGCCTCCTTGCCACCCAGAAAATCCATGAGTGGCCGAGGCGGACTCTCTAACCCGAGAAGCCTGTACAATCCGGAATTGGACTCATCCGCATCCACAACGAACACCGAATATCCTCGATTTTCCGCCTCTCCAGCCAAAAGGGCGGTCAAGACGCTTTTTCCGCTCCCGCCTTTGCCGCATATGGAAACGATCATATTTTACCTCCTTGAAATTGCGAACTCAGCTACAAAAAGACGTTTAGGGGGCTACTGCCTTGGAGGAAAAGACTGCTCAATCCAAGACAAGCCTACGCCCGGCACCTCCCTGAATGCACTTTTGCGGAAACAGGTTCCTCAGCTGATCATCGTACATTGTGCAGTGGGTGGGACATATGAGCTCTAGACCACGAACCAATTCGAATTTCTGGAAATCGTGCAATCCACCGATCAGAGCCCTGATGTCTCCCAGTCCGGCTGCAGCCTGTAGAATACGTCCCACTCCCGGGTGGGCGCAACCAGAAATTACCACCCAACCCCGCGAGGTCCAAACCAGCAAGGACTGTTCAATACCCTCTAGGATCCCCGTGGTATACATCCCGGGCAAGAGCCTCTGTTGTTCGCGCAGAGCAATCATTTTGTGCTTAGCTCTATTTGGGGCGGTATCCGGGAAATACACCTTAGCATCACGGTTTACAGCCCGGAAGCTGGCCAGCCCGCCGACATGATCCAAATGGAGGTGAGAAATAAAAACGTAATCCACGGACCCCGGACGGATACACAGTTTCTCCATATTGGACAGCAAAAGATCTCCGTCCGCGCCGGTATCAAAAAGCACAGTCGCTTCTCCACAAGCTACAAGGCAGGAGAACCCCCACCCTGCTCCCAGCCGGGGATCAAATGCGGTATTGTCGTAGATGATGGTCAGATCCATAAGGTCTTTACCTTGAATCTATAAAACCGAGCTAGTCTGCACCCGGAAACGAGCTCTCCTTTCTCTTTCCCAAAAGAAACAAAAATGTGGGGATATAATCCTTTGATTTTATTTCTTCTTTTGCCAAAAGAAGAAGCGTAGATCCCTGTTTATATAGGCAGCAATATCCGTGCCGCAAACTGGACCCTTTTTCCAGGGCAAAATGCCCGCCACTGAACCCAACTCCTGTATTTGAGCAAGAAGGTAGCATTATTGCACCTGTGCCTTTTGACCCCCACCTGTGCTCCAGTCCCGGAGTCTGGTGCCATTGCAGCAACGATCCCTTACGGTATTAAATCAATAAACGTATTCCTGCCCTACGGAACCCAGCTAGCAGTATTGCAATAGTGCAACTCAACCACCTTGCTGCGTCGCACGGAAACGCCGGAATCTATGCCCCACTTTCCCTTCTCTGCGGGTATTGGATGTTACTCGCCCCAAAAACATGGCACACAAGTTGCAAAAAATACAACAAATAAAGAACTAAAAACTCTCTTCAGGAGGTATTAATTATGCCAGCAGGAAATGGAACTGGACCACTAGGCTTTGGCCCCATGACAGGAAGGGCCGCAGGATACTGTGCCGGATTCGGCCAGCCCGGATTCATGACTCCCGGGCCTGGCAGGGGAATGGGTTTTGGTTTCCGCGGCGGAAGAGGACGCAGGCGCAAAGGCGCATGGGCTGGGGCTGCGCAGGGATTCGCACCTTGGGGAGCTCCGGCAGCTGGTTTCGCTGGCCCCGCCCAACAACAGGAAAGGGAAGTGCTGCAAGGACAGATAGAGCATCTGGAAGGCGCCCTATCCGAGCTCAAGCAGCGATTAAGCGAGCTGGAAGCGGAGAAACAGCAAGGAAGCGGGGAATAGGTTTAATGTAGCGGATCGAGTCCCCTGAGCGCGATCCCCTCTCAGGGGACTCTTTTTTTGCCCTTAATCAATCATCTTTTTTAAGGAGATGAGCAAATGGCCAGAGTGGTTATAGATCAGGATGAATGTACCGGCTGCGAAAGCTGCGTGGAAATCTGTCCCGAGGTCTTCGGGTTCGACGAGGACGCGGAAGTAGCCTATGTCATCCAGGAAGAAGGGGGCCCTGAAGAAAAAATCCAAGAGGCAATCGATTCCTGCCCCTCCGAGGCCATCTCCTGGGAGTAATAGGCCCGGAAGAAAGGAGTATGGGATGCGGGCCCCATCGGGGTTCTGCCTCATTTTGCAGCACATTCGTGCGCTCAGGTCCAAATCGGGGAATGTCCCCCCTGTGACGGCGCTAATCTGGGAGGCTCTATGATTGTGGCCCAAAAAAAGCCCCTGCAGGAAATTATGTCCTCTGTCCGGGATTACGATAAAGTTCTGACTGTAGGATGCGAGACGTGTGTGGCCGTATGCTTGGCAGGCGGCTCTAGAGAGGTTTCCATGCTGAACTGGGAGCTCTCAGCGGCCAGAAGCTTGCAGGAACTCCCCCTTGAGCTTGGAGAAGCCACTGTTACCAGGCAGTGTGATCAGGAGTTTCTTGCGGAGCTTGATCCACTCGTCCAAGACTACCAGGCCTTATTGTCCATGGCCTGCGGGGTGGGCATCCAGTTCCTGGCAGAACGCTATCCGGACAAGCCTGTCCTGCCTGCTGTGGACACCTCGGGCATGAGCGGAAACAGGGATGTAGGATGGTACGAGGAGCGCTGCAGGGGCTGCGGCAGATGCGTATTGGCCTATACAGGGGGAATCTGCCCCATAACCATGTGCGCCAAAGGGCTTCTCAACGGACCGTGCGGGGGGACAAACGGTGAGTTCTGCGAAACAAATCCGGATCAGCCCTGCGCCTGGCATACAATTTATCACCGTCTCGCCAGCCAGGGCAGGCTGAAAAACATTATAGAATATCAGCCTCCCCAGGAATGGTTCAATCAGGTTCCCCGAACTATTATCCAGCCCGGATACGGGTATGAAGAGAACACCCAGGATGCCTAACCAGCCCTAAGGAGAAAATGTCGTGCCTGATCAACAAGTTGCCGTGATCGGAGGCGGTATAGCCGGAATCAGCGCCGCTCTGGAGCTGAGCCAGCACAATCTGCACATCCACTTGGTCGAAAAAAGCCCTTTCCTCGGAGGGCACGCCATCCATTATACCTGCAAGGCCAATGGAGCATGCCAGCATTGCAACGCCTGCCTAGTACAAGAGCAGCTAAAAAAGCTCAACAAAGCCGAAAACGTTCACCTTCATCTCGCTTCACAGCTCCAGGGAATCCAGAAAAAGGGAGATACCTATTACCTGGAAACAAAACAATCTCCCCTTTTCGAAAGCACAAAGGAGCAGGAGGCCCTTAAAGCACTGGCCAATACGGAAGGCTGGGAACACCTTGTACAACGTGGCCCCTCCCGGCACAACATTCCGCTTTACACCCTGGATTGGAGCAGGATGGAAGGATCAACGGATCCGTCTGTAATCCTTCCGGAACCCGCCAACGGGCTGGATCTGAACAAAAAGGAGCGAAGCGAGCTGATCCAGGCCGAGGCCGTTGTCCTGGCCAGCGGATTTCAACCCTTCGATCCGCGCCGCATAGGGACATACAATTATTCGAGCTTGAGCAACGTGGTCTCCGCCCTGGAGATGGAAAAAATCCGCAGGACCAGGGGACATCATTTGCGTCCTTCGGACAATGCTTCTCCCCGGCGCATCGCCTTTATCCAGTGTGTGGGAAGCAGAAATGCCTCTCATGGCAATCTCTGGTGTTCACGGGTCTGTTGCCCCTACTCCCTGAGGATGGCTAGAGCCATGCAGGCTGAACAGCCCGAATCGGAAATAACGTTTTTCTACATGGATCTACAGAATTGCGACAGGGAACCGGAAAAGACCCTGAACACCTGTCGTTCCCATTTCAGATTCCTTCGAATGATGCCTGTGGATATCCTTCCCGGTGAAAACGATTCCGTGATCATTAGATACATGTCCCGAGAGGAGAGGATAAAAGAGGACCCCTTCGATCTGGTGGTCCTTTCGGTGGGAATGGAGCCCGGAGCGGACAGTGCAAGCCTTGCCCGTATGTTCGATATAGGCTTGAATCGACATGGTTTTTTCCGGCCCGCATCCGAAGGAGACCGGACTATCCCCCCGGAAAAGGATATTTTTCCGGCCGGAGCGGCCACTGGGCCCAAAAATATCGCCGAGAGCATAGAACAGGCAAAAGAAGCGGTTAAGGATCTACTGACCCATATCAGCTCGCAGGAGAAGAAAGATCATGGACATGAGCGGAGTCTCGTTTTCCACCCAAGTATTGATCATAGGCACGGGATGGACAGGCCTAACCGCAGCCCGTGAAATCCGCGACTTCGGCTTCAATGTTCTCCTTGTCCAGGGGAACGAACAGGAAGGGGAGCAGGAAGGCTCCCAACTTTTCCACTCAGCTTGGTCCGCGAAGGAACATGAGCTGCAGGAAGCTTACGCCGAGTTCTGCCAAAAGGAAGGAATCCGCTTTCTGCCTCGAGCAAGATTGACCGGTTGCCGGGGAACAATCGGAAGCTTTACCCTTCGCCTGGAAACAGGGGATCAGGTCTGGGAAGAAAATGTGGGAGCTGTTGTCCTGGCCTGTGAGACGAGAGCCTCCCCTCTGCTCCAAAGTTATGGACTGGAAGATGCGCCCAACGCAATCTCACTCTCTGGGCTGGAAAAAGGACTCACTTCGCAAACAAACGGGGAAGACAGCCTTTTCTTGCTGCAACAAGGAGGTCAGGCCGCCTTCATCTCCGGCTTTGCCCAAGAAGGGGACCATCTAAATCAGCGCAGGATCCTGAGCAGCCTCCAAACACTCGAGGAACAAGGCTGGTGGACCTTTGTCTATACCCGGAACCTCAAGGTAGCAGACGACGGACTGGAAGAACTCGCCCAGACGGATCGCCAGCTGGGCGCCATATTTTTCAAGCTCGACGAATGCCCGGACATTTCTCCAGATGGAAGCCAGATACGGCACAAAGATCCTGTCCTGGAGCGAGAAGTCCTGATGCAGCCGGATCTGATCGTAGTAGAGGAGAAGCTCCTTCCCGGCCCCGAGAACGAGAGACTGGCCCAGGTTCTGAAAATTACCCCGAGGGAAAACGGGTTTCTCCAGGAGGAAAACATCCACCGTCTTCCGGTTCGAACCAACAGGAAAGGCATCTTCAGCATCGGTTCCTCCCGCGAGATCATGACTCCCGCCCAAACAAGAAGCGATGCCGCAAACGCCGCTCTGGCCCTGAAAGAGGATTTTCGGGAATTGCAAGAGAACCTTTTCGGGGAAAGGGCCTTTATCGATGAGGACAAATGCTGCGTGTGCCTGACCTGTTATCGCTTATGCCCCCATGGGGCCATAAGCCTGGAAGACAGGCCGGTCATATCCTCACTGGCCTGTCAAGGCTGTGGCTTGTGCGCAAGCGAATGCCCCCAAGAAGCCATTTCCATTCTTGAAACCCCCGGAGAAGAAATCAAGGGCTCCCTTGCGGAAAGGATTCAAGCCCCTGATCCAGGGGCTACGCCCCGGATAATCGCTTATTGCTGCCAAAATTCCGCCTATGAGGCGGGAATGGCAGCGTACGTCTTCAACAGGGATCTTCCCCAGGGGCTAAAGATAGTCGAGGTGCCCTGCGCCGGAAGTATCAGCCCCGACCTAATCCTGAGCGACCTGAGAGAGGGCGTAGACGGCCTTCTCCTACTCGGTTGCCATCCCGGAGCCTGCAAGTCGAGCAAGGGCAATTCCTTCGCGCAGTACAATAGCCACAGACTGGGATCCATTCTGGAGGAGGTGGGCCTTTCCCGGAAGAGAATCCGCTTCCGGACCCTAGCGGACAACATGGATATAGAATTCTCCAGGTACACCAAGGAGATGGAAGAGTCCCTTGTCCAATTGGGCCAAAACCCTCTAGCTCGGGTCCCCTCAGCTATCCGAGCCTCCTGAACGGGTAAGCACCATAGTGCCCCCAGTGCAACCCAGATCCGCGGCAACCACGGAGCACTTCGCCTTGAGCAGGAAAAAAGCGTTTTTTTCCATATGGCTCAAGGCTTCATAGTTGCCCTGACCCTTAGCCAAGATAAGGTCCGCCCGCCGATAGTGCCGCAGAAATTCCTCCCCGCAATCCTCGAGCACTGCCCCAGGCGCATCCGAGCCCGTATCCACCACAGGGATCATATCCGTTATGCCGCAGGCACGGGCGTCCTCCAGAGTGGCATCATTGATTATGGGCGAGGGTTTCACCACGCCCACCACCCTTTCCAGGGGGAGCAAATCCAAGAGAAGACGGTCGAAGGCGATTTCCCCGGCGTTATCGAAAAGATAAAGGATGGAATCCGCCTGGGCAACAGCCCGCTCCAGGGAAGCCACGTCCCCTTGAAAGGGATTGTCTAGGGCCTGATCCACCTCTCGCTGAACCTGCTCCTCGCTAACACCGGAAGCGGTGCCGAAATCGATGAGATTCCCGACAATGGCCAAACGAACCGCTGCCTCCAGAGGATTGTCCGCCTGCCGAACCATGTCCGCCAGCTCAGGATAAACCCGCAGGGCCATGCTATTGAAGCTCTGCTTCAGCGAGGCATAGGGATCGGGTGCCTGCGCAGAATCCCGCACAAGGCGATGGATGTACTTCCCCATTACCGGAGGTGGCTGGCTGTAATCCATTTTACTCGCAGTCTGGAGCACATCGCGCAGAATTCGCTCGCTCAGTTCCTCGTCAGCCCCTATCAAGCGCGTCACATCCAGGGCTTGTCGTAGGAAGCAAGGCAAACAATCCA
Source organism: Desulfohalobiaceae bacterium (assembly GCA_021737085.1). Lineage (GTDB taxonomy): Bacteria > Desulfobacterota > Desulfovibrionia > Desulfovibrionales > Desulfothermaceae > JAIPDU01. Next base: position 6,071 of record JAIPEP010000009.1, on the reverse strand, counting down.
GGTAGGTTCTCATAGTTACCCTCCAGCTAAGCAAAACAAAATGCCAATAATCGAATGCAAAATAGCTGCCATCATTTTTCCAGATATAGTCGCATAAAGGCGATGCTACCCAACAAAAAGGTTGCATTCGTGCACCCAGGATGCACAGAAGGCCTCATGAACTCCCTGAAAAAAACGGATTGGCTGGTTGTCAAGATCTTCTCCTTGTCCTTCTCCTTTTTGGCCCGACATTTGCAGAAGTGGTTAAGACAAGGGAGAAAACATGCTAGTGGCCATATCCGTATGGAATCAACGCATAGCCCCGGTCTTCGATGTGAGCAGAATGGCCCTGTTGTGTTTAACTCAGCACGGCCGAATGATCCGGGAATACCGTGAGGGCCTCCCCTCGGCGGACCCGGTGGGCAAGATCCACAAACTGCTCAGCCTGAAGACCGATGTGCTAATATGCGGCGCGATATCCAGAAACATACTCGAGCTGGCGGAAATGCACGGCATTGCCACCTTCCCTTTTACCACCGGCAGCGTGGAAGAGGTAAAGACTGCCTACATGCAGGATCGCCTGGCTGAATCCGGCTTCGCCAGGCCAGGATTCCGCAAGCGTAGAAGAAAGCGGTGTCAAGTCGCAGAACAATCTTTTGACCACAAAAATCCTTTTTCCGAGGAATAAAGGAGCCAAAGCACCTCTTGGGATAGTCCGAATTATCCAGGAAAACGCTTCATAAAGGAAGGAGCCAATATGAAAGTAGGCATCAGCAGCACGGGAAAAACATTCCAGGATCAACTCGACCCCCGTTTCGGACGAGCTGCCGGATTTATTATCTTTGATCTGGACAGCGGGCAATCCGAGTACCTGGACAATCAAGGCAACCAGCAGGCGTCCAAGGGAGCCGGAATCCACTCGGCGCAAAATGTGGTTCAGGCAGGTGCGAATGCAGTGATTACCGGGCATATCGGCCCCAAGGCCTTTGCAGCCTTGGATTCGGGAGGGGTCAAAGTCTTTCAGAGTGAGGTCAAAAGCGTGCAGGAAGTAATCGATGACTTCCGGCAGGGAAACCTGACTCAGGCCCATAATCCGGACAAACCCGGCCACTGGCAGGGATAAGCCCGCTTCGGATCACCACCTCAAGAGCTTGACTCCGGGTTTCATCCCCTGTGTTCTGAGCTTGACCTTGGACAAAACCTTATCCGAAATCCCGAACCTATCATCTGTCATCATATCAATATTAAGGAGATTACCCTGTGCGTATCGCCATTGCCAGCGGAAAAGGCGGCACCGGGAAAACGACTGTCGCAGTCAACCTGGCCTGCTATCTGCGAAACCTGGGCCGGGAAGTAACTCTAGTGGACTGTGATGTGGAGGAACCCAACTGCCACTACTTCCTGTCTCCGGAGTGGGATTTTCAGCAGGCCCACAACGTACCCGTTCCCAGCATCGACCAGGATGCCTGCCGCGGGGAATCCTGCCTTTTATGCGTCCGGGAATGCCGCTACAACGCCCTTATCTGGATGGTCAACCATGTAATGACCTTCCCCGAGCTCTGCCACGGATGCGGGCTCTGCAGCTTTCTTTGTCCGGAGGGGGCAATCAGCGAAATAACCCGGGAAACCGGGATAATGCGCGGAGGAAAGGCCCGTGGTATCGATATCTACAGCGGAAGCCTGAACATCAAGGAAGCCATGGCCCCTCCGCTCATCAATCAGCTCAAAAGCTTGGCTCCCAGGAGCGGAACCGTTATCCTCGACGCCCCGCCGGGCACTTCCTGTCCCGCGGTGGCAACGGTTCACGACGCGGACTACGTGATCCTTGTCGCGGAGCCGACGCCCTTCGGGCTGCACGACTTCAAGCTCTCCGTGGACGTGTTGAAGCAGATGGAGCTCCCCTTCGGACTGGTCATCAATAGGGACGGTATGGGAGACAACTCCCTGCTGGACTACGCAAAGCAGGAAGGCATCCCTGTTCTGGCCAGGCTCCCTCATTCCCGGGAAGCGGCCAGATCCTACTCCACAGGCAAAATCCTGATAGAGGACTTGCCGGATTTCATTGAGCAGTACGAGCAAATGGTAAACACTATCTACTCTAGGCAAAAGGCGTAAAATCATGCAGGAAATAGTGGTAATCAGCGGTAAGGGGGGTACGGGAAAAACCTCGGTCTTGAGCGCCTTGGCCTCCTTGGGGCCTCCCAAAATTCTTGCGGACTGCGATGTGGATGCTGCGGACCTGCATCTCATTATGCATCCCCGGATACAGAAGCGACAGGAGTTTATAAGCGGCGAGCTCGCCCGGATCGATCCGGATGCTTGTACCCAATGCGGCCTCTGTCGGGAGTACTGCCGCTTTGACGCCATCGACGAGTCCTTCCGGGTCTGGGAGCAGGATTGCGAGGGATGCGCCCTATGTTATCATGTCTGCCCTTCAGGGGCCATACGAATGGAGCCCCGTTTCAACGGTTACTGGTACGTTTCCGAGACGCGATTCGGGACCATGGTGCATGCGGCTCTATTGCCGGGCGCGGAAAACTCTGGCAAGTTGGTAACCACCGTGCGTACCGAGGCCCGGGAAATAGCCGAAGACCAGGGCATCGACCTCATTCTCACCGATGGCTCGCCGGGAATCGGATGTCCGGTGATCGCCTCCCTGTCACGAACGAATCTGGCAGTTATCGTAGCCGAGCCCACACTCGCGGCTGTAAGCGACCTCAAAAGGGTCCAGGAGCTAACCTCCTACTTCGGCATCCCTAGCGGTATCGTCATCAACAAGGCGGATATAAACGATTCCCTGAGCGATGAGATCGAAAGATTTGCCAAAGACAAAGATCTGCCCCTTCTGGGTAGGATCCCCTATGAGGAAAAGATAACCCGGGCCCAAATCGAGGGAAAGAGCATCACGGAATACGATCCCAGCGGGCTGGGAGAATACATGCACCGTATATGGGACGGCATTCAGGAGAGACTCGATGCCGAGCAAAAGGCCTCTACTGCCTGATGCGCTCTACATCGGCATTGAGGCCCTCTGAAACCAGAATGCTTTAAATCAAATCTAAAAATTTATCGAGGAGGATTCCCATATGAGTCAAGAAGGAAAAGCATGCGGCAGCGGATGTCAGGGGCAGCAATCTTCTCAGTGCGGAGCAAATCAACAAAATCAGGATCAGAAGCTACAGCGCAGTCTGCAGCGCATCCGGAATAAATTCGTGGTGCTTTCCGGCAAGGGGGGTGTGGGGAAAAGTAGCGTAGCCACCAATCTAGCCGTCGGCTTGGCCCGGCAAGGCAAAAAAGTGGGCTTAATGGACGTGGATGTTCATGGTCCGAGCATCCCCAGATTGCTCAATCTGGAGGGAAGCAGACCTGTCACCACCGAGGAGGAAGGTCTCATTCCCATCAAGTGGGGAGAAAACCTGGGAGTCATCTCCCTGGGCTTCTTTCTGCCCGAAAAAAGCGACTCCGTAATTTGGCGCGGACCGGTCAAGATGAAGCTCATCCAGCAATTCCTGGAGGATGTTTCCTGGGGAGACCTGGACTATCTGGTCATCGACTGCCCTCCCGGAACAGGGGATGAGCCTCTGTCCGTGATGCAATTACTAGGGACAGACGCCCAGGGCATAGTGGTAACCACCCCTCAGGATTTGGCAGTGGACGACGTGCGGCGCTCGGTCAATTTCTGCCAGCAGACGGGCAATCCAGTCCTGGGTCTCGTGGAGAACATGAGCGGGCTCAAATGCCCTCACTGCGGAGAAATAGTGGATGTGTTCGCCAGCGGCGGAGGCGAGCGGTTGGCTCATGAGGCAGGGGTGCAGTTTCTGGGTCGAATTCCCTTGGATCCCGAGGTGGTCCGCAACGCCGACCAAGGGAAGGTGACCATGAGCGAAGATGGGGACACTCCCGCCACCAGGGCCTATCAGGAGATCATAAACAACATTCTCCACTCCGCCCCCTCCTATCGAGAGGCGCAACAGGAGCCCAGACAGGCAGAGGTCCAGGAAAATCCAGACCTTGGCACAACCGACGGCAAACTGCGCATCGCAGTTCCGGTAGCCGGAGGACGTCTCTGTCAACACTTCGGTCATTGCGAGCAGTTCGCCCTTGTGGACGCCGACCCTCACAACGGACAACTGGAGGAAACCGTCTACCTGACCCCGCCCCCGCACGAACCGGGAGTGCTTCCCAAGTGGCTCGCGGAGCAGGGCGCCCATGTGGTCCTCGCCGGGGGTATGGGAGCCCGGGCTGTGAACTACTTCCACGACTATGGTGTCAGGGTGGTCACTGGAGCCGAGGAATTACCCCCACAGGATCTGGCCAGGAATTATCTGCAGGGAACGTTGACCACCGGAGAGAACGCCTGTACCCATTAATTAATGCCCAATACAGCTCCTGTCCGCCGAGATACAGGCATGCATCCCGCGAACAGCGATTCCGCGCCCGCATATAGACAAGCGGGAGCGGAATCGCTGCGTACCTGCCAAAGCTCACCTGTCGGACTCACTCGTTCCTTTACACTTTCGCTCCGAAAAGAGCAGACCCTTCCCATTTGGCGTATACGCACCGCAAACCCTAAATTCGAGGAGGTAAATTATGGCCGAATTCCTATTCATCCTGGGACGGGAGGACAACGAAGCGGCCACGCGCTGCTTCCAGTTCGCCAAAGTGGCCCACGATAAAGGCCACACGGTCAACCTCTTCTTAGTCGACAGCGGCGTGGCCTGGGCCGAGCCAAATCGGGATCGCAGCCAAAAGACGACTACAGGGGACTCTCCCGGTGACTACCTGCCCCACCTCATAGACAACGAAGTCCCTATCGGAGTCTGAATCCCCTGTGCCAAGGCTCGTCAGGTGGACGAGTCCCGTTTCTCCACTAATATGTACCTGGGAGGCGCCCCCTCCATCATCGACATTGCCGAAAGCGCCCGAGTATTTACTTTTTAGGAGTCGCACATGGGCCAAACACGCATCACCGTTCTCTGTGAAAATACCGCCGGCGGAACTTTCGGCCTGCTCGGCGAGCATGGTTTCGCCGCCCTGGTGGAAAAGGACGGCCGAAGTCTCCTCTTCGACACGGGCCAGGGTCATACCCTGGCCCACAATATGCGCTACCTGGGCTTGAGCGGCCGGAGTGTTGAGGGGATCGCTCTCAGCCATGGCCACTTTGATCACACCGGCGGCCTGGCGGACGCCCTGCAAATGTGCGGCGGCGCTAGGATTACCGCCCATCCTGCTGTCCTGGAAGCCAAGTACAGCCTAAGGAAAGGCCCTGCAGGAGAGGAACAGATATACATTGGCATGCCCCATACCAGGACCTTTCTGGAGGACACCCTGGGCGCCCATTTCCAGTTTGTCAGTGATTTTCAACAGATACTGCCTGGAGTGTACTTTTCCGGTGAGGTACCGCGGATCACGGATTTCGAGACCGGTGACCCCCAGTTGATGGTGCAGAGAGAAGACGGCATGGAGCCGGACCCCCTGTGGGACGACGCGAGCCTGCTCCTAGACACGGAAAGCGGCCCTGTGGTCCTACTTGGCTGCGCCCATGCCGGAACAGTAAACGTATTGCGCCATTTCGCCAAACAAACCGGCTATTCGCGCTTTCACGCGATTATAGGCGGCACCCACCTGGGCTTTCTGGACAGCGAAAGGCAGCTGGAAGAGACCATGCGCGCCCTGGAGGAATACGGCCTGGAGCTAATCGGCGTATCCCACTGCACGGGGCAGTACTCCGCCGCAACCTTCCTGCAGCGATTCGGAAAGCGCTTCGCCTTCGCCGGCGCAGGATGGAACGCGGTGTTCTGAGATCGGATATCGGAGGGCGGAAGTCGGATGTGGGAGATCGGAGGGCGGGTGACAGGCAGAGCCTCTGTCTCACCCTCGCACTGCTGCACCGACTCACTGACTCACTGATTCACTGACCCGGGGTAGCCACACAGTGATGCGGGAGCCCTGCCCCGGCTCGCTCTCCACCTCGATGCTCCCTCCGTGCCGGGAGACGGTCTGTCCCGCGATGAACATGCCCAGTCCCGTGCCCCGGTTCCCCTTGGTGGAAAAGAAGAGGGTGAACATCTTCTCCCGGGTTTCTCTGTCCA